>CALREJ010000005.1 GCA_943355155.1 Candidatus Peribacteria bacterium
ATCGTGCTCCAAGCAATTGCCGGCAAAGATCCATTGGATGGCACGACAGGGGAAAATCCTGTTCCTGATTACACAAAAAGTCTGACAGGGGACGTGCAGGGGATGAAGATCGGACTTCCGGAGGAGTACTTTATCGAAGGGCTTCACGAAGAAACCAAGAAGGCCATCATGGAAGCCTCCAAAGTATTTGAATCATTGGGCGCGACAATTCACAATATTTCTCTGCCACACACGAAATACGGCGTTGCCACCTACTATGTAATCTGCCCCTGCGAAGTAAGTTCAAATATGGCTCGTTACGATGGCATTCGCTATGGGCATACCGCTGAGAATCCAGACTCGCTCATTGATTACTACGAGCAAGCACGGAGTGGGGGATTCGGCGCTGAAGTAAAACGCCGCATTATGATCGGCACCTATGCACTGTCCGCTGGCTATTATGATGCGTATTACCGCCAAGCGCAGAAGGTACGGAGCCTCATCTGCCAAGACTTCACGGAGGCCTTCAAGAAAGTTGATGTGATTTTGTCACCCGTTGCCCCTACTCCCGCATTCAAAGTGGGCGCTCATGAGAATGATCCGGTGTCGCTGTACTTGGAGGACGTTTTTACCGTAAGTCAGGCCATGGCGGGCATTCCGGCCGTATCATTGCCCTGTGGAGCCTCCAGTGAAGGCCTCCCGATTGGACTACAGCTGATAGGGCCGCAATGGCAGGAAGGAACGATCCTCAAAGCAGGACATGCCTTTGAGCAGGGGACGGAGTGGCATAAACGAAAACCGCAGTTGTGAAATAAAAAACGTCATGGTGAGGTGCACGGCAATCGAAACCGTGCCCCGAACCACGACCTCCATAAGGAGTCATGGATTCGGGGCTTCTTATCTTTTTTAAATTTTAAGGAAGTCGCACCTCACCATGACGTTTTTTTTATTTTCAATTCTCAATTGTCAATTTTCAATTATTCCCTATCATGCCCGCGTCGTTTCATTTCTCCTTCCACCATCCCCATGGCGTACTCCTTTCTTCGCCGTTTCTATCTCTTCTCAGATACCTACGGACGCAGTAAAAACCCTTTTTTGCAGGATGACGCCGATGCATTGATCTCGACCGATTTCCGCTCCACTCCGCTCGAAACCGTACGTCGCGAGTTTGATATCTACGGACGTGAAATTATCACAGAACACGTTCTGCGCCTGATTTTGACGCTCAATAACAATACGAAGAATTCACCGTATCTCCCAAAAGCAGTGAAGGATGAGTTTGCCAATACGATCACAGGCGTCTTCATCAACTCGGCTCCGCGCACGACACGTGAAAACGGCGGACACTTCTACCTCGCCACCATCGACAATATCCGCATTGTGACGACAACACTGAGCGGTCTTTCCACGATCAAAGATAAGATCCAAACCCTCCAGCACCTCGATAACGATAAAAACATCATCTACGGAAACACCGAACAGTTCCGCAGCAGCTACATGCCGTATTTACTGCACCCAGACCACGGAATCGACCTCGTAAATGACAGCATCGATATCATCCCAGACTTCCCCGAAGACGAATGGGAACTGAGTTACGTCGACCGTTTCGGCAATATGATGACCTACACGAAGAATACGACAAAGAAGTGGGAAGAGGTGATGAAGGCCGCGGGAAGCAATAAAACAATAAAGCTGATCGTCGGTAACGTAAGCCAAACCGTACAGATCGGCAGCAGTCTCGCAGACGCTGACCCCGGTGCGCTCGTCATGTACAAAAATAACGACATCGATCTTGTCCGCAAATGGATGCCAGACGAAGACAGCTACACACGTCTCTACCGCTCTGCCTACCTACAATTCAGCAAGGCTGATGTGGGGGCTAAGATTAAGATTGCGGACTGACGATGTTGGCTTGTTGGCTTGTTTCTGGTCGGCTCGTTTTGTTGAAAATGGTTACTAATGGATAACAAGTAACCAGCCAACAAGCCAACCAGCAACAATCACCCCCTCATCCACCCAAAAATGCCTCTCTTCTTTGTGCTTTTTGAAGCACTCATAACGGCATCCTTGGAAGGCTCCACGGTGGAGGCTTCGACGACGTCTGGGGAAGGGGACTGGGGCTCCGGTAAGCTGAGACGTTTTTGGAGTGAACCCATGAGCATATTCCCTTCGCGGAGTCGATCGTTCAGTGCATGAATCACTTCCCACTGCTTTTCGATCTGCGCGTTTTTCAGGCTGAGTTCATTTTGGAGGATGCTAAAGATGTCTGCGGCTGGTTCTGCCTTCTTCTTTTTCTCTTCCACTGGGGCTGAACCGAAATTGCGGGTGATGATGTCTTCTTTGATTTTCCATGTGAAATTCTCACCTTTTTTCTTAAAAGCAGCGACCTGCTTGGGGTTTGGTTGCAACGCAGTGCGATCCTGATGTTTATCATCCTCTGCGATAGATTGAATAAGCCGTCGAATAGTCGACGCAGATCGACCGGTCTTTTCTGCTGCTTCTGCGATGGTGAGGAAGGGGGTGTCCATGGAGGGCATGGTATACCTCCGTGGAGGACTCCACGAGAAATGAGGCTTGGCGAAAAAGGAAGATGTGACGAAATCATTTTCTCTACTTCGGCTCCGTCACCTCCCCCGCATACGACGTCGCCATTGCTTTTCTGAAGCCCTCCACATCGCTGCAGATGGCGTTTCCGAGGAGCCAACGGGCCTTCACGTCTACTGCAACATCTGTCTGGTCGTAGCACGGGACTCCTCCTGCGAGAATTGCTTTGAGACCTGTTTCGTAATGTGCTGCACCTGCGCATCAACCGAGAAATTTCATACAAGTTCGCGCACCAAATTTTGCTCCATTTGATCGTAGAATTTGCGCAGATCATTATCATCAAAGTAGACACCCAATCCTTCTGATTGTCCCAATGGCTGAATGCCAAGTCTGTGGAGTAAGTAATTTGTTTTGGCGTCAAATGTAGCTGGTGATGTGTTTAGAATTGGTAATCTTCGCTGAAGATTCGGAAGGGATTCCCGTACTCGTGCTCCTGCTTTATAGGTACCAGTCAAAACTGTGGAGTCATGAAATGGAGCCTCAAAAAGAATAATTTTGCCACGCTTTGCCGCCTCGAGTGCAACTTCGATAAGGCTGTCATCTGCTGTTGCACTTCCTAATTGAGTGAGAATCGCAACTCGTTGTTGAACGATATGCACCGCAAAGGCTTCTGTTGATTTATCTGTCATTGATGCCGGAAATAAATTTGCCGGACTTGTAATTTGGGTAAAAGGATCATATGGCCCCTTATGGTCATAACTTATGGCGTGTGAGGCAAATTCCATGCCGCCTCTACTTTTCCCTGTTCCAAAATCCAAAAGAGCCGGAGCCAATCTATGTAATGTTCCATCGCGAGAAGCTCTTTCCCAATCTGTTGCATCAAAATCCTGGTTCGGCTGATTCCAGAGTCCAAATGCATTTACTGTTTTGTCCCCAAGTTTTACTGCCCATGTTCCTCTGGAAACTCTCAAGCCGCAACACACCATGACCTCAGCAATCCTTCGATTGAAACTGGATGCAAGTTTGGCTGTTGAAATACTGCGCTCCATTTGATCCTTTGCATCCGTTCCTGATTTTCTCGCTGGTTCCTGTGAGCCCGTAAAAATAATACTTTTTGGGAATCCTTTGAGCATCAGGGAAAGATACGATGCACCCTTCGCCATAGTGTCTGTACCATGTGTGACGATAATTGCGTCATACATATCTGATATCTTTTCTTCGAGTTCCATAATCATTTCGGCAAGAAATCGCCACTGATCAACCGTCATCTGTGAAGAATCCAACTTCATGAGATCGCAGAGCATAAGATGCACACTGGGATCTTCGGGCAAACCCAAGGCATCAAAGCTTTCGCGCAGTGATGCCGTGGGTGCTCTTCCTGCATCAGTTTCATCTGATTGAAATGTGCCCCCTGTCCCAAGAACAACGATTACCTTTTTCCCACTCTCTCTTATTCCACGAACTTTTTCTCGAAAATCATCCAAAAATTTGCGGAAGCTGGGGGCATTCTCACTGAGAAGAGTTTCATAGGTTGGGGCTGCCGGACGTACTTGTTTTGCAAACTCAACAAGATCGAATTGATCTACCTCTGTAATAGCTTCTTCGGGCATGGTGAATGGAGAAAAATAAGCATGCATTCATAGATATATTGAGTGTTAATGTCACACTTTCCTAAAAAATCAATTCATCAATAAATGGCTCCAAACAAACAAAAAATAACAATATATTATGTGAAATATTTCCCCGACAACACCCTGTTGTGGATTTTGAACAACAGATTGGTGGCTTTGTCGCTGTGTATTGCGACCGAGCGGGATGATACTCTATCCTACAGAGCTATGATCGAAAGTTTCCTCCAAAGCCTCGGCCTGACCGATACCGAAACACGGGTGTATTTGTATTTGCTGACGCATGGGGAGTCGATTGCGAGCATCGTGGCGAAGCGTCTCGGACTCAAACGCGCATCGGTGTATCAGATACTCGAGACACTCGAGGCGAAGCAGATCATTGTCCAGTTTAACAAAAATAACGTCGCACATTTTGATTCCGTCGACCCCGATGATTTGGTGCTCCTCTGTGAAGAACGTGTGAATCAGATGCAGAGACTGAAACAAAAAGCGGAAACACTGAAAACGGAATTTAAGAAACTACGGGAGAAGGGGAAGATGCCGACACTCGAGATTCGCGGGAAGATCAAGTATTACCAGGGACTCGAGGCGGTGACGCAGTTGATTGATGAAACACTGAAAGAAAAAAGCAGTGAACAACTCTGTTTTGGACTGAATACATATCACACCGAACTCGCGGGTGATGACTGGGGAGATTACACGGAGAAGCGTGTGAGCAAGGGAATCCACGTGCAGAGCATTCAGCCCGATACCGACGCTGCGATTGCGTATAAAGCACGCGACAAGAAGGAGCTGCGTGAAACGAGGTTGGTGCCACATAGTAAATTTCCCGGCAAATGCGAGATCAATATCATCGGCGATATGGTCGCAATGTTTTCAACCGGCACGCACGAACAAATGGGAATGAAGATGTACAACAAAGACCTCGCTGAGGCACTGCGAAGTTTGTTCCACTTGGCGTGGGAGCGGTCGGAGTTTTATGATAAAAAGAAAAGCTGATGACGATCATTTTCCATTTTCCTCTATGAAACTCGGCATCATCTCCGACACACACGAGAGTATTGTGAATATCGAAAAGGCAAAGAAGGTATTTGCAGCGAAGGGCGCATCGCCCATCATTCACCTGGGCGATTACTGCGCAGGGCCTTCTGTGCGGGCGTTTAAAGGGACGAAGATCATCGGGATTCTCGGCAATAATGACGGCGATGTGCTGAGGCTCGAGAAAAATTTCCGTGAGATCGGCGGGGATTTCCGGTGGGAATTTTGCGTGCTGGATTATGACGGTTTAAAAATCGCCTGTTACCACGGCACGGTTCCCGAAATTACCGACGCACTCATCAAGTCCAAAACTTACGACGTTGTGCTTTGTGGTCACACGCACGAACTACGCCATGAAACGATCGACGGGGTGCTTGTGCTCAACCCCGGCAGCGCGCATGGATTTGAAAAAGAGGGGACGGTGGCGATACTGGATACGGTGACGCGCGAGGTGGAGATGGTGGTACTCTAATGACCACAAAAAGTATTTTTCCATGCAAAACATGAATTTCCTCTTCATTTTCTTCGTCACACTGGCATCGACTTTTCTGAGTGCAATGTCCGGAGGGGGAGCATCGACAATCAATTTGCCGGTGTTTCTGATGCTCGGGATTCCCTTTCCGCTGGCGACGAGTGTGCAGAAATGCAGTTCGGCGTGCTGGGTGTTGCCTGCTGCACGAAATTATCTGAAGAACAGAAAAGTTGATTGGATGTTCATCATCGTATTTTCACTTCTTGGTCTTATCGGTGTCCTTGCCGCTGTGTCGATTATTGTCGGCGTCGACCAAGCGATTTTGAAGAGAGTGGTGGGCGTGCTAATTTTAGTTTTTGTCCTTCATACGTATTTCAAAAAGGATTTAGGATTGCACGAAGAAAAAAATCCTTCGAAAGCACGGCGAATCGCTTCGTATCCGATGGGACTGGTTCTTGGATTCTACGAGGGGATCTTTGGAGCGGGCAACGCGATCGCGTTCAGCATCTGGACGATGTACACGCGCGGCTACGATCTACTGCGCGCCATGGGGCATTACTACGCCGTCTCGTTCTCGTGGACACTCGCAACGGCCATTCTCCTCGCATACAAAGGTGTGTTTGATCTGTGGCTCACGATCCCTGCCATTCTCGGCGGCATCGTTGGCGGGCACTTAGGATCTGCATTTGCCGTCTACAAAGGAAACACATTCGTGAAAAATGTATTTGTGGTGATTGGGGGATTACTTGGATTGAAGCTGGTGATTGGAGTGTAATGCACAATCAAATCCCCGCATGCAGTGTCTCATTTCCTTCGGAGGTATGTGCAGAACGGTACACTTTTTACGTAAGCAGCAACTCCAGTTTTGCAAGAACGTCTGAGAGAACAGAGGGGGACACGCGTTCAATGATGCGCGCTTTGCGTGCCTGCCAATCGAGACTCTTCACATGATCCGCAAGAATAACTCCTTTTGTTTTCATCGTTCGTGGAAGAGCGACTTCAAACGGATATCCCTTTGCATGGCTTGTGATGGGGCAGAAAATTGCTAAACCAACTTTTGCATTGTAGGAACGCGGCGAAAGAACGACAGCAGGTCGTCTGCCTGCCTGTTCTTTTCCCTGTTGAGGATAAAATTGAAGCGACACAATATCGCCCCGATCTGGTGTCGTAAGAGTTACCATACTTCTTTGCCGGTTACAGAGCCTGTCTGAACCTCCCCATGCATATTCTCGGGAGTCACCTGTTTCAGGAGCGAAGAGAGATCCTGCGATGTACACGCAATGTGCAGACCATTCTGTTCGAGAGAGAGCTCCACGTCCTCTCCTGAATCGATTCCCATATGAACGGCGAACGCCTTTGGGATACGAATCCCTAAGCTATTTCCCCATCGCTGAATTTTCGTTTTCATAGAATGAGTATACATTGTATATACATGGATGTCGAGAGTGCATTGCGAACAGAAAGGATACTATCCGATTGTGGGAAGGCATGAAAAAAGTTGTTTGGTGCGATGGTTCTTTTTGCTCATCAGAAAAAGCAAAAAAGCGTTCTATAGCCCCTAAGAACCCCTCCACTCAGACCGCTGTCATGATGGAGAGGAGAACCAGAATGCCGAGCGCGTTCATCGTGAAGCAGAGGATCATAAACTGCACGCCCTTCATGTCGGAAATGCCACTGATGAGTGCGATGCCGAATTCGTCGGGAAGAGGAGACGCGATGACGATGCCGGCGAAGGACCAGAGGAGATATTCACGGAGAATGGGTGGCATTTTTTCGTGGTGAAGGAGGGCATGCAAACGTAAAAAAATACGCGATGATTTCAATTGGTGCACTTCATCATGGAAGATAGAAAATCGAATCAGACTGAAAATGCATACATCGACAATAAGTGCTCCGAGACCTCCGAGAAGTGCTGCAAGAAACGGATTCACCGCATGATAGATTTCCGCAAAGATCGCGATGCCAAAGGGCGCAGTGAATCCAAAACTAAAAAGCATGCCCCCCAGAAACGCAGAGTAGTAACCATACTCATGAAGCGTCGACGCATAGGCATCGAACACACCAAGGTGATAGAGCACATACGCCAGTACGCAAAACAGCAGGAGTAAGCAAAGTTTTGGATATTTGTGCATCGGATCAGTATAGCATAAACCTTACTTTTTGTCTTTTCCTTCCCATCGCTTTTTTACCTGTGCGTTATCAGCCTGAGCCAGAGTCATGAGCTCCTGATTCCTATCCATCTCCTTCCAGTTCCCGCGCTCAGCGTTTCCGAGAGCTGTCGCAAAGCGATTGCGGAAAAACCCCGGTGAAGCCAGAGTTGGATCGACCACCCACGCGAGATCGTTCATGGAGAAAAAAAGATAGCGATCGTAATGCTTGAAGAGTTTTTGCAATTCAATAAATGACGGCAACGCGACGAGATGCTCTTTGCCTTCGGGAACGATTGTGAGGGGATCGCCCGCGTACGGAAGCAGATGCACATGCGAATGAAAAACTGTCTGGCCGATGTTTCCATGCTCGAACGAGCTCACGCTTCCGTATTCTTTTTTTAAGAAAGCGGAGACCAATTCGTAGAGTTCAACGAATTCATCAAACTGTTTTTCTGAATATGCACCAATACACGAGAGATGCTCTTTTGGGATGATCAGAATATGTCCTTCGCAAAGCGAATGATGATCGCAGACGATGCGGAAGTTTTCTGTCTCATCTAAAAGATCAGCGAAGGCATTGGACGTGGGATCGCAGTGCGAGCAATGTGCGCGGATGTGATCTTCGGAGAAAGGGTCTTGGATAAGCATGCGAGTAGTCTAGAGGATCGGCAGGGTGTTGTGATGGATCATTATTTAGCAAATACTCAAAAGCAAATTTTTTTGTTGTGGCCGTGCCACGTGATCGCGCAGCGATTTTACGTGGCGGCATCGAGAGGATGCTGTTAGAACTTATGCGGGTGGATTTGGGAGCGGTGACACAGAGGATGAGTTCAGTATGTATCGCGTAAATTTTGCAAAATAGTGCTAGATTGTAGGTAAATGGCGACCAACAACGACCGAAAGGTGCTGACCGTATTCATCGGCTCTCCATCAGATGTAACCAAAGAGCGAGCTCTCCTGCTCACGATTGTTGAAAAAATCAATGAGGTACTACGAGATCATGGCTGGGAAATTGAGTTGCGAAGATGGGAGAATTTTCTGATTGGCATGGGACGACCTCAGGAAAGAATCAACCCAAAGATCGATGGATGCGATCTCTTCATTGGACTTCTTTGTGCTCGCTGGGGAACAAAAACAGGTGAATATAGTTCCGGCTTTGAAGAAGAGTTTGCCATCGCTCGTGGACTGCACAACAAGAATGGCAAACCAGAAGTGTGGCTCTTTTTTAAGCAGGCTCCAGCTAAGTTATTGAAAAAACCGGATGATCAATACAAAAAAGTTATCGAATTTCGAGAGCAGATTAAAACCGAAGGTGCAGTACAATTCGCAGATTTAAAGACTACCAAAGAATGGGAGGAAAGACTCCACAGTGATCTCATGCGTTATGCGTTGCAAATAATATACCCACATAAACAAACTGACAGTGATCAATCTCCTGAGGGTACGCCTGAGGCGTCCAAGGAATCCGCTGTATCAAAGTCTGATGAGAAACAAAAAAGTGAATCGGCCTCATCTCCACGTGCATTACAAAATTTACTGAAAGAAGCGGCGAAGAAAGCCGCTAAACCTTCCGAATTGAGTGATATACAGGCAGCCCGACTACATTTGTTCTCTACTGCCGCAGTTCCTGAGAATTACAACCTGCGCCTAGAAAATCATGTAGCAAATCTGCTCTATCTTCATCGGGCAACACTTCATCCTACATGGGCAGAAAGAACCGTTCTCTATACAACCCTAATCGCTGATGCATGGGACCACATTCCGGGGTGGTATTGGTTCCTAGATCGCAAGAGGCACGGCGCGAAACGATTGGTGCACACGGCAATGTTTTCCAGTAACGAAGAAGTTCGCAGGAGAGCTACTGCGCTCTTGGAAAAAGCATCGATCCCGCTGGAAATCAAAGGCATTCCGCACAAAGACCTCTTAGTGATTTTTCTCGCAGATTCATCGGATGAATTAACCCCAAAAAAGTTTGAGTGTTTAGCAAAATTGGGCGGCCTCAAAGATATTCCGATCCTCGATCAATTTATTAGTAGCAGCTCTAGTCCTATTATCACAACAAGTGCGCAGTCTGCGCGTGCAAGAATACTCGCAAGGCATGAACCCAATCGCATACTGGCTGACATCGTGGAAAAGCGTCTGGAATTTTTCTCCGCCTTAGGTGAAGAATTGGCTAAAAATAAAGATAAATTGGACGCGAAATTGCTCATTGCAGCAGCTAAGCATCCGGAGAAAGAAGTACGGGTCTTTGCTGGGCAGCAGTTGCAAGATCGTGGTGAAGTGAGTGAAGATCTGGCCAAGAGTTTCGTCGCCGATGAATCGTATACTTTGAAAACCATTGGACAGAGAAAATTACTCTCAACTGGCGGCATAAAGCCGGAGGATGTCGAGGGTGATCGATTGGGAGATGACCTACACACAGAAAAAATTGAAATATTGAGCCGACAACCTGCAGAAACTCTACGCTCAGAAATCGATTGGATAAGCATAAAAGGTCTGGATGCTTATGAGGCTCTCGCGAAACATCACTTCGATGAGTTTGAGAAAGAAATGCGTTCAGACTTATCAAACGATTTCAAAGTACTGCGCGCACGATCTCTCAATCGGCTGAAAGAACAGTACGGAACTAAAGCTGATGAAATATTGGAAAGCTTCAAAGAAGGCGAAAAACTCGATAGATTTATCCATGAATCGTTGGTCACGATTGCTCTAGAGGCGATCGCTTCACAAGGAAAGCAAAGCGCAATCGAATTCGGACGTAGGTATCTTCACATTGATCGAACTGATGCCCGTCTCGCCGCAATTAAAATCTTGGAGCAGTTCGGTGACGTGTCTGACTGCGAATCACTCCTTCAGCTAACAAAGGCAGAAATCAAATCCATACGAAGGCCAGCAGCGAGAGCGGCCCTCAAGCTTTCTGATCGCTCAGAAAATGTACTACATGCTCTGATGATATCTGATGATCCATTGTTGGTCGAAGTAGTATTAACGACACTAGGGCCGAAAGATGCGCGTAAGTTCATGCATACTCTAAAGGGGCTTCTGCTGCACAAGACAGATTCGATTCGCATGCTGGCGGTTACCTGTCTGCATCGTCTCTGTAGCCACAAAACACTAGAAAAAATTCTTGAAGAACATTTTGAAAATAAGACGTATTTCTACAACGTGGCTTGCTGGCTAGATCGTGTTCTGTACGCACCATCTCCGTTAAAAGAATACTTTGAGAAGGAATTAGAGAAGCCATTCGGAAAACAGTACGACTGAGTTGTCGGAATGCTATCGGACTTTGAACTATGGAGGACTCGAAAGGATGCTGTCACAACTGATGAAGGTGGATCTCGGGGCGGTGATGCAGAGATTAAATCCCGTTATATCCGTCGCGTGTTAATCATCGGCCACTTGTTCCCTTCATTATTTGCCTTCTTTACAGCCGCCAAAAGCTTCGGCGCTCTTTGCAGGAGCCGCGCTTTCATTTCCGTAAAGATCATGCAGTCCTCTGTAATCTCAAATGTTCCACAGGAACCGCAATGAACGAGGAAGGTATCTTTACTTGTGATATCAGCCTGTCTTTCGAGGCTGTTACTACACAATGGACAGGCCGTTAGACTGGTTAGGTGATCAACAACCATATCAGTGCTTCTTATCGCGCGGAGGGTTCGGATCATTTCCGGGAGCAACCGTGTCAGCATCTCGGAAGAGATAATCGCGTCCCTGAATACGAACTTCGCCACCACCCGTCTTGCGACAGGATTCCTTTGCGGCAGCTTCTGCATCGCTTTGCTTATCGAAAATTCTGGCTCTGCTTGCGCTCTCTTTCAACGCCGCCCACTGATTATCCCGCTTAGTAACGTAGTAATTAGTCATTGGCACTCAGGATAGTAGAGTGCTATCGAGAGTCAATTATTTTCTTCACATTATTAGAATGGATAATCCTGTTCAAGTGTATGTTCGGGTAAGGGAATAGACACTGGTTGTTCTACGATAAACCTCGCCCGTTCGTACAGCTCATCGAATGTGATGATATGCGGCCTCCGCAGGCTTTGCCGAAACATCTCAAATGTGTTTCGCTTTTCTATATCGCCCGCATACTGGGAAGAATGACCGATCACGAGGATGCTGCTTGGTTCTACTGTATACGTGCTCTCGTGCAGCAGTCGCTCACGATTCTGTTCTTCTTGAGAGCCATCGTTCTCCCAAGTACGACAATTCGCATGTAATTGCGTAACCCCTCCTGTAAGTTCAGTGCCTAATGCCCAAGCACCATTGCGGTAATGTTCATCACCAAAGAGGGATGTCTGTGGCTTTTTGATCTCGACCAGTACTGTGAATTTTGCAAGCGCTTCTGTACGGCAGAGGTAATCTCCGCGCTGATCTCCAGTGCCATCCACCCGTTGTCCGCCATAGTGGGGCTGATCTTCCACTATGCGCAGTATTTGATAATTGAGACCATAACCAAATATCCAAGTATGCTTTTCAAAAAAGTCCTGCCAGTAACCTTCAGGTTTCTCCTGAGCCATGCTTGTTCTGAATTCTTCTAACACCGAAGTGCGCTCTGCGTGCATCCGCGCATAACAGAGACGCGTGACGAGGTCTGGATCTTGTGCAATGAGCTGATCCCATATCTCCTGAGAGTAGCCGCGCTCAATCATTAGTCTTATTGTTTCTGCCCTTTGAGGATCAGTGAGTACGACCTGTTCCTGTGGAGCGACGATAAGATTTTGCCGTCCTCTAGGGACACCTGCTCCCTGATGAAGGGCATAAAGCTGCTCAAGTTCATGGCGCAAGGCTAGTGTTTCTGCGGAATCGAGAGTCATCTTTGCTGCTTCACCGGCATGGAGCGTAGCGAGTGACGCACTTTCCATGTTCTCCCACTCTCCTCGTTGCGATTTACGTTGATGCACGATTGTAATCTTCACTCCCGCTTCGGGATTTGCCACATTATTTACGATCATTGGAACTATTACTCGACGAGTTGTTGAGGACTCGGACAAAATGCGCGACTCCACGATTGCGGATTGGCTGGAAGTACTGACGGTTGCATACGTGGCATCAGGCATTGATTGAGAGTATAGCTGCCCTTACGCTCTGGAGATACTTTCCCTTTCCCATTATGAATCAGCAGTTCTATGAGTAGCTGGAAATATGTTCTAAGCGTTCCGAAATACCTCCTCGTGTCACGGAAGGGTATTTGAAGCATTCACTTCCATCACTGCGACCTCTTTTACAGATTTTCGTGATGCCTTTTGCTTTGCTTTCTCGTTTAAAAAAATCTGGATTATTAGTAACAAGAAAAAGAAGATCAATCCCAAAGACAGATTTATGAACATCAGCACGATCGACAGTAAACCGAAAGATCCTAGCCACATGTTACCTTTTGGTTTTTCTTGAGAGATGATGTTTTGTTTCTTTGTTTTTCCTTTGCCCAAGTAATTGCGCGAGGAAATTCCCGTGCCGGGAATGCCAAGGCTTGTATATGCGCCACGCGTGCCAATACCAATACGGGCACCTTTGATGCCAGTGCTGATGCCTAATCCACTCTTACTCAAGTTGATACGAACTCCCTTGATGGGTGAGAATGATTTACCGAAGCGAAAGCCCATGATGACGAGGGGAAAGAGGTAGGTAGAGTCTTTCGCGCCATCACTAATGGGACGCTCTGTACTCCGTTGCACCAGCTAACCCATTGGGACGAATCCCTCTGGAGAAAAGCTGAACGGAAACAGCAGCGCCCCATAAGGGGCTTTTTCCAGAGAGACGCACAAGAAGGGCGTTCGTCATGCCGATGAGTTAACTGGTGCATTCCTAAAATACACCAAAGGGGTCTTCTAAACAATTTCCTTCACATCTTTCAGGTTAGCTTCTACTCACTCTGAATGTTGGAAATGTTGGAAGAGTGCGTCTTAAAAAAGGCATATGTGAACTGAGGCGATTGTTATTTGAGACACAAGGGAGCTGTAGGTCGGGAGTCACAGAGCACATAAGATAAGTTGGTAATGGTCTGAAAGACTGAAGAAAAAAAATAGGACATCATGTTTAGAATGTCGGAGCTGCGTATCTCAAAAAAAGTAAAAAATGCACGAATTGCACATCGCAAAAAAAGGTGAAGCGGTAGCTATGGGTCGTAAAAAAGATTTGAGATTTTTCCTCTTCAATGCAGTTACTTCATTTCCAAAGTTACCATGTGTCGCCCCTGCTTTACTCAAAGCCAAGAGGCAGGGTAACCGCAACACGCTTGCGCGGTTACTTTGCGGTTACCGTTATTTCTGCTTTCTCTTGAGCGACAGAGTCCTTATCGGTAACTGTTTTCATATCGTATGCGGAAAGTAGACCCTCTATATGTTCGCGTCGAAGAGTATAGCCTTTGTATTTCTTACCACAGATACTCTTTAGTTCGGCTTTGCCGCGGACAACACCACAACGCCGCATTTCGTTGCCGAGCCATTTACCTCTGAATGATTTTTTGTGGGGGTCGATCAGCCACCCGTACTCGTCCTCGTCGGCATCAGCGAAACATTCGTATAAATCCTCGGTTGAATAGAACTTCTCCGATTCAGTATGTATGTTCATCAGCTCCACAAGTACTTTCAGAAAATTAGGAGCACCTATATCCGCTTCTTTGCGCTGAGTTTGTACTTTCTCAGCTTGTCTTCGCATGTCATTCGCTAGTTGCCCAGACGGATCAATGATAGAAGCAATAGTAATGATTGGCTTCCACAACTCCCATTCTCGCGCCGTGAGGACGAGGGAGCGAATGGATGAGAACACTTCCCGTACATCTTTCCAATTTTCAAGCATAGACGGATAGAGCATCGATCTTAGCTGTTCCCAACGAGGGTCTTTCTCATGTATTGCTCTATTAAGAATCTCTTTGTTCCTACTTCGCAGCATTACAATGGGAATGCATCGTGTTTGAAGAACCGGCGCGATTTGTTTTATGCCTGCGAGTACCTTTGGTGAGTACCCGTCATAGAAGACAGGTATCCACTGCTCACTCTTTCCAACCTTCTCACATTTCTTGTCACCTCCTCCGAGCTTGTATCCTGTATTCAGTACAGCTAGAACAGCGCGAGTGTCGTCGTCCTTGGGATTTTGTAATCCTTCCACTTCATCGATACAACAGGCACAGGAATTCGCGTCGATGGTACGCAGCATCGCAGCCCGTGAAGAATCGGATGTCATCATCTCTCCGTTAAAGGAAAGGAGGGAAATGAGACGCAGCACTTTTGTTTTCCCGCACTCGGCGTTTCCGTTGAGATGTAAATACGGGAATGATTCAAAAAGCCTGTAGCAATATGTCCCGATGATCCATAGAGCCACAAGCTTCGATGTTTCTTTGTCGCCGAAATCGAGATGATACTCAATCAGAGATAAAATCCCATCGTAGCATTCACGCAAAGTACTCGTTGTTCCACTCGATCGATATTGTCGAACGGAAGCGAGTGGCCAACGCACAACAGGGAACGGAATCTTGTCGTAACAGATCGATCGTGCGGCAAGCTCCTTCGGCGTACAGGGGAATAATTCACGCTTCGAGGTAATGACGTATGGCTGCTCGACTATCTTCTGCTGCCTGCGGGCATAGAGACCGATAGTGTAGAGAGCCATGTCCTCTGCAAAGTCTTGTGCCATCTTTACTGGTTTCACGTTGCCCTCTACGAGTTCGATGTCGTCATTCTCTTGGCCGCCGAACTTTTCGGAGAGCCATTTCTTCGCATCCTGCTCGCTGCAGGATAATGCGGTCATCACGATACGAAGCGGGTCGCCGATACGACCCGCCTCGTTGATATCGAAACCCGCCCGCTTTGCCACCTCGATTGGGTCTAGTGACTGGAAATTTTCGTGTTTCATCGTGGGCGGCGGGTATTCTTGAATATGCGCCGCACCTCGTCCTTGGACTTCATCCAACGAACGTAGGCACGTTCCCACCTATCATTCCGATCGGGGAAATTGTGGCAGCCGCTTTGGGCTGATAAAATAGACATACAAATAGGGGTAAAGAGTAAAAGTTGCCTGCTTAGTCGGGCAGCGCTCTTTCCTCTGCGCTTTCTGCGGCTTCTCGCTCCTCATCGAGGCGTCTTTCGATGCGGGCAAGGATGCTGAGATAGCGCGCGTAGGCCAGTGCGTGTGATTCCCTAACTGCGGACATGGCCCAAGTGTATAATCTGAAAATGGATTGAACAATAATTACTTGTGTTCAGTTGAGCACGCTGATAAAGTAATTCCATGCAACGTGCATGCGATACGCTTAGGCAGGAAATCGAAAAGCAGGGAATTTCAAAAAATTCTATCGCTGCTTCTGTTGGTGTTGCTCATACAACGATCAACAGATATGTGGAAGGAAAGTTCCCGATTGATCCCAAAATCGCCCGCAAAATTGCAAAGATCATTTTCAAGAACAATCATGAAAAAGACCGTTTTATTTCCCGATGTGCAGAAGAATATCAATGGTCACAGGAAAACATAAATCAACGCAAAAGTAACAAATCGGCTTTGACTCAAGTGAAACATAGGGTTCGAGTTGTAGTGCATCTAGTGCATATGCATGATTGGGGTGATGAAGCGCAGAAGAAAATGGACAAGCTCAAAAAGCAAAAAGGGGCAGTAGAGGCGTACAAACATCTACGAAAAACAACACCTCTAGAAACTGAGTACCGTGAAATAGGTGTTGAGGTCGATATTCTAGAGAGGGGAAATCCCGACTTTCCCCTTGTAGAATTCCATTCCGTAAAAGGGATCAAATTTGTCAGAGATCTAGAGAAGAATGAAATGCAGCATTTCGAAGATCAACAAGCTGCTTTTGCAACACTGAGAAAACTATGCGGAACCAAAGGTATTAATCCTTTGGGATTGGTCGAAATGGCTCGTCTTGCTGTACTTAATTCGGATTTATTTAAGCAAAAAGAAGACGGGCAGGTAGTTCTCGGCTCTGCCACGATTTGGTCATGGCGTTCAAGATTAGAATCTGCACTTAACGCAAAAACGAAGGGACTATTCACTGGCAAAATGGATCAGCTGGGGAATCCTATATTTGGAAACATGAAGCATGCTTCCATATACTGCGATAACGAATTGAGAGAGGTGATCGCCTCCCTGCGCGCTTACGAGAATCAAGAAAAGGATTTAGAAAAAGGGCAAGACAAGATGCTCCGATTACTCTCGGTAATTGAGAGTGCAATAAGAAATACTCCCATACATAAAAATGCCTAAGTCCTATGTTGTTTATTTGCGGCGCTCTACGTCAGACGACAAACACCAGCAGTACTCTATCGACGCGCAGGAGAAAATTTGCCTCAGTTACGCGCAGCGGAATCATCTACAAGTTGCCGACATTATCCGCGAAGAACACAGCGCGAAGATTGCGGGAAAACGCCCAAAGTTCTTACAAATGCTTAAAGATTTGAAGGAAAGAAAGTACGATGGTGTGATCGTTCATAATGTAGACCGTCTGCTGCGCTCTATCGGCGATTTCGCATCCATCGACGAACTACGAACCACGCAGTCCGAACTACATTTCGTAGACGGTTCCTATCCGAATACACCCGAAGGCAATATGATGCTCGGTATCAACGTCGTCTTCGCTAAATGGTACGTGGAGAAGCTCGGCAAGGAGGTAAAAAAGGGATTCCGTGAGTCTCTGGAACAGGGAAGATTCCCACGTGAAGCACCAGTTGGTTACACCGATAAAGGGAACGGTATCAAGGCACTCGATCCTGTTTCCGCACCACTCGTACGATTGGCTTATGATCTTTATGCATCAGGCAAATACTCGGTAGAAAGTCTCACAGCAGTAATGAAAAAACGTGGCCTCAAAACGAAGCGAGGCGACAAATGGAACAAGGACGTAAGTGTATCAAGCATGCACCGTATCATCTCTAACCCCTTCTACGTCGGCAAAACACGAATGTGGGGACAGGAGTACGCTGGAAAACACCCCAGTCTTCTTCCACAGGAACTTTTCGACCGTGTTCAGACAATACTCAAACGTAAAAATTGTTCCCGTCCCAGCGGCAAGATATTTGCATTTAGAGGTATGGTGCATTGCTCATGTGGAAGCCTGCTGTCTCCATATGATAAGAAAGGTCATGCCTACTATGGCTGCTTTTCCAAAAAGTGTTCGCAGAGCACCACGCGCGAGGAACGGATCGATGAGGCAATCCTCCCTATCATCGAAAAGATCTACTTCGACGATGATGAAATGGAGAAGACAAGAGAAGCTATGAAGAAGCTAGAGGGTCTTGTGACAGTACAGAGAGACGCCTCACTCCAATCCATCGAGTCGCGGAAGAAAAAGCTCTACGCCGATCTCGAAACTGCCAGAAGGAAAGTACTGAGCGGAACTTTCGATGATGAAGACTTTCGTGCCGAAAAGCATCGTATCTCGACCGAAGAACAACAGATCAACAAGGATGAACGAGAAATCCAGAAGATGGAAGTGACCCGCTTGGAACAAACTTACCGGTTCTTAGAACTCGCAAGAAGGGCTCCCCTTACTTACAGACGTGCGAACCCCGAAGAGAAGCGAGAGATTGTGATGGAAGTCTTTTTAGAACTGGATGTTCATGATAAAAACGTGGTTTCGTATAAGCTCAAAGACGCCTTTGAACCTATAGTCAATCGTGATGTTATTCTGTGTGGCGGATCCGACGGGATTCGAACCCGCGACCTCATCCGTGACAGGGATGCGCTCTAACCAGCTGAGCTACGGATCCAGATTGGAGGACTTAGGACCTAGGAATCAGGACACAAGGACAAAAAAGCAATACTGCTCTGTTCCAGAGCCGAGAAACAGTAACAGGAGCTCTTGTTTCCTGCAACGCGAAATACGCTCAGATTGGATCAAAATCCCGTGATCAGCACGTTCGCAATCACCACAAACACGACCGCCACGAACAGCCACAGAAGTGCGATCGACACTATTTCGCGTTCCTGAGTGACGAGATATTGCCGGATAGCACCTGTTTTGATGTGATGTGTGGGCATATGTGTTTATTTATATTATAGCATATTTATAATATTTTGCAATATTCGTCAGATGCGCATTTACTGCAAATACAGCAGCGGGTTCTTCTTTTCCCCATTCATGCGAACTTCGAAATGAACGTGAATACCGGTAGCTCCGTAGACGCGGCCGGTGGCGCCCATCCAGCTGACCTGCTGGCCGCGCTGGACTGTATCGCCCTTCTTCACAAGAAGAGATTTATTGTGTGCATACAGAGTGATTAGCCCGTTGCCGTGCTCGATCTCCACCACATTTCCGTAGCCTCCGTTCCAGCCATAATCCGCGCGAATGACAGTGCCGGCCTCTGCAGCAAACACACGACCACCACCCTTTTCCTGAATATCCACAGCGTAGTGTCCGGGGTGGAAGTACTGCGTGTAATTGCAGTGTTCGCAGGGCATTTGCAGAATACCCGGCGTGTAGGCCGCAACAACCGGCGGTTTGCCCGTTGGTTTTGCGCCGGGCACCGGAGGTTTCTGTCCGGGGATGACTGCGATTTGAGCCGGCTTTGCGATGATCGGTTTGCCTCCGGGGATAATTAGTTCTTGTCCCGCGAGAATAAATCCGCCTTCGATTTTATTTTGCTGACTGATCTCGGCTGAAGCAATGCCGTAGAGTTCTGCGATACGGTTGAGTGTTTGTCCGCGCGTGACGGTATGCAGCACTCCGTCAACAGGAAGGATAACGAGCTGATCTCCGGCTTTCACATTGGTGCCGTCTCCTAAGCCATTCGTCCAGCGAATCGTATCTGCTTTCAGGCGATATTTGTTTGCGATCCGCTCGATACTGTCTCCGCTTTGAACAATATACAAAAGTCCCTGCGCGTACGCGCGACGCGAGCCTTGCTCCGTGAGTGAACTCGACTTCATCAGAAATCCATCCTCGACGAGCAAATACTGTGGCATGTCACTCGGCAGTTCATTTATATTTTGCGCGAGTGCTTCTTTGGGAATATACGGTGGTAGCACGGTGCCGATGATAAAGACCGCGATGCAGACGATGCGCACGCGGAGGGAAAGCCAGTGGCGAAGCGGTTGCTGCATCGAAGGAATCAGGTATTGGTCACCGGCGGGAACAGAAATTTGAGCATCCGTCGCATGTCACTGTAGCGGTCACGGGAGTGGAGCAAAACCACAACATATCTTCGGCCATTTTCGCTGATGATCGAGAGCAGACATTGCCCCGCGGCATCCGTCGTTCCGGTTTTTCCGGCGATCACAAAACTATCTTCGTGGAGCAGCGCATGCGTGTGCGAGAGTGCGACTGTTTTTCCGGAAAGACTGCGAATCTGCATGTCCGATATCGCCATACGCTCACTGATCTCCTTATTGCGCATCACGTAGACGGCAAGCCACGCGAGATCGAGGGGAGTAGAATCCTGTTGAGGCGCATCGAGTCCGACGGGGTTCGCGTAGGATGTGTTTTTGAGGCCGAGACTTTTTGCGCGGCTGTTCATTTCCACAGCAAACGCACTCACGGTACCGCTGTGATACCGCGCAAGCGTGACTGCCGCATCGTTTGAAGAACTGATCAGCATCGCAGAGAGCAAATCGCCCACGGTGAACCGTTCGCCAGCCGGAAGGTGCTCAGTCTCTCCGAAAGAAATATCGGCGATATTCTGCGGGATCGTGACGACTTCACTGAGTGAATGGTGTTCGACGATGATGAGCGCGGTCATGAGTTTCGTGAGGCTCGCCATGGGTCGTGACTCGGCGCTGCGTCTTTCAAAAATAATCTGCCCGCTGTCGAGATCCATCACCACCGCTCCCGAGGCACTGAGAGCATCTGATATTGCCCCCGAACCATCCGGAACTTGCGCAAGCAAAGTCGGCGCCGCAACAGTGATTTGGCTCTGCAAAGACTGCGTGGGAATTTCTATTCCCCACACCGGAATCGTGCCCATCAGCAAGACTGAAAGGAGTGGTCCGTACATCGGAGAAAGGATACCAAAAAAAGGGTCAGAATGAAACGGGTTTAGGCAAGGGGAAAGAGACATTTCGTCACCGATACACCACCTTCCCTCGCACTCTCAAATCCACATACTGCTTCGCGGTTCCTGCGGGGACATTTTTCAAAAACAGTCGGTAACGGTCGATCTGTTCCGGAATGGAACTTTTGAGATCGAACCACACGTCATACGCCGCGAGTTTTAAGTGAATTTCGCGCGCACGCAGGAAGATAGTGCGACTGAGAACCGCCTGATGAAATTCTGTTCCGAGTGCTCTGCCCGCTTCGTGCATCGCAGTGAGCATGTCCCCCGAAAGCAACGGCTGCCATGGGTTGGGTCTCACTCCCCAGTCGACGATGTGGATGGTGGGCAAACCAGATCCCGTTCCGGTCTGTGTATTTCTGTACACGACATACATCCCGTCTGCCGTCAGAAAATCACTTCCGCTCCCACTTGCAGGCGGAGGTGTCGGCGTCTGCTGATCGGGTGCATCGATGAGCAGGCGATACGCGAGTGGTTTCAGTTGAATCCGCAGTTGCAGCGTCGAGGGATACACTTTCGTGATGGTGACACTTGTGAGGTCGGGCACGGCACTGCGATGAATATCCGGCATCACGGTCGTGAGGAGTGGTGGAATTTCCTCAGCAGAGAGCACCGGCATGCGGCGAGTGAAAAGCGAGGCGAGAGATTTTTGAATAAGTTCATTGTCGAGACGCAAATCCGTCCGAGCGACCCGGATCACACGCACTTTGAGAATTGGCGAGAAGAGCGCGATGCAGACCAAAAGAATCGCGAGGCCGACGATGAGGACAATGGCAAATCGAAAAAGGATTCCACGCATCGCAATCAGCCGTCGCTCGAACCGCTGCAGCGCACGTTTCCAGCGCTGATGCTTGTACTGCCGCTGCATCTGATGCCGTTTCTCGACAAGTCGCCTCGTGAGAGGCGTGACGGCGCGGTTAAATCGCTGCGGGAGTGGTCGTGGTTTTCGGAGCACGGAGGCTATCATAGAGAATCGAGTGAGCGGGCGCACTGCGATTCGTAGTATCGTTTATTGGTTGATTCGTTCATTCTCAAAGCTTTTTTTTAAATGATTCGAGCAAATGATACGAATAAACGAGTAAACGAATAAACGGGTACAATACGTTCATGAACCTCGCTCTTGCTGCAGACTGGCTGACAACCTACGGCGGTGCCGAACATGTGATTGCAGAATTTCTACACATGTTTCCAAACGCACCTCTCTTCACGACAGTGATGAAAAAAAGCGCGCTCGGCGGACTCACTCCGGACATTCGCGTCAGCAAACTTCAAAAATGGTATGAACTCATCGGCAATCATCAGGTGCTTCTCCCGTGGATGCCTCGCGCGATCGAATCTTTGGATCTTCGAGACTACGACGTGGTGCTCAGTTCATCGCACGCTGTTGGGAAAGGCGTAATCGTCGAGCCTTCCACGCTGCATATCTGTTACTGCCACACACCTGTTCGCTACGCATGGGAAATGGAGGAGGAATATCTGCGCGATTTTCGCGTGCCAAAGATGCTCAAAAAAACAATCAAACGCGAGCTCGCAAAAATCCGCCGGTGGGATTTAACAAGTGCAAAGCGCGTCGACTTCTACATTGCAAATTCCACGACAACGCAAGAACGCATCAAACGGATTTACAACCGCGAGAGCATTGTACTGTCACCGCCGGTGGATGAACGTTTTTTTGCTACCAGCCACAAGCTACCAGCTACCAGCTACTTCTTGGCTGTCTGTCGCCTCGTCCCCTACAAGAGAATCGACCTTCTGATCCAAGTTGCGAACGAGCTCAAATTGCCACTGAAGATCGCAGGAAGAGGACAAGATGAAGCGAGACTGCGGGCAATGGCGGGCGACACGGTGGAATTTTTGGGATTCGTGCCGGAGGAAAAACTGCCCGAACTTTACGCGAATGCAAAGGCATTCCTCTTTCCGCAATATGAAGACGCCGGTGTCGTGCTGCTTGAGGCTCAAGCGAGCGGAACTCCGGTGATTGCGTTTGATGCGGGTGGCGCGAAGGATTTACTAAAAGATGGCGAGACAGGAATATTTTTCGCAGAGCAGACGACGGATTCTTTGAAAGATGCATTGGAGAGATTCCAATCTCACACATGGGACAGAGAAAAAATCCGCAGTCACGCGCGCGCATTTTCGCAGACGATTTTCAGGGAAAAATTGAAAAGGATTATTGAGGAGGCGTATGGAAAGTTTCGGGCGGGGGAGTTTAGGCGAGACATATTCCCTCTCCCCGAGGGAGAGGGTTAGGGAGAGGGGTAACAAAAAATTCGTTCCTCTCGTTCTTTCTTGTCAACGGCGACAAGAAAGAACCAAAGAAACGCTCCGCCGCCATCCCATCGACCGCTGACCCCTCCACCCCCCGTGGCGGCAGCACCCGCTCCTTTCTAAATAGCAGCTTTTCCTTTTGAGCCTTACGAAACATGTAAACATACCTTACTGGGTCGTCTCTACAATGTGGAATAAATTTGTTACCCCTCTCCTCGATCCTCTCCCTCGGGGAGAGGAAGATGCTATAATCCCCCCATGCGTAACCCCGATTCGCACAAAGGTGAAAATGGAAAAGTGGCGATCATTGGCGGATCTAGCCATATTCACGGGGCGCCGATTTTTGCTGCACTCGCAGCGGAGGCAAGCGGCGTGGATCTCGTCTTCATCACCATTCCCGCCTGCAATGCAGAGGCTGCAAAGATGGCATCACTGAATTTTCAGGTGTATCCGTTTCAGACAGATGAACTCACACGAGACGATGTGAATGTCACACTCCAGATGCTCGCGATTATGGACTGCGCGGTGATCGGGCCGGGGCTTTCCAGAAATGCAAAAACACAATCCGCGATGGAACAAATCATCACAGGCTGCCCGTGCCCAATGGTGCTCGATGCAACTGCGCTGCAGCCAAATACGCTCTCGCTCGTCGCGGGGAGGAATGCAGTCATCACACCGCACCTTGGTGAACTGGAGCGCATGGATATGAAACAGGATCAGATCGCAGAGCACGCACAGAGGTCAGGGACCGTCATCCTTCTCAAGGGTCACATCGACCACATTGCCGCTCCCGACGGCACCGTGCGATTGGTCGAGGGCGGGAATGCAGGACTCACGGTTGGTGGCACAGGGGACGCTCTCGCGGGGCTGATTGCAGGATTTATTGCGCAGAAAATGGAGCCGGTGGAAGCGAGTGCGCTCGCAAGTACGCTGATCAAAAAAGCAGGCGACCAGCTCTACAGCGAACAAGGATTTTCCTACACCACGGAAGACGTCATTGAGCGGATCCCACGTCTGATGCATGAGATGTCACTTGTGGCATAGATATGATGATTGCACCCTTCCGCATGTTCGACGGATACAACGATGTCTTAGACATCCATCTTTTTGCGCGCGAAGACGCCATCGACTCCGATGAAAAAATTGCGGATGCACTTCAGACAAAAAATCTTGTATCTCTCAAACAAGTGCATGGAAAGAAAACAGTGATTCTACGCGAACCTTCGAGACGAATCATAGAAGCGGACGGGGTGTGGACCGATGAAAAAGATCTGACGCTCACGATCCGCGTCGCAGATTGTCAGGCATTGGTGGCGTATGATCCGAAAAATCAGATAATTGGCATTTTGCATGCGGGATGGAAGGGGCTCGTGAACGGCGCAATCAAAAATTTCATCGCTGCGTACGAACGCGAGTGGAAAGGAAATCCGAATGATTTGATCGTCGGCATTGCACCGTGTTTATGTGTGAAGTGTGCAGAATTTACCGATCCAACCCGAGAACTCATCGGCATCGATCCTCAATTTTTCCACGGAAGAAACGCCGACCTCCGCGCAATTGCAGACAGTCAATTAATGGCAGCAGGAATACAGAAAAGCCATATCGAACGACTGACAGATTGTACGAAATGTGAGAATGAAAAATGGTGGAGTTATCGTGGGGGAGACAAGGAAAAAGTGATGAAGGGATCGACAAATGTGATGACGTGCAGATTGAAATAAAAAATCCACCACACTCATCACTGCTTCATCATCCCTCTGATCGCATCCAAATGTCGCTGCGCGTTTTCGTAGTGGGGATCGATCTTAAGAAGCCTTTCGAGGAGATCTGCTGCGAGTTGAAGCCTGCCGAGTTCTCCATCAACTGCCGCTAAATGATAGAGGAAATCCGGTTTATAATTCTCGAGTTCGACCGCACGTTCGAGTTCCGGAAGTGCAAGATCGTATCTTCCTGCCTTTTGATATTTGATGCCAAGGTTATAACGCGCTTCGGAAAAATCGGGTAACAGTTCCGTTGCTTTTTTGAGAAGCTCGATCGCCTGTTCGCTGTCTCCATGCATGTCGAGGTATTCCGCATATTCAAATAAATACGACACATCCTCCGGCGTTGCGTGTGGCTTCGCAAAAACAAGGTCTGCTATTTGATTGTAGGCTTGTTTCATTTTGACGGTATCGCCTGTCTTGAAATAATACGCAGCAACGTTATGGATCGCTCCGGCATAGTTCGGATCAAGCTGACGAGCGCGTTCAAATTCCCTGAGTCCCGCTTCCGTCGCGCCATATTCGGCACCGAGGTTATTGTGCGCAATAGCGGAATCGGGGTAGAGCAGGAGGACACGTTCAAAAAGTGTCTGAGTATTTTTCCAGACGACCGTTTGATCGTGCACAAGGACGACGAATGAAACAAGGATGAAAGATGCCGTACAAAAGAGTGCAATCCGGATCGACTGAGAGTATTTCCAAAGCCTATCGACCGCCAAAGCAACAAGCAGAAAGAAGCCAAGAGAGGGGATGTACGCGTAGCGGTCGGATGCAAAAAAATAGAATCCGTTTTTATAGACGGAACTGAAGCTCGGAACGATGAAGAGAAAATAGAACATGATGGCGAATGCGATCACGGGCATTTTTTTGAGCGACCAAAAAAAGAGAACTGCGAGAGCGATAAGAAGAATGAGCGGAACAAAAAATTCTGGGCTGGAAAGTGAAGGAATCGAAAGTTGTGGGTAGAGAATACTGAGCCCTGTCGGCCACACCATTTTTTGAATGTAAAAAATCGACGCCTTGATTGCAAGCAGGATCGTTGCAGCGGGGCCCGCGATCGACAGCGATTGTGATTTTCCTCCGAGAGCAATCAAAATAAAAACACCGGCCAACGCAAAAAACGGCCATTTTTCCTGCACACTTCGACGCGTGATTTTTCGCTGCTGCAAGAGGTCAATCGCAATAATGATCACGGCAAAAGGTGCGATCGACACTTTGCACAGAAGTCCGAGAAAAAATGCTGCGATGCTTCCAAAAAACCATCTCGATTGATCCATTTTTTTCCACGAAAGGTAACACCCGAGCGAGAGGAAAAAGAACATCGATGACAGCAGATCTTTAAACGCAGAAGCCCACAGCACCGCCTCCGATTGCAATGGATGAAGTGCAAAAAGCGCGGCCGTCATGAGTGCGACGGACCGACGCGAAAAAAGTTGCACGATCACCCAATACACGAGACAGATATTGATGAGATGAAGAAACAAACTCACCGTGTGATACGCAACGGGATTCACGCCAAAAAAAAGATGGATCACTTGATACGTAAACAGTGTGAGTGGAATATACAGTTCCGGATCATACGACGAAAACACGTGTGCAATCGTGAGAGGTGTGAACGTTGCGATCGCCCAGTTATCCGTGATGAGGACGTTATCGTCGAAATGCAGAAGTTGATTTGTGAGTGCGGGAGCATAGATGATCGCCGTGAGGATCAGAATGCTGTAGAGCCAGAGGAGAGGATTATTGAGGCGCCAGAAAGATTGAGGCATGTGGTGAGTATGAAGGCTGTGAGCGAAGTGCACAAATTGCTGTGTCGAAGAACCTAGGACGAAGAAGCAAGATACAAGAGACAAGAGACAAACAAGGATCAAATATTGATTTAAAATCTTAAACATTGGAACTTACTACTTGTTTGCATCTTGTAACTTGCTTCTTTTGTATTCATAAAATGTTACACTCTCCCCAGTCTCGGAAACTCGTCAGTGCATTGATGTTTCTTCTCTAATCGCATATCGGGAGGCTCAATCACCCTTGGCCGTGGCCTTGGGATGCGGTCACCCACCTGGATCAACCGGGATGCGACATCTCTGCGTAACGGTTGCTGGGACGACTTTTTGTGAGTGGTGAGTAGTTGGTAGTGAGTAGTACAATAGCAATATGCAAAGTTTGAAAGATCGCATGGCCGCTGCAAATCAATTGCTTTCGGATGTTGCCGTGCCGCATGAAGGTAAGCTCGGACGAGTATTTCCAGAAGCAGAAGATGACACGCGTTTTCCATTTCAGCGTGACCGTGACCGAGTCATCCACAGTTACGCATTTTTGAGACTGCAGGCGAAGACACAGGTGTTTGTGGCGGGAGGGGAATGGGGTGATCACGTGCGCACACGTCTCACACACACGATGGAAGTCGCCCAAATCAGCCGCGACCTTGCGAGACTCCTCAGACTCAATGAAGACCTCGCAGAATGTATCGCACTCGCGCATGACCTTGGTCATCCACCGTTTGGGCACGCAGGGCAAGACGCACTGGATAGCTGGATGCGGGAGCAAGGAAGTAGTTTTGAACATAATCTCCAGAGCTACCGGATTGTGACGGTGCTCGAGAAGCATTCGTCGCTGTACGCAGGGCTGAACCTGAATAGGGAAGTGAGTGATGGACTCCTGAAACATTCGGAAATTCATCCGGAAAGTGGCGAGACACTCTCGCATTCACTCGAAGCGGAACTGACAAATGTTGCAGATGCGATCGCCTACAATTCGCACGATTGTGATGACGGACTCACGGCAGAACTTTTTTCGAGAGAAGAATTGCTGCGTGTCCCGCTCGCGAAGGAAGCGTATGAGCGCACGCTCGAACGCGGAACCTACATCCGTGGATCACTCCAACACATGATGGTGCATGATCTGATCGATCACTCATCACTCGATCCGAAGGACGCACACCCGATTGCATTTTCACCGGAGATGAAAAAGGGACTGCAGGAACTGCGGCATTTTCTGTGGGAACGAATGTATAACCACCCGCTTGTTCTGGCTCAAACAGCTGAGGGACAAGCAATTATTGACCGACTCTGTCGATCATTTTTAAAAAATCCCAACGATAAAATTTTGAATCTGCAAAAAAGGACGAACTCGACCGTGGTGGAGGCGATTAAGGATTACGTCGCGGGGATGACCGATACGTATGCAAAGCTGATGGCTTTGCAAATGTAAAATGTAGAATGGTGGAATTTCCATTTTGTAGAGACGTGCGGCGCGCACGTCTTCGCTTCAATACCAGAGCTCAAATTCAGACATTTTCCTCGAGACGCCCCATCGGGATCGTCTCTACAATGGGAATATTTAACTACTCTCCTTCATTTTACATTCTGCATCGACCATTCTACATTACCCCTTATGAACAGAGATCTATGCCAGAGACGTCAAACATTTCGTGAAGACGTACAGGGAATTATGCACTACGGATGCGGACGATTGGGTCACACATTCAATTTTGTCCTCATTATTTTGATCCTTCTTTCTGTAGCGATAGTGCCGGTCGGGTATTTCCCAAATTTTAAAAAATACGAAATATTCATCACGACTTTCGAAGCGATTATTGTCGGTATCTTCACGATGGAATATTTGTTTCGTATCTACGCCGCTCCTCACAGACTCCGGTACATTTTTTCGTTCTACGGGCTGATCGATCTGATCGCGATTCTGCCGTTCTACACGAGCCTCTTTCATACGGAATGGGTGCGCATTTTGCGATTCCTCCGTTTCCTGAAGCTCGGTGAAATGCGTGCGGCAGCCGGTGCGGAGGAAGAGGAAGTGATGCAGCATGACATCGGCCTTGCGTCCTCGGAACATGTTGAGTACGTCGTGACGAAGCACCCCCTTTTTCTCATTATAGGATGCGTTCCCTCAGCCATCGCCATCTCTGTCAGTCTCGCTATTTTGATTCTCTCAGAAGGTAACCCCATCGGCATCGGTATCAGCGTTGCACTGCTCTTTTTCGCTCTGGTCTTTATCTGGAAAACATGGCTCGATTTCAGTTACGACGTGATCTATCTCACGACCAATCGCTTCATTTTCAATAACCAACACCTTCTCGGCCGCTCGACAAATCAAATGAGTTACAACGCGATCACAAACGTAAAACCGTCGTACCCGAGCATATTTAGTTTCATCTTCCGCTATGGAACGATCACGATTGATACCGCGGCCGAACACCCCGGACAAGTGAGTATGGCGATGGTCAGGCACCATGAAAAGGCTGCGCATATGATCATGCAAAAGGCTGCGGAGGCGCAGAAGAAATCATAGACGAAATTCCAAGATAGCAAGATACAAGATCCAAACAAAGTTCGAAAAAATATTTGATATATTGTTAAATTTTCCAAATTTTACATTTCTCTGCTTCTTGTATCTTGCATCTTGTATCCTTCGTCACTGGGCTGGCAACACCCCCAACGGATCCACCGCCTCCCCATCTTTATAAAACGCCAAATGCAAGTGTGCTCCCGTCGTCATGAGACCCGCACCCTTCGTCCCCGGCGTACCACCGGAACGTGCCACGGGGTCGCCAGCGGAGACGTGTTGCCCTTCACTGACGAGAAACTCTGAGACATGTCCATAGAGCGTTGCGTAGCCTCCTGCGTGTTGGATGACGAGTGAATTAAATCCCATTCCGTTGTCCGACACTTTCGACACAATTCCATCTGCAACTGCCTGAACAATAGTGCCTTGAGTTGTGGGAATATCGATCGCGTGATGCGCCATGCCGAAACGTGCGGTATAGGCAGCGTCATCGAAGTGTGCAGAGATTCCGAGTGATGGTTCCACCGGCCAGAAGAATTGAACGGCAGCATTCTCATCGAGTTGACTTCGCGACGCACTGTACGCATAGCCCTGCGCATCCCAGATTTCATGGAGTGCCTCGACAATTTTTTTCTCGGCGGCAGATCGATCTTGCAGTAATTGCGTAAGTTCTTCGCGTACATCTGTGAGAGCTTGAAGAGTTACCGGATCATTATTTTTTCCCAGTTCTTCATCAAGTAATTCCAACTGTCCACGCAAAATCCCTTCACGACGACTAAGCACACTCTGCTCTGCCCGAAGTTTTGCGATGCCTTGTTCTGACTGCGACACAGTGACCGCGGCAGATTCCATTTGGCTCGCGTCTCCACCAACAGGCTGTTGAATTGAATCTTCTGCAGAAACGAATGACGAGTATTGCGTGATCGCAAAAATTGCCCCACCGACAAGCGCAAGTGTCAGCCACGGCCGATCAATTTCAATCTCAATTCGAGGCATCCGGATAGTATAGCAGATTTGGTAGATTTCTGCCACTGCCGAGACATTGATTCGAGTGAGTTTTGGGGTGTGGTGAGATGTAAGTACATTCAGGATTCTTTCTCGTCAGTTTCTTCAACTTTCACTGTCGGATTTGGAGAAACCCATGCCGGTGGAAGTGTAAGTTCCTGGCGTGCAAGACATTCAAATATTCTTTGAGCTGTATTCAGGGAATTGGGGTCCCAACTATGAATACTGCTTTCACCTTCACGCCTGTCAATAACCGCTTGCTGCTCCAGAAGTGCAAGATCATGCAATATGCTCGTGATCTCAGTTGGCACCGGCTCTACGATAAATCCGTAGGCGTCGATTGCTGTTACAATGCTGTCGTTCCATTTTCTATGAACGTTCCCTTTTCCCCACTGCGTTTTTTGCTCGCCAAGTGATTTCTTTTTTTCCAATCCCATTTTCTCTCGCACTTTGCGAAGTTCATTTGCTACTCTTTTCCGAATGACAGGGCGCATTGCATCAATTTCATCTTGTTCAAGCCATTCAATGCACGCATCTATTGCCTCTTTAAAATTGCCATTCTTCACTCTTCCTCTGATGTGAGCAATCATCTCCGGCCTTTTATCTGCAAAAGCAAAAATAGCGAGCGGCGTGTTTTTAGGATCGCTGATAAGTTGTACTTTGACCGGTTCTCCAAAACTTTCTATCAGTGCTCTCGCGGCGTCTTGATTCCCTAGATAGAAATACGCTTTTACGAGTTTTGCGATATGCACTGCAGATGGGTTGATATCTGGGAGAGAGAAAATTTCGCGGGCAGTTTCTAGTTTTTCAGCAGTCTCACTATCTCTTCCTTTTTGATCGGTACCTATTTCCATCCAACTTGCTCTGCTGTATCGAAGAGCATCGAGAATAAGAAATTCTCCACATTCCAACAGTCTCTGTCGCAGGACTTCCTGTTGAACAGAGGATCCTTTGAGCAATGCGACAATGTCGCGCACGTTGCTAACACTGTGAGCACTTTCCATGCTGGACCATAACGATCCATGGGCCGATGTACCATGCAGTTCATTCAAATCATTCATTGCAAGCTCTACGACATCGTCTGCAGTACCAGCTGCTTTCACTGCCTCTTGACTGCCAGAATAATCTCTCAAACGCCGACGATTTTCTGGATTATCAGAAAAAATATTGAGATCCGCTTTCTTTATTCGAGTCAAATTTGCTCTTGCAAGCTCCAGAAGTTTTATACTCTCCTCACTTTCTGCTTTCAGATCAAACGCAGCTGCCTGTAGAAAATGTAAGGCGCTGGACACATCTTCTTCGCTTAAATGATCACGTCCCATTTGTAGAAATATCGACTGAAAAGAGGTAATGCCCCACCGTGTGCAAAGCTCTGTTGCTACAAAAGCTTCTCCGTTCTCGAGCACAAAAGCGATCCATTCCTCAGCGGCCTTTGTATCCGGAACATGAGCTACTCGGGAAATAGCTGAAATAGCATCTTTCGGATTGTTCTGCTCCCTGCACATGCGAGCACACACAATAAGATCTCCATCTGGCATGTTATAATTCTTCTGATGTGTCCAAGGAATGGCGCTACGTGTCTGTTGTGCCGCCTTAAAATCTCCTCTTTGAAGAGCGTGTACAATGCGTTCCTGCAAACGAGGAAGTGGGGATTCGCCGAGGGCATCTAGCAATGCAAAAAAATGTGTAAAGTCTTCATCTTCAAAACACTGCTCGGCACATTGTCTGACTTGTTCGACCACCAAACTGCTCCAATCTTTTCTTGTGTTAAGTGCACCTACAACTGAGTCTATTGCATGAATATGAAGCCAACCGAGCACGGCCATCTCCGCCACCCTTTTATCGACAATCTCCCTCGTTTTATCTCTAGTTTCTTCACCTATTGCAGCGAAATCTGCATCCGACAATGCTTCTGCATTTTCTCCAGACGGCACTAACGGAATTAGATCTCCACTACCGCCGTCTTCTTTTTTAGGATTCATAAAAACAAAATACCATTAAATACTAATTTGTCAACTAAAGTCTGGTGAATTCTACCCCGAATTCTCATTCAAGCCATAAAAGCGAACTCGCGGTAAGGTGATACTATCCGAGCGACAACATCACAATCGCAGCAATCGCAAACACAATTCCCATCGATTGCACGGCGTTCAGACGTTCATCAAAAAGAACAATGCCAATGAAAACCGTCATACAGAGACTAATCACCGACCACATCGTCCCTGTCACCGATAAACTTTTCTGCTGCATGAGTGCCGGAATCCAGCACAGAGCTCCGAGGCAGTAGAGGAGAAGCAGTACGATCAAAATCGGCCACTGCGGTGCCATCACAAATCGCTTCGACAGATATTCCCCTCCCGCAAAAAAGAGTCCGGAGAAAATGAGCCAGAGGAGGGGTGGGAGAGTGGGGAGGGACATAACATAATCTTAGAATGTCTCACGATTTTGCGCTATAATAAGCATGGCCTAGGCGCGTAGCTCAGTTGGTAGAGCACAGGTCTCCAAAACCTGGGGTCGTAGGTTCGATCCCTACCGCGCCTGCCACTAGCCAAAATTTAAATAAAATGTTATAATAATAAATATGGATGAACGGAACGAACAATATATTCTGCGTATTGCAGAGAGCGCCCTTAGCATTGATGGTCATGCCCTTGCAGATGTATTAGAGAAAGAAATGATTCCGGCCTCGCGTAAACCAAAGACGAAAAAATCCCTGCAAGCCCAAGCCGATGTGTTACGAGCAATGGGCACAGCATCCGTCCTCTCGATTGGACAGTAGAAAAACTTGCAAGCTCTCCTCTACTTGTTCCAGTTGTAGAGAGGAATCATATAGATGCTTCAACTCTTGCAAGACAAGTATTGCAGTGGCTTCAGGATCAAGCTGCAGGATCTATTCACACGATGATTCTTGGAGAGAATGTTGAATTTGCGGCCGGCAAAGATCACAGAGAGATTAGCCTCCAGCAGTTAGAATCCGTAGTAGCTATTGGTGAAATATTAGGAGCAAGGATGGGATTGCAAGATTGAAATCAAGAGGAATGCATTCTATACAGACATACGGTGCGCCTCACTTCCTCTCCCCAAATTTTTCGTAATACACGATATCGCGGAGTGGTAAGCGATCACTGCTTTTGTGGGCTTTGGGGTCATCGTGGGTATGTCCAAGAGCCAAGCTGCCGACGATCAGCTGATCGGATGGAACGCCGAGAAGTTCTTTGATCGTTTCGTTATTGATGGTGACCCAACACCCACCGAGTCCCAACGACGTCGCTGCGATCCACATATTTTCGATCGCACAGGCACCGCTGAAAATATGTTGCTGATGTTCGACGAGCCACAGGTCGACGTCGGGGGACGCCGTCACCGTGACGACGATAATGACGCGCGCCGTACTGAGAAATTCCGCGTGATGCGCATGCTCCGAAAGTTTCGAAATCATCGCTCGATCTTTCACCACTGTAAATTTCCATGGCTGCACATTCAGCGGACTCGGCGCAAAACGACCACAGGTCAGAATAGTATTCAGCATGTCCTCCGTCACATTTGTCTCGTTCCATGCGCGGCATGCCCGACGAGCATTGATGGCATCGATTGCGTCCATGGACAATATCCTACATCCATGTGCGGAACAGAAACAAACCTATGTCCCAAGTCCTACGTTCTATTTCCTCTTCCCTCTCCACGGCTTCTTCGGCGACGTCCTCTTTTTAGCGATGATCTCGATTGCCTCTTCGAGCGTGATGGTATCTGGAGCGAAGCGTTTTGGAACCGAGACGTTCGTCGTGCCGTCTGTGACATAGGGACCGTACCGACCGTCTTTCACGTGAATATCACCTCCCGATGTCGGATCTTTTCCGAGCGTACGGAGAGGCTCTGCTGCTTTTTTCTTGCGCTCTGCTGCGGTTGTGAAAAGCTCCACTGCTTGCGTGAGGTTGATCGATCCCGGATCCACATCTTTTGGTAATGCCGTCGTTGCGTCACCGCATTTCAGGTACGGACCGAATCGTCCGAGAATTGCCATCATATCTTGGCCGTCGTGTTTGCCGAGATTCCTCGGGAACTGGAGCAAGCTCATTGCCTGTTCCATTGTTGCGTCATCGATGCTGATGGTTTTCGGGAGTGATGCGGTTTTCGGACCCTCTCCCTTCACTTTCTTCTTCCCTTTTTCCTTGTCTTTCTCGATACGACCGAGCTGCACATACGCGCCAAAACGTCCTGTGCGGACGATCACTTCGAGCTTGGTCACAGGGTCGATCCCGAGCACGCGCTCTTTGAGGACATCTTCTTTTTTAATCTCCTTCGTCTTGCTGTCGACGAGAGATTTGAACGGAGTGAAGAAATTTTTCAGGAATTTCGTGCTCTCGTTTTGTCCTTCGGCGATGTCATCGAGGGACTGTTCCATGCCCGCGGTGAATTGTAGATCCACGATATCGGGAAAATGTTCTGCGAGCAGATCCGTCACCGTAAACGCAATATCTTCGGGGAGTAAATTTCGCCCTTCTTTGCGAATGTATCCACGCTGCTGAACAGTCGAAATAGTCGGCGCATACGTGCTCGGACGACCGATGCCTTCTTCTTCGAGTTTCTTCACAAGACTTGCTTCTGTGTAACGCGCTGGAGGTTTCGTGAAGTGCTGTTCAGGTTTCAGTTGATCACATTTAAGAGTTTCACCAACACTCAGCGGCGGCAGGAATTTTTCTCCGTCATCTTGTTGCTCGTTGCTCGTTGCTGGTTGTTCGACTTCTTCGTCCTTGCCCTCCGAATACACACGGAGGAATCCGTCGAATGTCACGGTCTGTCCCGTTGCGCGGAAGGAATAATTTCCAACCGCAATATCCGCAGCGACACGTTTAAATTCTGCAGCCGGCATCTGGGTCGCCATGGTTCGATTCCAGATGAGTGTGTAGAGCTTTAACTGCTGATGATCGAGCACGTCTGCAAGGCTCTCGGGAGTTTGTTCCATTTCTGTCGGACGGATCGCTTCGTGCGCTTCCTGTGCGCCCTTTGCTTTTGTCTTATACGTTCGCGGACTTGCGATCACATACTCGCGGCCATACTTTTTTTCGATCGTGCGTTTTGCGTCTTCAAGAGCTTTGCCACTGAGATTCACGGAGTCTGTACGCATGTAGGTGATGAGACCCACAGACCCTTCGCCCTTCCCCAGACTCACGCCTTCGTAGAGTTGCTGCGCGACGACCATTGTTTGTTTCACGGAGAACCCAAGCTTGCGACCGGCTTCCTGCTGGAGAGTTGAAGTCGTGAACGGGGGAGCGGGGTTTCGCGTAACATCTTTTTCTTCCATCTCGGAAACGGTAAACGGCTTTCCTTTGATGTCACTGAGGATCGTATCTGTTTCGTCTTTCGTCACGGGCTCAATTTTTTTGCCATCTTTTTTATCGAGGAACGCAGAAAAACTTTGCTTCTTTCCGTTTTCAAGTTCTGCTTCGAGCGACCAATATTCACGCGGATTAAATGCTTTTATTTCACGCTCACGATCGACGATTATTTTTACGACGACAGATTGCACACGTCCTGCAGAGAGTCCTGAGTACACTTTTTTCCAGAGGAACGGAGACAGCGTGTAACCCACAAGTCGATCGAGAATGCGACGAGCCGCCTGCGCATCGACAAGTTTCATATCGAGCGTGCGCGGATGTGCCACCGCTTCTTTAATCGCAGATTCCGTGATTTCATGGAACACAATACGCTTCACTTTTTCCGCATCTTTCACTTTCAGCGCCTTCGTCAAATGCCAGCCAATCGCCTCTCCTTCGCGGTCTTCATCAGTCGCGATCCAGAGGTCATCCGCAGTTTTGAGCGCCGCCCGCAATTTTTTCATGACTGCTTCTTTTCCTTCAGATACTTCATACGTCGGTTCAAAATCTTTCTCGATATCAACTCCGAGTCCGCTCTGCGGCAAATCACGCACGTGTCCCATGCTCGCCTCGACGATATAATCTTTTCCCAAAAATCGTTTAATGGTTTTCGCTTTGGTTGGACTTTCGACAATGACTAAATGTGTGGGCATTGGGACGAATTGAGAATGGAGAATTGAAAATTAAAAATGACTATTAAAGGAAGTGAATGTTGCGCCACAGTAGGGAGTGGGGAGCAGGATTGTCAAACAAGTACTCAGAGAAGCATCGTGATTTTTCTCTGAGGGATGAGGAAAGTGGGCGTTCTGCATAGGGTAAGAACGGTATCGACTTTCAGGGGATGGATTCCGTCGGCCACGGGGGGTGTTGGGGGAGCCCTGCTATTTTCCGCAGAAAATATCGTGTTTCGACGTTGCGAGGGAAGCCTTGGACTGAAGCAACGTCGAAACGCAGGGCGGGCGGAGCGGGAATTGGCCGACGGTGATTTTCTTTGGTTCTTTCTTGTATGGCAGACAAGAAAGAACAAGGGAAGAGGAATTTTTTGTTACCCCTCTCCCTAACCCTCTCCCTCGGGGAGAGGGAAATAAGAAAAAATTTACCCCAATTCCCTTATTCAAAACCGCATTTCCGTCAACTATAACGCACTTTATGATCATTGTTTGTACTCAGATTTTTTGGCTGAGGCAAGCCATGAGTAGTATCTTTTGGCTGAGGCAAGCCATTCTGATATTGAAAGTGGCTTGCCAGAGCCAATGCTCGGCCTACACTGTGTCTATTAGGAATGTCTTTTACTTCCTTTCTCCTCACACTTATGTCCAAGCAGGACCTCATCACAAACATTGCCAACGCGGCAGGTATTACAAAGCGTGCTGCAGGCAGCGCCCTCGAGGCAATGACCGGCATGATCACGAAGGAACTGAAGAAGGGTTCATCTGTAACGATCACAGGCTTCGGAACATTTCGCGTAAGCAAGCGCGCAGCTCGCATGGGAGTCAACCCACGCAACCCGACACAAAAGATTTCTATCCCCGCTATGAAGGTTCCATCTTTCAAGGCAGGAAAGACATTGAAGGACGCAGTTCGCTAAATCTGAAAAAATAGTTTGGTGAAAAAGCCTCCGTAAGGGGGCTTTTTTGATTTGAACTTTGAAATGTGAAAATTTCTTTGGGATTTGTACCTTCAGTACTTTCGCAAATGCTCGAAGAAACAAAAGACAAAGAAATCCCTCAATTCTCAAATCACGATATGCAAACGTCTCTAGCTGCTGCTATAGTGCGCTGCACATGGACGCAACCTACATCCAATCGGCCCTCGCGGAACTTCTCGATTTGCTTGGGCTTCAGCATGGCGCAATCACAGTGGCAGGAGACGGAGACATCACGCGTGTGGAGATCGATTCCACAGACGCGAGCCGGATCATCGGTTGGCATGGCGAAACATTAAACTCTGTGCAACATATTTTGAAATCCATGGTACGCACGAAAGAAAAAATGGAACGAACTCCACTCATCATCGTCGACGTCGATGGTTATCGCCGCATGCAGGAAGACAAAGTGAAAAGTATTGCAGACCAAAAAGCAGATTTTGTGCGCCGCACAGGAAACCGCATCGCGCTGAGTCCCATGTCTCCGTATTTCCGCCGTGTGGTGCACGTCTACATTGCAAATAATCCCGCGCTCCAAGACCTCACCACCGAAAGCGTCGGCGAAGGGGATTACCGGCAAATTGTGCTCAAGTTGAAAATCGAAAAAAATCAGAGTCCGATTGAAGGGGGAGAGGAATTGTCACCTGTGATTGAACAGGCGAATGATGGACTCGAGAATTTGGATATCTGAGATCAGGAGCTAGGAGTTAGGACATAGGTGGGAAACTTTTTTTATTTAAAAGTACACAAAGATTGCCGCATCATAAAAATTCCATAGAGAAGCTTGAAAGCTATATCCTAACTCCTAAGAGCCAACCCAATCTCCTCCGCCATCTCCTTCGCAGCCTTCGCAGCTGCCTCCTGCCAGTCCTTTCCACTTGATGCATTGATGATGCTCCGGGACGCATTCACAATCGCTCCTGTGCCATCTCCAATGAATCCTCGGGCAGCGTCTGCAGCAGTGCCGCCCTGTGCTCCGTAGCCGGGAATCAGGAATGGAACGTGCGGCATCAGAGTGCGAAGATAACTCATCTCTTCCGGATACGTTGCACCGACGACGGCTCCGACTGCGCTCAAGTTTGTCTCTGGACCAAGAATCGTCGTCGCCCAACTCTCCACAAGCTGCGCGACATGTTCATGCACGACTTCGTCCCCGACAGGTAAATCCTGCAGATCCGCAGAGCTTGCGTTACTGGTTTTCACAAGAACAAAAATTCCTTTGTCGTTTTTCTTGCAGCGTTCGATGAAAGGGAGGATTCCATCTGCACCGAGGTATGGCGTGACCGTGAGCGCATCGACCGGACTGTCTTTGAATAAATACGCATCTGCATACGCTTCGCATGTGGTGCCGATATCATTTCTTTTTCCATCGGCAATCACCATCAATCCTTTTTCTTTGGCATACGCGCACGTTTCCCAAAAAACTTTCATCCCCTGCCAGCCGAGTACTTCGTAGTACGCAAGTTGTGGCTTCATACAGCACGCAATATCATGCACTGCGTCAATGATTCCTTTGTTAAATTCCAACACTCCTGCAGCATCTTTGGCTATTCCCTCTGGAAGTTTCGCAAGGCTTGGATCAAGCCCTACGCACACGGGTGAGCGATCTTTCGTGGCCTGTGTCAGTGCATCTGCGAAGTGCATGGAGGAAAAAAGTGATGAATGAGTGACGTTGATTCTAGTAAGAGTCTTTGAGACGGGAAGAGCCGCCCATATTTTCCAGCGGCGTGACGTTCGTGGGAATGGTAACAGTAACAGGGGCAGTACGTACGGAGATGGACATTTTTGCATTGGCGGAAATTCCTCTGTCGCGGTAGGTCATGATGCCATTCATCGATTTGAATGCGTCATTCATGTCGGCAATGTACTGCAAACGCACGTTGAAATTCCTGAAAAATTTCTGCAGATCTTGTGTCGAAGGGTCATACGAAGTAGGCAATTCCTTCGCTTGATCCTTGATCATTGCGAGAACATCTTTCCATGCATTTCTATTCCAGCGCAGCGTGTACACGGTAGTTTTTGCATTCTTTCGTTCAGACATCGTAAAGACCGTATCGACAATTTTATAGACCATTTGCTTGAGCTCTTCATCATCGAGACTCTTTTTTTGTGCCGTTTTTTGACTCAGTTCGTCGAGCGAAACTGCATACCACTCACTACCGCCGATTTTCATCTGTCCGCCGGCCATCATTGCAACCATTGGGCCTGCTTCGTCGATGTGGAGATATAACATTCCATTCACTACGCGAACCTGCATTTTTACTCGTTCTGCCTTTTTGATTCCCTCCTGAACATCCAC
>CALREJ010000006.1 GCA_943355155.1 Candidatus Peribacteria bacterium
ACCAAGCTGTCTCGTCGGGTTGATGGCGACGATAACGATACTTGCCAAGATGGCAATGATGCCGATGACGAGGAGGAGTTCAATGAGTGTGAACGCTCTTCGCTTTCGGAGAAAGGAAGTGATCATAAAGAGGGAAGGGAAGAAATGAGAGGACGGACAAGGAATGTCCGACATGACGGTGACTAGTATAATGATATTTTTGTTGAACACTTTTTTTCTTCTTGACCTGAATATGAAACATGTCCGATTAAATGTTATGGGCAGGAGAGATTGGACACTACATTCGTACAAATGCTATTCACACACGGATGCCATGTCATCACATTCGTCGGACTACAGACCGGCGCGACACATCCGCATCTCGCACCAGCCGGCTGATCTGCGGGAAACAGGCGAACCAGTTGCTCAAAATATTTATTGTATGGCCTGTCGGGGCGAAGGTTCGACACACGCATCACAAAAAAAGACATCAGCACGCTCTGCCTTGTCGCGGACGCAGACGTATTTTTTACCATGAACTGAGACACGCTGACATCCGGCGTACTGATTGCGCGTTTTGCGCTGCCCTCAAACACATACACAATGCCTCCGCTCTCACCGATAATCGTAGGATTCAGTGAGCCTGATGCATGTTGGAGTACAAGGAAGGAACTTGATGCGTCGATGATCGGACTAATGATGCGCTCTGCGTTTTGAATGCGGCGTGTCGTATTCACAAGCACTTGCGCGCCGTTATGTTCGACTGCGGAAATATTATTCTGAAAGAGTCTGTTTTCCGGCGCTGAGAAAATGATCGGAAACAGACTCGTCATGATTATCCCCATGATCGCAAGGAAAAGCAGTAGTTCCACAAGCGTCGTGCCGGAGTGATGTGCATGCCGAGGTCTCTTCATGGACAGAGTGTGAAAGCAGGTACCGTCTGCCAGGATGCTATCTTGATCGAGGGGTAGATTTGCCCGATGAGAATCTCTATGTTTTTGACGGCATTCCCGCTGAGCCCCTGTACGCAGAGCGTTCTATTATCATTTCCTGTCCCACCAATCGGCTTCATGATACAACTCCCGTTTGGAAATTTTGCCGTGAATTCTCCGGCGTAGGTGGGATCTGCGTAGAGACTCTTTAGTGCACGTTCGGCGCACCCTTCTGCATATTCATTCGCCTGATGTGATTGTGTGAGGATGAGCCCGTTTTGTTCCGCCGCCCATCCGAGGAGCATCTCGGAAAGAAATGTCGTCGAAGCGATTGCCCCGATCGCAAGGACACTCAGCAGAAACGCATAGCCGGGACGGGAGGGAAGTGACATCATAGGCACGTGCTGACGCCGGTAGGAGCAAGAAGCAAAACACGTTGTTCGGTGAGGAGAAAAATACGATCTCGCACCAGATCATAGAAAATATTTCGGCCGCGTCCGTACAGCGGTCCGGTTGTGTCATAGAATGTCAACTGAGGAAGGGGCTGACGAATATTGATAATCTGCAATGCTCTTCGTCCCGAAAGTGCCGACACAAAACCGTAACAGCGATTGGGGTCGATGGCTGTGCCGGTCACCGTGCCACTTCCATTCAGAACGTACATGGTTGCGGGTGTGGTACCGAGATTAAAAAATGCAATAGTATTCTGACTTGTGTTCCCCACTTTCAGACGACCCAACAGTGCTGCGGTCCCCGAGACTGCGATTGACAATGCATCATTGTTCCCTCCGGGATTACCAATATTATAATTCACCGGTGTCGATGCCAATGTTCCGGCGTACCCCGCTTTCACCATTTTCATTTCTCCGTTGTTATCACCACTCGCGATATAGGCACCGGTCCCAGAGATGGCAATGCCGAAAAAATTGTGTGGGTTATCGGTCATAGTATTCCCCAACGTAAGAGCCCCACTATTTGAAATATCAAAAGCATTGACCTGAGCAATCGGTCCTCCGTTTACCGCTGTCACATACAGAAAATTTCGACCGAGAGCGAGACGACGGGCGCGGTCACCGCCCCCTCCCGACAAATCATACGATGTAACGATAGTGGGTGCTGTGGGATTGCTAATATTATACACACGAAGCTCTATCTCGGAGAGGACATACATACGTTTCCCGCGAATCACGATATCCAGCACTCTCACGCCACCGAAATTTAACCCCCCCGCTGACGCAAGTGCGTACGGCCCCGTACCGGTGATAGAGAGAATTTTGACTGCAGGGTCGATGTCCGCAGCAACGTAGGCATAATTTCCCGCAACGGCGATCGCGCTATAATTTACCGGTATGATTTCGTCGTAACTGGATTCGAGTGTCGGTGCCGCTGTCCAATCCCCAACAGGTTTTGTCTGTCTCCAGTTTGTCACTTCCGTCGTCATCTGTACACTTCCCATTCTGTTATAACCGTGTTGCCAGACTGTGCTGCCGGTGACGATGAGGGAATTCAAAGGATCAGCCGGATTCGCTCCGACCACGACACTCGTCACATATCCTCCGCTCCCGATAGTGTTCACGCCGCTATAGACCCAATCCTGCGATCCATTGAGTGTGATCCCGTGCACACCGGTCGTGAGAGACGCAAAACTGCTGTCGCGCATGGAGCGGACTGCTTGGAGCGCGCGCTCGGTAAAATACGCCCCACGCGCGCGATCGCCACCGTTCACCGTACTTTCTTGACCATACAGAAGAGTCGCACCCAGGCCCGAGAGGAACATGCCAAGGAGCACAACGCCGAGGAGTATTTCGACAAGCAGAAAGCCGGGGCGTTTGCGCCGATACGTGCACGGAAACCTCATATCGCACACCATCATAGAAGTAATGGAGCGGAAGAGGAACTTGCGAAGTCAGTCGATACGCTTGGAACTACTTTTCTATGGGCAGATGGGATTTGTCTCTTCATGACACGCCCCCAGATAATCACCGTTTTCTTGATGTGCAGGCCACTCAGAATTTGGAATGCTGATTGTCCGTTCGGGACTCGCACCACAGAAACAAATGGTCAAATTATTCGCACTCCCCGAAAGCCCCACTCCTGCAGCAGACACGATGACCGTCACCTGTTGTGACGGGTCGATTTTAGAGGTGAGTATGATACTCCCCACCGCAGACGGCACTCCGGAGAGCTGCGCAAACGTGACTTCGGTCATACCCGTGACCACAATGCCCGCGGGCAACGGGTACTGTTCGTCACTTGCAACAACGCGCGTTCCGTACGAATTCCCCTGAAAAATCACGCTATTCACCGAAGAAAATCCCCAAGCAGATCCATTCTTTCCCGACTGCGCCAGTAATTTCGCGCGAGCGAGCGCCTGCATCACTTGTTCCGATGCGGTCACGACGTCGTTATGCAGTTGATAGCTACGAAAGGCCGGCACGGAGATAGCGGAAATCACGGCGATCATCGCGATCACCATCAGAAGTTCGACGACTGTGAATCCAAAATGTCTCACGTACATGGTCTGCAGTGTACCACTCCTTCACGATCCGTATTACTTGCCACCGACGTTTCCAACGATGGAGTAGATCGGCACGATGATACCAATCGCAATGGTTCCGACCAGCGCACCAATAAAGAGAAGGAGCATCGGTTCCAAAATAACCGGCAGTTTCTGCGCGGTGTTGCTCGCTTTTTTGTCGTAAATGTCGGCAATTTTTAACATGATTGTCGACAGTGCGCCGGATTTTTCACCGGTGATCACAAGTTGCTGCACTGACGCAGGAAGTAATTTTTGGCTTCCGCGGATCGACGCGAAACTTTTAGAGAAGGAATCTCCCACAGTGATGTGATCGAGCAAACGTTCGTAGAAATGCCGATAGGCGAGAATCGGCGTCACGTTCACAAGCGACTGCACCGCATCGACCACCGGCACACCGGCTTTGAGGAGGCCTCCGAGGATCACACCAAAACGCGCAATCGTGGCTTCACGAGCCAGACTTCCGATACCGGGAATACGGAACATCACCCACTGCACCACCACTTTGAAGGAGGTATATTTCGCGAGAACGGTGAGAAAGAAAATACCACCGAGCGAACCCGGCACAATGATCACCGCATGCTGGCTCATCACGTTACTAAAGAGAATGATCATGCGTGTGATGAACGGCAACTTCACGTTGAGCGATGTGAGGAGTCCGATCAGTTTCGGCAACACGAAAATTCCAAGACCCATGACGATCACGAACATGATGCTGAGCACGATGATCGGATAGATCATCGCCATTTGCACTTTGCTTTTCAGTTCATTGTCCTTGGATTCCTGCTCCGCGAGGTAGCGCATATTTTCAGCCAAGCTTCCGGCCTCTTCACCGATACGCACGAGCGCAATCGCGTGGAGCGAGAAGAAACTCTGATCTTCCATCGCTCTCCAGAGCGGGCTTCCGTTTTCGACCGCATCGACGATTTTTTTGATCAGCAACTTCATCGCTTTGCTGTGGGCTTCGAGTTGCAGCGTGTGCAAAGCATCGATGAGCGGGAGGCCGGCATTGAGCATCGTCGCCATATTTTCGATAAATTCGGTGCGATCCTTCCCCATGCCCATGTGATTGAGCGCGGCCATAAATTGCTCAAGTCCGCTTTTTTCTTTGTGCTGCATCTCTTGGTTTACGTGCGGGGCTTCGGTGACCGTCTGTTCCTGACGCATCTTTTTCTCTGCCTGCATTTCTTCCTTCACTTCTTTCTTCTGGCGAATATCCTTGATTGCTTCCTCTAATTTTTTGAGCCGCGTAATCGCCGTCTGTGCCTGCTGACCTTTTTGCTTGATCTCGGCGATCGCACTCATCGCCTGCTTGCGCTCCGCGGGGTCTGTACTGGTTGCAAGTGTGGTACTCAGCTGCTGATACCGCTCCAGATAGTCCTGCATGAAGATACTCACGGACGCGAAATCTTTTTTTGTATCCGCTGTGAGAGTGTTCATGCCTCCGAATGACTTCGCTACTTGCTCCGGTGAACCGGCATAGCCTGATTCATCCACCTCTGTATGAATTTTTTGCAGGAAGCGCTCGGCCTGAATTTCGGCAGGCCTGCGGAGCTTTTGCTTGAGCGACACATTTTGCGTGAGGAACGCCCATGTACTGCTGTCCTGCACTTTATCCACGACGGACGTCGGACTTTTGACGACCTTCGCCATCCATCCGTCTTCATGGAGTAATTCCTCGGCATTCACGGGCTTATTCAGAACTGACCATGTTTTGGAATTCTTCACCGCATCCGTGGACCCCTTCACAATTTTCTGCATCCATCCGCCTTCACCCAAAATTTCTTCGCGGGAAACCGGCTTATTGAGCGTCGTCCATGCACTCGTGAGTGCTCCCTTCGGATCACTCATCACTTTCGACATCCAGCCCGGTTCCTTTTTGATTTCCTTCACCGCATCGGCTGTCGCTGCACCGGTTCCTGTTCCTTTGCCTGCTTCACCACTATGGATAAATCCTTTCAGCATTTCTTTCCCCGACGCAATGATGGACGTAGGGGACACGACATCCGCGGGCGTTTCGGCCGCCAACGTGTTCCACATTTCCGCTTGCTTCGCAAAGAGAGCAGACGATGCGTTCGTTGATCTAGTGGGAGGAGCGGCAGGAAGAATCCCTCCCGTAGCTTTTGAATCGGTTGACAGTGAAGACCCTCCAGCCCTACTTGCGAATGATGGAGCGACGGAGGGTGTGATTGCAGACAGTATTTTTGATCCGGATGCTCCGGCAGGCAGGATAGAACCGACGCTCGGCGCGATGACGGATGGAACCTCTGCGGTAGTCGACGTGGCATTTTCTTTTCCGTCCGCACTCGGGGTAGCACGCTCTGCAACAACCGCCTGTTTTTTTGCGGCAATTTCCGCCTTGAGGGCTGCGCGATGTTCTTCTGCAGCCTGCTTTTTGGCATCTGCTTCAGCTTTGACGGCGCTGCGGTGTTCAGCTGCTGCCTGCTTTTTTGCCGCAGCAGCTTCCTTTTTAGAAAGCTTGGGTGCAGCAGATTCCCCCCCCTGCAATACTTCGGAAAAAGCGGAGGCAGGGACGCCCGAAGCAATCAAAGTCTGAGGAACCTCAGGTGCTGCGACCGTCGATACTCCCGCAGGTTGAATTCCTGCGTTGATCGCAATCGATACTCCTTCCGCTTTCGTAGATGCCGGCGCAGAAGGTGCGGACGCAGAGAGTGGTGGAGGTGTTTTTCCGGCAAAAGGAAGATGGACGCCGAGGAATGTACGCGGACGTGGTGCCGTTAACGGAGCAGAGACTGCTGGTGTCGTGCTTGGTGTAGTAGCAGGTACAACGGGCTCCGTGGGCGCAACTGCTGGCTCCTTCGCAAGTGGAGCAGGAGTAGCCAAAGCTTCCGTACCCTCGGCCGTTTTCTCTTCAGAGAAAGCACTCGGTTCTGCGGCTGCTACGGATTTCGCATCTTCGGATGCCAATGAAGGGGAGCCGGACTTTTTTCCTTTTTTCAGATTTTTATCTGCAGGAACTTCTTTCTTCGATAATTCCGAAACTGTCAGAGAAGGAAGCGCTGCTGTTTCATTCTTGTTCTCAGTCGTACTGAGCAAAGCAGCGGTTCCTGCGTTGGATGTTTTTTTAGAATCGGATGACGATGGAGCAAGGGGCGAAGCTACTTTGCCTGTAAAAGGAATGTTGATTCCGAGGAACGTGCGATACACAAGCTGCGGAGCAATCACTTCTGCGCCGACTGCCGATTCTACGGTCGCGGGTACCGCAGCTGCTTTTTCTTTCTCGGCAGTCACCTCACTTCCTTTTTCTTCTTTCACCTCCTCTTTTATCTCCGCTGCCGAAGCAGTCGCGAGATCGCCGGAAGCAATCGAACTATCTTCTTTTTCTTTCTGCTTTTCTGTCGTTTCATCGGGGGATGATGCAACTGATGAAGGAGTGACCGTTCCCGTAAACGGAATCCGGACACCAAAAATACTTCGAGGTTTTTCCGTTGTCGCTTTCGCTTCGCTTGCCGGCGTGAGAGAAGGTTTTTCTGCTTCTGTGCCGGCATTTTTACTGGCACCCTGTTCAGCCACGACTCCGATTTGTGGCTCTGAGAAGCGGAAAGATGATCCGGATCCTTTCTTCTTTCTTCCTTTCTTCTCTATTGGTGCCGCAGCCCATGGCTGGTCGGAAGGAACAAGAGAAGGAAGTGCCTGCGCACCCGCCATGTCCTGCGTTGTGCTGATTGTCGAGAGTGCACCACTTCCGAGAGGTGCAGATGATGGTTTTGCAGCAGCGAGTGGCGTAGTGATTGCTCCTCCTGTGAAAGGAATCCGCACACCGAGGAATGTACGTGGCGGAGTAGATGTGATCGGCAAAATTTTGCCGCCGGACGGATGTGCGAGAGTGGATGGCGACGTACTTTGTGCAGAAGTGACTTTTGCAATCGGTGCACTCGTCGTCGACGCAGCAGAACCTGCGGCCGGCAAAATCTTTGGAGTCTCTTTTGCAAAAGGCAGACGCATTCCCAAAAATCCGCGCGGGGAGGGGTCGGCCACTGCTTTTTTGCTGACTGTTTTTGTCGTGATTCCGACGACTGCCGATTGCCCTGCGCCTTCGTCTGTCTCTGTCTCCGTCGACGTATCTTTTTCATCAACCGTTTCCTGCGGTGCGACCTTCAACCCACCTTCTAATTTTTTGTCGTCATATTGGGTATTCTGCGAAGCAGACCTCGGTTGAAATCCGATCGGAGGCGTTGCCTGTGCGACGACGTTACCTAGCCCCGTCGGAAGAACCGACGTCGCACTCTCGGGAATCTTGTTTGAAGGAACGGCAGTCTGCGATTTGTTTCCAAACGGAACACGGAATCCGAAAATTTTCAGCGGCTCTTCCGGTGGCGCCGCCTTCGCATCTTCCAGTGCCTGAATCAGTTCCTGTGGCAATGGTGTTCCTCCTCCTGCGGCTTGCGCGGGAGTGAGGACAGGTGACGGCACACCCGATGGTGTCACGACACCGGGTTGCAACATTCCTCCACCACTTGCCTGCGAGCCGGGGACAAACGCAGAGACCGTCGGCAACACCGACGCATCTTTTTGTTTTGCGATGAGCGGCGGCAGCGGCGTTGTGAGGAAAGACCACCACGAATTTTTTTGCGTCACGATACTCGACGTCACTTTCCCTGCTTCTTTATTGTCCTGAGGTTTTTGTGGAATTGCTGTCGGCAACACAGGAGGAACGACCGGCTTCGCAACGGCAGGAGCATTTCCCGTCGTCTTCTTTTTCTGCGGAAGGACGTAGAGCACGTGCGTGGAACCACCGGTGGAAGCCGGCTGATTCGGCACTGTCTTTGTAACGGTCAGCTGACTCACGGGTTTTCGTACCGGTGGAATGTATTTGAGTGTCCGTTCTTTCCTTGAGCGAGATACTGTCTTTTTCTTCGTGCCATGACGCACTGTCTTTTTCTTTTTCTTCGGATGGACAGATTTCTTCTTTGCAGTGGCAATCATCGGCTTCTTCACTGCAAGTGCGGGGCGAATGGCAAACGCCGTCTGCACGGATGGCAATCGCTCGAGGGACGCAGTTGCTATCGGAGCAACCGGCATTACCGGCTTCAGCGCCTCTGATTTTTTTTGACCGCGAAAAAGGAAAGGTGCCACCTTTTGGATTGCACCAACAAGCCTGTTCTTTTTACCGGTCACCGGTGTGATCGGCGTAGATGCAGGCACAACATTTGGCGCTGCGGATGCCGGCGAACTCTCATTGTTCTCTAACATGAGGAGCGGGGGCATCGGGCGGGCTGGCGACACGGAGGAGTTCCTCGAGCGTCGTCGCACCGGAAAGCATTTTGTCGAAACCATCCTCAAAGAGTGAGCGCATTCCGCCCTTTCTTGCCTCTTTTTCTATCTCCGCACTGGATGAACGCTTGATAACAAGCTCTTCAATACCAGGAGTAATCACAAGCAATTCATAGATACCGATACGACCGGAGTACCCGATCCCTCCGCACGACTCACATCCTTTTCCTTTATAGAGAAGAATACCCGTCTTTTTTTCAAAAAATTTCGATGCGTTCGGAAAGAGCTTCGGCACTTCGGACGGATGCACGGAATAGCTGAAGCGGCAGGAAGGACAAATACGGCGAACGAGACGCTGCGCGATCACGACTTCCAGTGTGGATGCAAGAAGGAAGGGCTCCACGCCCATTTCGAGAAGACGTGGAACAGAGGTCACAGCGTCGTTCGCGTGGAGGGTGGAGAAGAGCAAGTGTCCCGTCAGTGCGGCGTTCACAGCGATACTCGCCGTTTCACCGTCACGAATTTCTCCGACGAGAATGATGTTCGGGTCCTGACGCATCAGGGCGCGAAGACCATTCGCGAACGTGAGATTTGTTTCCGCATTTACCTGAATATGGTTGATGCCGGGCACTTTGTATTCGACCGGATCTTCGATCGTACTGATGTTCACATCCGGGTGATTGCGCAGTTTCAGAAGTGCGTACAAGGTGGTGGATTTTCCGGATCCGGTTGGTCCTGTGGTCAGGATCATACCGAACGGTTTATGGCTGATGCGTTCGAGTGCGGCTCTGTGGACTTCAGAAAATCCGAGATCTGCGAGGGTCAAACTACGGACGTATTCAGAAAGCAAACGAAGAACGATCTTTTCGCCGTCAACGATCGGAACGATAGACACACGAACGTCCATCGTGTTGCCGTTTCCCGTGTCGTAGCGGATCGCACCGTCCTGCGCGGCGAAGTGTTCGTCGATATGCATGTTCGCAGCGATCTTCATGCGGTTCACCACTCCCTCGTAGTACTCTTTCGGAATACGGCCGGCTTCGTGCAGCACACCGTCCACGCGGAAGCGAACGACGACGACTTTGTCCTGTGGCTCGAAATGGATATCAGATGCGCGCAGTCCGATCGCATCGTTGAAAATTTCTTCCAGAATTTCCGGAGCGACTTTTTTGTTCGCATCGATAATCTGCTGGAAACGTGTGGCAAGCGGCTTTCGGTACTGCACGAAAAACGCTTCGATCGCTTTGCGCGATGCGTAGGCGAATTCGATTTTTCCCTCAAACTTTTTGCGCTGCTGATTCTTATCTTTGCGGAAAGAAAAGTTCGACGCACTCTTGCGCGATGTCTGCTTTTTATCCGCACTTTCTTTCTCCGGAAACATCGCAATTTGCTGATCGAGGTTGAGCCTCACCGCCTCTTCGAGATATTTGTTTGTTGGGTCAGAGGTAGCAATCAGCACCATATCCGGCTCACGCTTCACAACCAGCGCATTGTAATTACGTCCGATATCTTCGGGGAGCATATCGACGAGCGACGCATCCGGAGGATTCGTTGCAAGCTCGTAGTACGTCATGTGGTAATACTCCGCAATCGCACTCTCGTAGATTTCCTGACTCAACAAATTGAGTTCTGTCAGCCCATCTTTCAGGCTGATACTGTGCGCCTTCGCCTGCGCCTCGGCACGTTTCACATCCTCCGCAGAGAGGTAGTTTAAGTCCAGTAGGACTTTCCCGAGTTCAGCATCTGTTAAGGCCATGAGCGAAGGGGGTTAGCAGGATTTTTTGACGACTTGCACAATTTCGGCAAGCGGCACGTTTGATTTCACGAGATAATCTTTCACGCCATACTCCATCGCTTTTTTGCGGTCTTCGTCCTGACCGAGATTACTCAAAACAATCACTGCAGTTTTGGATTTCTTGCTCTGCAATTCTTTCAAAATCGTAAAACCATCGATCCCAGGGAGGATCAAATCGAGCAAAATCAAATCATATTTCCCCGTCGCCGCTTCTTTCAGCCCCTCTTCACCGGTCGATGCCACTTTCGTGTCATACCCCTCATGCGACATCTTCAGTTCGAGCGCGTGCGCCAATGGCCGCTCATCTTCGATGATGAGAATATGCTTCGGACCGGCCTGTGCTGCTGTTTTTTTTGCTGTTGGCATGTGTGTGTTAAATCCAATTAGTATAGCAAAAAAACGCCAAGTGAGCAAGGCACCATCCGCAGCAGTTTGCGTACCTTTAGAGGCTTCTACGGCCGTTTAGCGCCTCACGCAGAGTGACCTGATCGGCAAACTCAATATCCGCCCCCATAGGAAGTCCGTGCGCCAAACGCGTGATCGAGGGGACAAATTGCTTCAGCTGTTGAGACAAATACGTCGCCGTCGCCTCGCCTTCGACATCCGGATCCGTCGCGATGATGATTTCGCGAATAGTACCAGGCGCAGACTTCGCACGTTCGATGAGCTCTCGAATTTTCAATTGCTCCGGCCCCATTCCGTCGATGGGGGACAGTACTCCATGCAACACATGATACAAACCCTTGAACGCAGTTTTTTCAAACGCGACGACTTCGAGCGGTTCCTCGACCACTAAAATTATCGAGCGATCACGCGCCGTATCTTCGCACAGTGCACATCGCTCTTTCGTCGTCACCATCTGACACTCGACGCAAAAGCGAAGCTCGGATTTGAGATCAAGTAATGCACGTCCAAGAGCCTCAGGATTTGCTCTCTGGCTACGCAATAAGTGAAACACGAGTCTCTCGGCGGATTTGGGTCCAATACCGGGAAGTTTTTGAAACTCCTCGATCGTGCGGGTGATTTGTGGGGGGAGCAATGACATGGTGACTGTGTGAAGAGAAAAAATAAGAATGGAATAGGTTGGCTTGTTGGCTCGTTGCGTGTTTCTCGTTTGCATGATTTCAAATTTTCAAGCAACGAGCAACGAGTAAACCAGCAACATCAGACTTCTTCCCCCTTCCTCATTTTTTTACTCATTTCCCGCTCCCGAATCACCTGCCGTTTGTCGATATTTTTCCGTCCGCGCGCGATGCCGAGGAGGACTTTGATAAATTTTCCCGCGTGCACTTCGAGCGGAATAATCGTCACACCTTTTTGCGTCATGAGTGATTCCAATTTTTCCCTTTCCGTTTTTTTCAGAAGCAATTCTCTGTCGCGTCCGATCGCGTAGTCAAACGCCCCCGATGCGAACGGATATTTGGAAATTTTTGATTGTTTGAGGATCGGTTTTCCGCCGAGAAATGAGACATACGAACCACTCAGATCCACATGTCCCATGCGGCACGATTTTACTTCCGGACCCGTCAAAATCATGCCCGCCTCAAGGGTTTCAAGTACTTCGTAGTCAAACCGAGCCCGACGATTGGCAGCAACTATTTTCATGTGATAAAAGGCAGTTTATGGCAGATTGGCTAGAAGTACAGTAAAGAATACTATTGACAAATATATAAAAAAACATAAAATGAAGTTTGTCAGTACTGCTTGCCTTGGCGGCTATCTCCTGTCCTTCGAAATGAAGTGTAGAAGTTAGTCGCCAGCGGCAACTGCTTATGCAGTCAGCATGCTGGCAAAGAAAATAATCGGGCTCCGCCCACATGGACGTAGTCCGATTTTATGATGCATAAAAAATCCTGAAGCCAAACTTCTGAGACAGAATTTTTTTATGAAAAATCTTTTACAGGCAATGAATCAATTAATTGTCACTATGTATAATTTTTCACTGTAAAATCTCAAAAAATATTCCACTCAGAAGCTAGAAGCTAATTCCTATTTCCTATTTCCTAAGTCCAAATTCCTCACACTACAGCGGCAACATCACCCGCAAAATCCAGTCACCTGCAATCAGTATCACCACCGCGCCCGCGACAAGAAACGGTCCAAAGGCAACGTGTTGATTTCGCTTCAGGTAGCCAAGACCGAGGAGCACGGATACGAGGAGTGCGCCGATGATGTACGACGCCATGAGAGACACGAGCATGTATCGCCATGACCCGAGGAGCAGCCCGAGTGCACCCGCAAGTAAAATATCACCACTCCCCACCCACGCGCCACGACTGACGATCCACTGCAGTGCAAAAAAACTGACACCGAGGATCGCGCCGCTCCACACAGGAGTACCGATCGTGAGTTGATACACGAGTGCACTCACTGCGAGTGCGAGTGTCATCATGTCCGGAATCATTTGCGTGCGTGCATCGATAATCGCGAGCGTCGTCATTGCCCAAAGCGCGAGTCCGAGTGGAACTGCGGAGATCATCTGAAAAGAAGTGATCCATCCAGCGCACAAAAATGCGAGCGCACCGAGGAGTTCCACCACCGGATACGTGAGCGCAATGGGGTCACGACACAACCGGCATTTACCCTGCAGCCAGAGAAAACTGAGCAGGGGAACAATGTCACGCACCGATAACGTATGGCCGCAATGCGGACATCGCGAACGACCGCCGATGCTCTCGTCCTGTGGCATGCGCGCAATCAGGACATTACTGAAACTCCCGAAACAAAGTCCCAGTGTTGCAAGCACGAACAGGAACGGCCACATCTCGGAAAAAGAAAACTCCACAGACGCAGTCTACCGACTTGAAATTTTTTCTCCAGACGAGCCGTGCGTTCTTACTGATCTTTGTGTTCTTTGATCCGTTGTGTGAACTCTTGAAATGCTTGTGAGTCCGTGTTGATCCCGACTTCTGCAGCACGCGCATGTGAGGTTGTCGGCATCACGGACGCAACCACACCAATCGCCCCCTGAACGGCGGTATACAAAACCAAAGCGATCACCGCTCCGGCAGCGGCACCGAAAAGATTCTGAACGAATTGCACTTTGAGGACGCGTCGGATGAATTGCATGTTTCGTATTATTGTAACATACAAATCATTTTAAGACAATCACTGATTTTTCCGCCTCAAACTGCTCTTATGGATATGCGGCTGAAAAGCGGGGAGTCTTTCGATCTCACATCCCAGATCTTCTTCTTTTACATCAGGCGGAAGTTTTTGATCATAACCGAGGAGAATAAGATCGGGCTTGATTGCAAGAACCGGTTTAAGAAAATTCTCAGGATCTCCGAGGACAACATGTGCATCCAGAAATAATTTTTCGATCGCTGTTTTTCTCGTGTCTTCATTCTGAAGCGGCGCATGTCCTTTGATCCGCATCACATTGCTATCCCGCGCAACGATGACAAATAATTCGCCCGCGGAGACGTGCGCTTCGCTCGTCTCTACAACACGTTTCATCGCCTCCTCAAGCACAAAGATATGGCCGGGATGAAGGTCGTCGAAGGTTCCGGTGACGAGAATGCGCATGGGGAATATCGGAAAACAGAATATCAGAATAACAGGAAATGAAATTAAAATCGCGTCCCGATACTCCGTTATTCTGATATCTGATACTCTATTTCGTACTCAAATCCACCACATAGACCCGCTTCTCATCCATCACATACAAATGCGCTTCGTCGGGGTCGACATACAGTCCTTTTAGCTGCCCGATCTGCTCTCCCTGTAATTTATACTGCTTTAAGTACGATGATTCGCCGGTCGTGCCGCCATCGCTGATCACAATCACACGCGCACCGACGGGATCAAGCAAATAGAAATTGTGATCCACTACTTTGAAGATTTTTGTCGTATCTTTGAGGAGTTCCGACGGTGCTTTTCTTATGATGAAGGGCTGACTTTCGCCACGGAAAAGTTTGAGAACCGTTCCACCTTCTTTCAGCACGAAGACGCTTCCGTCGATCGTCATGTCGATCGCTCCGGTGAGATCGCCATTCACATTGTATTCGACGGGAATCCCGTAGCGATTACTCAAACGCTCATATTTGTAAATCTGCTTGTTTTCGGGCGAGAGTATATAGAGGAAGCGCAGATATCCCGCGACCGCCTTGCCCGCTATCCATCCGCGCGGGTCATCGGTTTTCATGCTGATTCCCTGTCCGTTCGTCCACTCCACGAGTGCGTTGCCGCTGAGCAAAAAGACCTGTGACTGAAAACGGGAGAGAGCCGCGCCATCGATAACAAATGCGTCCTCCGTGAGTCGATGCGGATCCTCCACGGAATTGAGAAGTACGTGATACACATCCTGTTTGTCGTAGACCATAAACTCTCCGTCACCAAGCCCGATCATTCCCTGCGCAAGAATGTTCGGCGTTTTTGCAGAGATATTCGCGACGAGTCTGGGGGACACACGCACGATGTTATTGATCTCTTCTTTCTTGCTCTGAATCTGCTCGAGCAAATTGAATGCCTCCTGCCGATACATCCCGGACTCATTATCCATCACCTGCTTTGCATTCTCTGCCGCGCGGTCGAGTATCGCATTCGCGGCGTCCGTATCACCGATGACCCGACGATTATCCGCCGTCTGCATTTCCACGTTAATCTGTTCAACAAGTGCTTGCAGATCTGTCCGCGTCTTGCTGCGCTGTGTCGACGTAAAGAGATGAACAATCGCCCAGAGGAGAATAAGCACTGCAAGCGCACTTGCGAGAAGCAGAAGATGTGCCCGCTTTTTCCGCTTCGGATGATGCAAATCGGCCAGTAAGCCTTCGAAAAAACTTCGCGTTTGTGTCACCCACTCCATGGATCCAATGCGAGAAAGAACGGCCTTCGATGAAGGAGATTTTTGTGCCGCGGTCATTTTCTTTTTCATCGACTGCATGGTCGATGAGGATGGAAGAAGTGACCGCACTGCTGACAGTGAAGGAAGAAAACCTGCAACACGCGAAAGAAGTGATTCTGGATTGCGCTGTCTACGACGGGAAAGACCGTATCTCGATGTCTCTTCTTCACGCGTAAAGCGACCGCGACGCACAGGCTCGGCTTCCATCTCTTCGTCACCACTTTCTTCTTCATCGATCTCTCCGCCTCTCACTGCAAAATCCATCGTGGCGAGCGCGGCATGTTCGCTGTCTGTTTCGAGTGCGCGCTCGAGCATGTCCATCAGCGTGTCGCGGTTGGCTGCGAGTCTTGAGAGTTGAGCCGGCGTAAGTGAGCGAAGGAGTCGCTCGGTTGAAAAAATCACGACATCGTTTTTTTCGATCGCACCACTCGCAATGTGCACAAATGCCGGAGTCGGCTTCCCCATCGCATATTCCGTGATCTGACTCGCAACACCTTTTCGCACGACATACGCCTCCGCGCGTCCCGCATGAGACACATGGAGCATTCCGTTTGTGTCCGCAACACCAATCAGCATGTGAACATCCTGCACGGCACCCGACACCAACATTCCTTTCAGAAGTCCGTTGAGTTCTTTGAGTGTGCCGTCGAGTCTCTCGGCTGCATCACCCTCGGCCTCGAGGAGCGCATGTTTCAAAACTGTCTCACACTCGCGTGCAACCGTTTTCGCGGGATCTGTTTTGCCGATGATCTCCATGAGCAAACACACGTGATCGCCCTGCAACGACTCGAAATCGAGTGACACAAGAGACATGTCACGAGGTGCGCGTGTTTGGCCTGTTCGGACAGAAACCTCCATACAGGGTGGCAGGATACAGGGTTCTTTCGGAGAGTGAAAGAGGGAGATCGGGGACGAAGATCCAAGAGGCAAGAAACAAGATCCACAGAAATTCTAAGATCCAAAAACAAAAATAGAGAATAAAAATTTGTTGAATGGAAGCCAAAAAGTAGATACGACGACAATGAAGTGCTTGCATTCTGACTTGTGCCGGAGTACAGTGTAATCAGTTTATTTTATTTTCCACATTCATTATTCATGAAAACGGTGAAAGATTGGGTACAGCGACATATCGCCGGTACCCCGGTCTCGACGAACACTCGTCCGACCACTGGTTCGCAGCAGCAGGGTGCAGCGAGACAGCAACAAAAAAATCCTGCATCAGGTTCTACGAGTAGTTCCCGTCCCCAGAACGGACCACGCCCCCAGCAACAGGAGCAAGGTACAGGTAAGAGAGGAGGACTGAAGCTCTATCCACTCGGTGGATTTGAACAAGTAGGCCGCAACTGTTTCGTCATCGAAGTCGACGGCGATATTTATATCATCGACCTCGGGTTACAGTTTCCCGATGAAGACATGCTCGGAATCGATTACCTGATTCCGGATATGACGAGTCTGCGCGGACGCGAGAACCGTATTAAAGCGGTGCTTTTCACGCACGGTCACTTGGACCACATCGGTGCGGCACAGCACTTACTGCCGCAACTGCATTTTCCGCCATGCTACGGCACAAAACTCACGATGGCGTTTGTGAAAAAGCGCCTCGATGAGGAACAACTCACAAGCAAAGTAAAGCTTAATACCGTCGCCTACGGTCAAATGTTGCAACTTGGAAAAGTGAAAGTGGAATTCCTCCGCGTCACACATTCCATTCCGGACTCCGCGGCTATCGCCGTGCACACGCCGTACGGAACAATTGTTCACACGGGCGACTTCAAGTTCGACCTCACCCCGATGAACGAACCGCCTGCTGATTTTCAGAGACTTTCTGAACTCGGACAAAAAGGGGTGCTTGCGATCATCGCGGATTCCACCAACGCCACGAAACCCGGAAACAGCAAAAGTGAGATGGAAATTGGCGGTACGATCAGGGATCTCATCAAAGATGCAGAAGGACGTGTGATCATTTCCACATTCTCCAGTCTGCTCAATCGTATTCAGCAAGTCATCGACTGCGCCAAGGACACAAATCGCAAGGTGTACTTGTCCGGTCGCAGCATGGAAACGAACGTCGAGATTGCGCAAAACCTCGGGTACATCAAAGCACCGCGCGGACTCATCCGTAAAACCGGACTTGGGATGGAAAAACTCCCCGACAACGAAGTGATCATCATCACAACCGGCAGTCAGGGCGAAGAAATGGCAGGCCTTGCCCGCATGGGACTCGGCACGCACCGCCATATCAACATCAAAAAAGGGGATACTGTGATTCTTAGTAGTAACCCCATCATCGGAAACGAACGCGCGGTTGCGAAAGTGGTGAATAACCTGCATCTCAAAGGTGCGATCGTGAAAACCAACCAAGAGCTCGCACTGCACACGACCGGTCACGGCTACGCGAATGATATTTTGCTCATGCACCGACTGGTGCGGGCAAAGCACATCATTCCGGAACACGGCGAACCGCACATGCGTTCGGCACATGCCGACCTCGCGAGAACGATCGGGTATTCCGATAACCAACTGCATTTGCTTACCAACGGAGAAATTCTCGAGTTCGAAACGAACGGAGTACTTCGCAAGAGTAAACAGAAAGCACCGTTCCGCGATGTCATCATCGACGGACGCGGAGCTGCCGGCGAAGGTGCGCGCATCCTCACGGACAGAAAAATCATGAGCGGTGCCGGTGCCATCGTCGTGCTGTTCAAAGTCTACGCAGAGAGCAAGCGCCTTGTCGGCGACCCCGACATCATCACGCGCGGACTCATCTACGGTTCCGAACAAACGGAAATTTCTGCCGAAGTCATCGCAACGTCGAAGAAAGCATATGAAGAAGAACTCAATCGCGGCGAGACTGATCGGGCTGCTTTCAAACGTGCCGTCACCGGTGCGCTCTATCGCTACTTCGATCGGAAGCTGGATCGGGAACCGATGGTGATTCCGTTGTTTGTGGAGGTGTAACTGACGCAAACACATCAACTAGACCAAAAGATCTTCTGATTGTTTCGGAAGATCTTTTGTTTGTTATCACTCCGACTGCATAGGCAACAACGCGGCGAAGATAATAAATATCGAGCTTGGGTTCTGCACACACCTTCTGAACACGGGCAATCATGGCATCAACGATTTCGAGGACTTCCGGACGAATGCTACCGAGATGTTCGGTAAGTTTTCTCGCATACAAAGTACGTTCGGAATTTAAGCGAAATTTTACTTTCTGCCTAAAATATCTTTCATAGGAGAGAATCTCACCTGCTAAACAACGAAGACGATCCGCATCAATAGTTACACCTCTTTCAATTGCCATTTTCAAAGCAAACCATTCATTGAGGTAATCAGAAGCAAGACCTTCGTTATTTAAGTCTTGCTCAAAGGCATAGTGGAAACTCTCCTCTGTTTCTTGGCTTGCTTGATTCATACCAACATCATAAAATAATTATGATTAATGTCAAACACATATGAATATCAGATCTGATTCTCATTGATGATCCGATCTACTGACTTTCCGATGAGTTGCCTACAATAAACAATCATCTCATCGTACTTAGCATCACCTAATTTTCCCCGAAGGATCGCTTCATTTACCTCTTCATCCTTTTCAGAAAATCCACTTCCAATGAGCGGGTGCAACGCTGGGCATTGGCGTAGTGCGGTATTTGCACCATCTGATTCTAATGTGTAGGTCGCAGCAATACTGGAAATGCATTGATTAATGCAATCGCTGATGGCTCGATAAACCTTATCATGTCGTTCATCCTGCATTAAAAGCATTTTTTCTTGTATGCGAGCTATTTTTTCTTCTAAAGTTTCCACATAGACATACTACTCTATTTATTGCATTTTGACAAAAAAATTGCGCACCCCGACAGTTGATCCTCTACAGCAAATTCGCTATAAAGTGCGGCCTTTATGGAAAAGCCTACGATATTTTTCGACATGGACGGCGTCCTCGTAGAGTCCAATGATAGGCATTACGATGCCACGGTCCTTGCATTGGCGGATTTCGGAATTGCACTTCCTCCCAATGCACGAGAGTTGAACGGTCAGGGCAAGACATTGAAGGACATTTTACGGCACATACATGTTCCCGAACCAATCATTGCGCTTATCCGAAAAAAGCGAGATGAATACTACAGAAAACTTTTGCGAGATGGCGTGCGCTGGACACCGGGTGCAATAGAAACACTCCGCGCATTACGAAAACGACAGCCGATCGCTGTCATTACAAATTCAGAATGGGAAGATGTCCTTGTGATCCATGAAATGATCGGCATTCGTCATCATGTAGACTTAATCATCGCACCAAGTAAGTACAAGGTAAAACCCAAACCCAAGCCCTATGGAATTCTTCTTGCAAAGAAAAGACTGAATATTAAAAAAACCGGATTATTTGTTGGAGACCAGCCATTTGATATCCATGCAGCACATGCCGCGGAAGAACTTGCATGTTTGTATGACCCTCATCATAGATTCGATTCAGCAGAGTCAGACGCGGATATCATTATCCACGAGCTACCAGAACTTATCCATCTTCTCGCTATCTGATCACCCGCACCACTTTCCCTTTCACTTTCCACCCCTCAAACGAAGTCCATCCACATTTGCTGTGGAGGTTTTTTCCTTCGATTGTCCATTCAACATTTGGATCGATGATGACTATATCCGCACGCTGACCTTTTTCGATGTCGTGTTTCCCGAGATGGAAGATGCGATTCGGGTTTTCGAAGCAGAGTCGCACAATGTCTCGAAACGTGAGCGTGGGGCACGAAATTTTTTCCGTGGGATGTGGCCAGTGACCCAATGCAACGGAGAGAAGAAGTGGGAGCATCGTCTCGACGCCCGGCACTCCTGATGGAGCCTTAAGTGGTTCGGCATTATTTTTTTCTTCGAGTGTGTGCGGCGCATGATCTGTCGAAATACAATCGACGGTTTTGTCTGCAATGCCCGCCCAGAGCGCGAGACGATGTTTGTGTGAACGCAGTGGTGGATTCATTTTTGCGAGCGTGCCGAGACGTTCGTAGTCGTCTGTTGTGAGGAAAAGATGATGCGGTGCGACTTCACAGGTAATGTGTAGCCCCTCAGCTTTTGCCTTACGAACAAGATCAACGCCACCCTCGGTCGAAAGATGCGCGACGTGAAAATGGGTGCCGTGTTTTTTCGCAAGCGCAATCGCTTTTTCAATCGCTATCACTTCGCTTGTCGCAGGGCGGATCAGAGAATGTGCGGCAATATTTGTCCGTGTATTCTGCGCGGCGGCCTTCGCGTTTTCTTCTGGGTCTTCACAGTGCGCAACGAGCGTGATGTGGTGCTTCGCGCACATTGCAAACACATCGTCGAGTAAGGCATCTTCAATTTTCTGATCGCCCGTCGAGTGATCCAAATAAATCTTCACCCCCGCAATCCGCGCGCGCAGCCGCCTGCTTTCATCAGCACTGGATTCGAATAGTTCAATGAGCGTCGCAAGATGAATGTTTTGGGTAATTCCGAAAAAGAATCTCATATCCACATTTGTTTCTTGTATCTTATTTCTTGTCTCTTCGAGCGCATCCGCGCGTCTCACTTTATCTGCTAACGCCGAAACGGTAACAGTCGGTGGAATCGTATTCGGCATTTCACAGACAGTTGTGACTCCTCCTGCGATCGCAGATGCGGACTCAGTTGCCATTGTCGCCTTGTGTTCGAGTCCGGGCTCACGAAAATGGACATGGCAATCGATGAGTCCCGGAAGGAGTACCTTGCCTGTGAGATCCATCTCTTCATCGTATTCCTCAATATACTTTGCAATCTCTTTTACAATGCCGTCTTCGACGAGCACATCCTCTCGCGATTCCACGCCTCCGCTCACGAGTAATGCGCCGTGGAGGAGGAGGGAGGACATTGGCGGGAGTGTAGCATAAAGCGAAGATCCAAGAAGCAAGATACAAGAGACAAACAAGAAATAAACCTCAAGGAATAAGATAAAAATGTTTTCACCTTCCATCTTGATTCTTTAACCTTGTTTGCATCTTGTCTCTTGTATCTTGCTTCTTATCATTGCAGCAGCATCGAAAGCAGCGCCATCCGAACCGGCACCCCATTTTTTGCCTGACGAAAATACGCAGCATTCGGAAGCGCGTCGACATCAGTACTGATTTCCCCGACACGCGGGAGCGGATGCATCACGGTTACTTTTTTACCTTTCAAGTGATCGGCAGTAAGTATGTATTTGAGTTTTAATGCTTCATATTCTGCACTGTCATCGAAGCGTTCTTTTTGCACGCGCGTCATGTAGAGGACGTCCGCATCGAGTCCGGCGTGAAGATCTGTCACTTCTTCGTAGGGAATATTTTTTTCTTTCAGAAAGCTCGATACTTTTTCGGGCATTTTAAGCGAGTCCGGCGACACGTACGTGAAGCGCAGGTTTTTATAGAGTCCAAGGAGATACGTGAGCGAGTGCACGGTGCGTCCGTATTTCAGGTCACCAACCATCGCAATATGAAGTCCGTCGATGGAGCCGCGCTCTTTTTGGATCGTGTAGAGGTCGAGGAGTGCTTGTGTCGGATGCTGCCCGGGGCCATCGCCCGCGTTGATGAACGGAACGGGGGACACCGCTGCAGCGCGATCCGCTGTACCCTGCTCTGGGTGACGCATGGCGATAATGTCCGCGTAGCCACTCACCATAATGATCGTGTCTTCGAGTGTCTCTCCTTTATACAGCGAGCTGAACTGAAACCCATCCGCAGTGACAATCTGTCCGCCGAGACGTTGCATCGCCGCTTCAAAACTAAGTCTCGTGCGCGTACTCGGTTCATAGAAAAGTGCCGCGAGGATTTTGCCGTGGAGTCGATCATCTCCACCCTTCGCAATCACTTTTTCCATAGCAGCGGCCTCGGCTAAAATAGCGTCCGTATCAGCCTTCGTGAGCTGTTTCGTGGACGTGAGGTGTTTGATCGAAAGGGGCATGTCTGGTGGAGTATAGTGGACGCATGTCGACCAAACAAATCGCTTCTTCGACGCTCTGGCAAATCGGGAGTCAGGTCACGATGGCGGCCCTCAGCATCGTCACCGTAAAATTTGTCGCGATCGGACTTAGTAAGGAACTTGCGGGTCAGTACAATACTGCTTATGGATTTTTGCAGATCTTTGGGATTCTCGCGGATTTTGGCCTCTATGCCGTTGCCGTGCGAGAGGTTTCGAAGGTACAGGGAGAAGAACGCGAGCGGGTCTTTGGCACACTGCTGACACTTCGCTCGATCATCCTCGCGCTCTCGCTTTCCGTTGCACTGATTTTCGCATGGATCGTTCCCTCGTGGCGGGGGACACCACTCCCCGTCGGCATAACGATCGCAGCACTCGTTCCGTTTTTCACGTTGCTCGCAGGGATGATCCGCACCATTTTCCAAGTGAGCTATCATATGCGCTACGTGTTCGTTGCGGAGGTCTCGCAGCGCATTCTTACGGTGCTCCTCACTGCTGTGATTATCGTCATGGGCGTTCGCGAGTCGACGGATCCACACATCTATTATTTATTCCTGCTTTTCGGCGGCATAGGCGCGCTGCTCCTTTTTTGTTCGTCGTATTTTTTCGGCAAAAAATTCCTGCCAATTCGTCCGCACTGGGATAAGGCATTGCTCAAAAAATCCTTTGCACAAGCCGCTCCCTACGGCCTCGCGTTTCTCTGCACTGCGCTCTATCGGCAATCGGATGTGACGATGATAGGCATGCTGCGACAGGACTTTGCGATCCAGAATGCGTATTATGGATTCGTCCAACGTGCAATGGATATGGCGTATTTGTTTCCGACATTTTTACTGAACTCCACTCTCCCGATCCTGAGTGAACGTTCGGAAAAAGGAGAAGACACACGCGAGATGCTCGGGAAAACTCTTCACATTATTTTGCTCCTCGGCGTCACGCTGTTTCTGTTTTCTTTTCTCTGGTCGAGACCACTCATGCAACTGCTCACGACAGAAAAATATCTGAGTACCGCCGCACACGCTGGTTCCGACACCGCACTGCAACTCCTTGCGTTCTCCATGTTCTTCAACGGCATTATCCTCTTTTGTTTTTATTGTTTACTCACCAAGCACGACTGGGAACCACTCGTCTGCGCCCTCGCGTTTGGTGCAATCGTGTCGATCACGAGTAACCTGATCCAGATTCCCGTCGATGGATTCATCGGGGCCGCTCACACATCGATCCTCACCCACGTCGTCCTCGCAATGATTTTAGTTCCAATTACGCGAAGAAGTATGCCATTTTCGTATCCGTGGAAATTTGTCCGGCAATGGATTGCGTATGCATTTTTGCTCTGGCTCGGGCTCATCCTCGCAACTCCATATCTTACTTCAAGTCTTCACACTGCTGTCGCTTTGGCTCTCGCGGGAGTTTATATCGGGGGGATTGCGTGGGGGACGAGGATTTATGGGAGTTTGAGAAGATGAATTTGGCAGCAAAAAAATTAGCAAGTTTCCCGTTTAGACAAGCTGTCATGAATACGACAAAACGATAATGTAATACAATCAACCACTATTTATAGACAATTTGACAAAAAAATTATTAATATGCGATCATGTTTAACCTCGGTGAAACGAGGCAAACGAAAAACCCCCGACTCTGGTAAGTCGAGGGTTGATCTTCCGTCTCTAATGAGACTTGATCCAAATAGGGAAGCTTTTGCCTCTCGGGGCTACGACGAGCTTCCCTGTTTTGGTGCGGAATGACTTTCTATAAATAAGAAAGTATCCCGGCCGGCTCTGCTGCGGATCAGCCATAAAAGAACAGGGGAAAGAAATAGAGACGAATATCGCCTGTCACACGACTTTCGTATAAAGAACAGAAAGAACTAAAAATGGCGCCTACGTTTCCGTAGTCACCAGAACCAAAACAGCCGTCTCATGAATCCTTCTGTCCTCGATCTGATGACCAATGCGCCATCAGTGTTAAATTTGTGGGTTCGTGTTGTGAAGTAACGAAAAAGGGAAGTGGCCCGAGAGCTGTAGAGCAGGCAAGCGTGTCATTCTTTTTGAGGGAACCAACGTTCCATTCTAATCTAAAGAGCAGGTGCTAGTATCAACTAGCAGTCTTTATTCTAGAGTGCTAACACCTCGAATCAAGCAGCCATACCCGCTCGAGATGCGAAAATGGCCAAAAATGACCACTTTTATATTCCTTGCATAACGAATTGATGTTGTAATCATATTCATCGCTCAGCGAGGCTTGAATAATTTATAAATGGCGATAAGTACGAGTCCAAAAACAGAATGTTCCTTTGCTCAAAACCCCTCTTTCTGCTACAATAATCGGAAACATTCACACAAACACCATGACCCTCAAAACCCGTTTCGGAATCGCAGTGATGACATTCTGCTTGCCTGCAGTGGCAATGGCGGTGGCTCCTGGATCGGTGACTGGGATCAAGGCTGAGATGAAAGATGGAAAAGTGGCGGTGTCGTGGACGGCGGTGACGGATCAGAAAATTGCGAGTTATCATATTTACTACAGTCATCAGTCGATTTTGAAAAACGGCGGACAGTATGACGATTACCAGACTGCGGATGGAGATGCCACGAGTGCGACACTCGATCGTGTCCCACCTGTCGCAACACTCTTCGTGTCTATTCTCGCTGCAAATGATGCAGGGGAAGAGAGCGCGTATTTTGCGGAAGAAACGAGTGTGGACATTGCCAGCGTGCAAACAACGAGCAATCAGCCAACAAGCACAGCGACAATCCCACCTGCTCCAACACTCGTCACCGATGCCACAGATACAGACCCCATGACCATCGCAGCGACTTCCTCTACTCCTGCAAAAGTGACCGGTGAGCCTGCGTCATTGAAGCTCCTGTCAGCGGAATCTGTCTCTGCAACGGGCGTACTTCTCACATTCTCAGACACCGTAACCGTCGACAATGCAAAGGCTACGAAGGCATTTATCATTAAAACAGGAAGTGGCAAAGAGCTCACGCTCACGCGCCTCGTCATCACCGGAAAAACCGTTCTTCTCAATACACTTCCTCAGGAACGCGGCGTTGTGTACGTCGTGACCGTCGGGGACGGAATCACCGGAACAGACCCATATGGAAATGAAGTGCCGATGGATAGTGCACAGGCACCTATGCTTTTCACGGGAAATAAAGATGGAACCGCTCCGGACACACAGGACACTCCTTGGCAGCCAACGATGCCCGAGATCCGTGCACTGCGTCTGACAAAGGAATCTGAGGGAAATAATCTTTTCACGGTCACTGCAGAGTGGAACGTTCCTTCTGATGCGCGTGTCGCGGGACTCTCCATTTCGCAATCCGCCGACGGGGGAAATGAATGGAGCACGCCGAGTCTTGTCAGTAAAACTGTGGCAAGTGTTCGAATTCCTCACGTCCCCGCAGGCACATTTGGCATCCTCATCAAAGTCCGCGCAAGCGACGGCAGTACGTCGAGTGGAGTCCGTCAAAGTATCACACTGAAGGGTACCGTTCCGAAGGGGGACGGAACGTCCGGGCACCTCCCCAATTCCGGATCCAGCACATTATTCGCGCTTCTTTTGACATCGAGTATTCTCGGCTGGAAGTTTTTTTCGAAGCGCAAACTCGTGAACGGATAAACTGAGCGAATGCCCCCTCCCACGCACCATTTCAAAAAATATCTCGCTACGATGCTCGTGATCGGCGTATTCCTGTGTGTGCATGAATGGTGGACAGCGCCAAATGGTCGCACGACCGTTGTTCGCTTTTTTGATGTCGCCCAAGGCGACAGTGCGTTCATCACCGGACCACACGGACAGCAGGTTCTGATCGACGGTGGACCCGACCTTTCTGCGCTTGAACAGCTGGGACACGCGATGCCATTTTTTGATCGGACGATAGACATCTTAATCCTCACACATCCTCACCTCGACCACGTTGCAGGATTTCCGGAAATCCTGCGCCGCTACCACGTCGGCCGCGTGATCATCACCGCAGCTGCGTATGAAAATGGCCGGTACGAAGAATTTTTACATCTCGTCGGAGCACAAAAAATTCCGATTGTGATTGCAGATCCGAATCGTGACCTCGATCTTGGCGATGGACTCACGCTCGATATCCTCTGGCCGCCGCCGATGTATTTTGGGAAAACAATCAAGCGCATTCATGACAGCTGCATCGTGTTCAAATTAGTCTTCGGAAAAAATTCCATCCTCTTTACCGGTGATGCGGAAGAAAGTGTGGAAGAAGAACTTTTGTCTGAGCACATCGATCTCCATGCAGACATTTTAAAAGTCGGACATCACGGAAGTAAGACATCGAGTTCGTCGGGTTTTTTACTCGCGGTCAATCCAGCACTCTCGATCATCTCCGTCGGCGCACAAAATTCCTACGGTCTGCCGAGTCCCGTCATTCTCAATCGCTTCCATCATTTCAGTCTCCCCTTCCGCACGACGATGTCGGGGGCGATTACCGTGAGGATGGAGGGGGAGGAGTGGGGTGTGAAGCAGTGATTGTTATAAAAAAACTCACCCAAAACCCCTTCCTCTAGCCCTGATTCCAGGTAGGAAAGGGATTATTGATTAATGGAGTGTGTGCTGCCGCCACGGAGGGTGGAGGGGTCAGCGGTCGATGGGATTGGCGGCGGAGCATTTCTTTGGTTCTTTCTTGTTGCCGTTGACAAGAAAGAACAAGGGGAAAGGCTAGCTTAACGGCCAATAGTAGCTCTATACTCCCACTCAATGAAAACCATTCTTCTCCTCGCAGGCCAAAGCAAACGGTTCTGGCCGCTTGCGGAAAAATCCCTGTTCCCGATTGCGGGAAAACCGTTGATCGCTCATATCGTGGATAAGTTGAGAGATGCAGACTGCGCAGACATCATTCTTGTTGGCGGAAAACATAACCTCGCAGAAGTCGCGATGTTGTATCCGGATTTTCCACTCGTTGAACAGGAAGATCTGAAACTTGGGATGCGCGGCGCGCTCCTGAGCGCACTTCCACTCTGCAAAGATGAAGCCGTGCTTGTCGTGAGTAGTAATGACATCATTGATGTCTCCGGTTACATGGCAACAGTGAAAGCTGGCACACAAAAAAATATTGCCGGTGCGATTCTCGCGCAGAAAGTATCGCGCTATTTCCCCGGCGGATATTTGTCAGTACAAAATGATCGAATTGGCGGCATTGTCGAAAAGCCGGGCGCGGGGAATGAGCCGAGTGATCTAGTAAATATTGTCTGCCACTATCACGCAGATTCTGCTGTGCTGCTCGACGCACTCAAAAAAATAAGCCCGTCGCAGGACGACGGATATGAACAGGCGCTCGCGATGCTCTTTAAAGAAAAATCCTATGCAGCCATTCCCTACGACAGTGTGTGGCAGGCAGTGAAATATCCGTGGCACCTTTTGCATATGCTCCCAATTCTTCTTGGCGAAATTAAAAAGCAATCGATTCACAAGACTGCACAAATTCACAAGACTGCTGTGATCGAGGGAAATGTGATTATTGAAGAAGGAGTGCGCGTGATGCCGCATGCGTGCATCGTCGGGCCTGCGGTGATTGGCGCACATTCGATTATTGGAAATAACGCACTCGTCCGAGGATCTTCGATTGGGAGACACTGCGTCATTGGCTACAACACGGAGGTGAAAGGTAGCATCCTTCATAACCACATCTGGACCCACAGCACCTACCTCGGCGACAGTGTGATCGGGGACAATGTGTCTTTTGGTGCGGGAACGGTGACAGGGAATTTGCGCCTCGATGAAGAAGAGATCGCGTCGCTCCATCAGGACGCACCGGTCGCCACGGGTCTCACAAAGTTTGGTACGATTATTGGCAGCGACTGTCGGATTGGGATTCATGTGAGCATCAGTCCCGGCATAAAAATCGGTGCAGGAAGTTTTGTGGCAAGTGCGACACTCATCGACAAAGATATTCCCGAGCAAAGTTTTGTGAAGATGAAAAATGGAGCGTTGGATGTGCGGGAAAATTCTTCCGCCGCGAAAAAACCGGAAAGTAGGGATCAGTATAAAAAGAAGTTATAAGAAATAAATGTGTCACACTGAGTGAAAAGTGTGTGCGTCCTTCGATACATTTTTGTTGCGACAAAAACACTCAGGATGACACGCTTTTTATATCGAAGTGCGGCGCGGCGGCACGGACAACCTGTGCACAACTCCACACTCGGTTTTTGTAAAAATTTTCTCAACGCGCGGCTTTCACTTCTGAAAAAGCCCTATTTTTGCGCACAAAAGTTATCCACACCCCCTGTGGATATCCATGTGGAGATGTTACTCGCAGGACACCATGACTTATACACAGGGTTTGTGAATTTTGGCTTCCAGTAATGATTTCTTAGCACTTGGCTCCTTGAAGCCACGAGTGTCTGGTTTTCCACGAGTTTTCCACACCCCTCCCACACACACGATTTGATCAATCTGGATAAATCGGCTTTTACGAGATATATAAGAAGAAATCCCCACACCTTTCCACAGATGAGCCCAGAAAAAGAATGAAATTCCCAGTGGTATGATGATGATGAATTCAATATAGTTACTTTCCTTTCTTTTATTCATTCAATAGGAACACATGAAATTTTCTTGTACTACAGTAGAGTTTCTACAGGCGATTCAATTAGTGAGTCGTGCGATTAGTGGGCAACAAGCTCTGCCGATTTTAGGAAATATTCTTTTTAAGGCAGAGGGGAATATGTGTACCGTGAGTGCGACGGATTTGGAGCTCAGTATCATCACACATTTTCCGGCGAACATTGAGAGTGAAGGATCAATCACAATTCCTGCAAAAGCGATTTTAAACTTTGCGCAGTATAACAATGATTCTGAAATTATTTTAGAAAGTAGTGAGGGCACACAATTAAAATGCACATCAGCACATAGTAAGACTGCGCTCTCTGGAGAAAAGGCGAGTGATTATCCATCTATTCCGTCTGTTGAAAAGAAAACAGAATTCAAGCTGGATGCAGCGTCACTTTTGGAAGCGCTCAATCTTGTGACATTTGCCTCAGCGCGCACAAGTTTGCGCCCCGTGCTTTCGGGGGTGTATCTGCGTGCAGAAAATAAGAAGCTTATCTTTGTTGCGACAGATAGCTATAGACTTTCCGAATACAGCATCCCCACAGATATCGACGGAGAAATTTCCTGCATCATTCCAGTGAAGGTTCTTGAAGAATTAAAAACAATGATCGCCGCAAAAAAACCTGCGAAACGAAGTCCGACCGAAGAAAGTGAAAAACAAGGAACACGTGAGGAAGCGATGCCGATTACCATCACATTAAGCGCGCAGCAATTAGAAGTAGTGATTGAAAATACTCGCTTGGTATCAAGGTTGATCGAAGGAAAATTCCCGGACTACCGCCAGATCATTCCCAAAGAAGCAACAACAAAAGCCTTACTCTCAACGCGAGACCTCACCACCACTGTGAAGCGCATGCATTACTTTGCAAAAGAAGTGAATAACAATCTCACCTTCACGCTTGCTGGAACCAATGCACACATTGCAACACCTCAAACACAGCTTGGCCGCGATGAAACAACCATCCCTACAGAGATCCAAGGACAAGAGGGGAAGATCGCGTTAAGTTCAAGTTACCTTCTTGATTTCTTTGCGCACATCAGCAGTGAACAAGTGGAGTTACAAATCACAGACAGTATGCACCCTGCAGTGTTTCATGTGCCGGGGAATGAGAATTTCTTACATTTGATTATGCCGCTAAGGTTGCAGGAATCGTGAAGGAATGCGTAGAGACGACCCGTTGGGACGTCTCTATGGGGAAGACGTGCGCGCCGCACGTCTCTACAAACAGGTAAAATCCAATTGTGCAAAAGCACCACAAGGGCTATAATTTACTCACATTCAACGCACGGAAGATCCGACGTTTGAGTATTTGCTGTCCGCCCAAGGGGCGTCTTTTTGTAGCTTAGGAGTAGCTACCGCTCACATCACCGCATCATGAAACCATCGCTCCTCATCGGGAGAGACACGCATCGGGAACTTTCTGACCTTCTTTCCAAAGAGGGGCATTTGGTGATCTCGGGTGCGGGGAATGAAACGGCGAAGTCGTTGCTCATGAGTCACCTGCTGCATTTCAAAATGTTTCCGACATTGGTCGTGGGGGACGACGCGGCGCAGGTTGATGTGCTGCGGCACTGGCTCCAATTTTTCGATCAGCCTACGAGCGTGTTCATGGATATTCATACGAGTGAGAGCGATGAGCCTGTGATGACGACGGATGCGTTGCAGCAATTTCTGCTCTTCATGCAGGGCGAGAAAAAAGTATTTCTCACATCCAAGGCACTCTTTGAATCTGAATTCCCGCTCTACAGCGAACTCATCAAGCGTGCATTTCGTATAAAAACCGGAGATAGCCTGCCTTTTACGCAGTTTGTGGAAAACTTACTGGATGCTGGTTACGAACATGCGGAGGACAGGGAGGTGATGCCGGGGGAATATCGCCGCGTCGGTGACACACTCGAGATTCATCCGATTCAAACGATGGAAAGTTACCGAGTTGAATTTCATTTCGATACGGTTGAGAGGATTGTTGGCCAAACAAGTGGTGCGCAAAAAGAATTAACATTACTGCCATTGTCTTACGAAAAAACAGCATCGATCGGCGCGCAATTTCCGAAGGACGGGCTGCTCGTGATTGATGATCAAGATGATGTTCCAGATCCGACGACAGGATCGCTCGTTCGCTTCACCGCGTTTCCGGAATCACAGGAACATCATGTCCACCTTCGATATCTGTCCGTGCTCAAGTTTTACACGCTGACGGATTTCTTGAATGACCTCAAAGATAAGTTACAACAAGAGTGGAGCATTCTCATTGTTACAAGAAGGTCGGAGGAATTGCAGGGAATTTTCAAGGAAGAGAGGATCAGATTTTCGCTGACAGAACGCGAAGTAGGTGCGGTGACGATTGTTGCAGCGGAGGAAGGAGACTTGCTCCCGCATAGCATCCAAAATCCCGATTCCCAGTGCGCACTCCTCACAGATCGCGAGATTTTTACACTCAGAAAAGCAGGAAAGGAAAGGTCTGTTCAAAAACTTGCGCTCGATTTCCTCACGTCGCTCACTGCCGGTGACTACGTCGTGCACATGGAGCACGGCATCGGACGGTTTGAAGGGATGACGCAGAAAACAATCGATGAAACAGTGCGTGAATATTTGGAGCTGACGTACGCAGAGAACGATAAACTTTTTATTCCCGTCGACCAAGCAGACAAGCTCAGTAAATTTGTCCATGAAGAAGGTGATGAGCCAGTGCTCACGAGGCTCGGACAGAATGAATGGAAGAAGGTGACGGATAAGATCAAAAAAGAAACGGAGGAGATCGCGAAGGACTTGCTTGCGCTCTATGCCAAGCGCGCCGCAGCGAAGGGATTTGCGTATCACGAAAATACTGCTGTCTACAAAAAATTCGAGGAAGCGTTCCAGTACACGGAAACTCCCGGACAGCTGAAGGCAATCGAAGACATTCGCCGCGATATGGAAGATACGCACCCGATGGATCGTCTCGTGTGCGGAGATGTGGGATTTGGAAAGACGGAAGTGGCGATGCGCGCGGCGTTCAAGGCTGTGCAGGATGGAAAACAAGTTGCCGTCGTGGCGCCGATTACGATTCTCGTCGATCAACACTTCCATAATTTCAAAGAACGCATGGCGGCCTTTGGAGTGCGCATTGAAATGATGTCACGGTTCAGGACACCCAAAGAACAAGAAGTCACGCTGGAGAGGCTACGGAAGGGCGATGCTGACATCGTGATCGGCACGCACAGACTTCTCCAAGACGATGTGAAGTTTTTCAATCTCGGCCTTGTGATCGTTGATGAAGAGCAGCGGTTTGGGGTGAAGCAGAAAGAAAAGTTCAAAGAGATGCGCGCGTCGGTTGATATCCTTACGCTCACCGCGACTCCGATTCCCCGCACGCTCAATCTCGGACTTCATAAGCTCCGCGATATCACGACGATCACGACTCCTCCCCCGGGGAGACTCCCGATTATCACGGAAGTACGAAAATATTCCGATCAGCTGGTGCGTCTCGCGATTATGCATGAAATCGAGCGCGGCGGTCAGTGTTTCGTGTTGCATAATCGCGTGGAAACGATCGATGCATTTGCACAAAAACTTCGTCAAATGATTCCCGAGGCAAGCTTCGTCGTCGCGCACGGACAGCTACGGCCGGAGGACTTGGAGGAGCGTATTTTTGGCTTTAAACAGGGGAAATACTCCGTGCTCGTGAGCTCAACGATCATTGAAAACGGCATCGACCTTCCGCGTGCAAACACATTGATTGTGAACGAAGCGGAGAAGTTCGGACTCGCACAGCTCTATCAGCTCCGCGGTCGCGTCGGACGTTCGAAAATTCAGGCGTTTGCCTACTTGCTCTATCATTCACAAAAATTAAAAGATGATGCGAAGAAGAGACTGCGCGCGATCGTCGAAGCGTGTGAACTTGGATCCGGATTCCAAGTCGCGATGCGCGACCTCGAGATCCGTGGAGCAGGAGAGATCCTCGGCGCCAGCCAAGCGGGAACGATGAACACGGTTGGTGTCAGCCATTATTTGCGTATGCTGAAAAATGCAGTCGAGGAGCTAAAATCCGGCGGGGTTGCGGTCGAAGAAGAAGTGCAGAACATCGAAATTTTGTTGCCAGTCGAAGCGTTGCTTCCCACATTTTATATCCCCGACAGCGGCGAGAAAATTTCTGTCTACCAGAAACTTGCGGGCTGCGAAGACGAAGCAACGCTCAGTGAATTTGAATCCGACCTCCGCGAGGAATTTGGAGAACCTCCGAGACAAGTGCAAAACTTGTTTGCAGTGCTGCGACTCAAGCTTATTTGCCGAAAAGCAGGAGTCGTTCGTGTGAAGGCAGAAGATCATTCGCGGTCATCCGAACGGGAGATCGTGCTCACGCTCAGTCCTCGCGTCGAGGCGATGGATATCATGCGCATTTTGCAGGCGAACTCGCAGTGGAAAATAAGCAGCAATACGCTGCGCATTTCCGAGACGGCGCTGCTTTCTCGTGCACAGAAGAAAGATCTGCTTCACGAGCTTTCCGAAGAGATCGGGTTGCTGATTCGGGTGAAGGCGGAGAAGAAAAAGAAAGCGTAATGCGGCATTCAACCCCTGTCTTGCTGAGGCGCACCCGGGAACGGGTGCTACTATGTGTATGGAATTATTTTTACCACCTCAGAAGCACCCCGGAGTTTATCCTGAGTAAGAGACAAAGGGCGGGTGCGGCTTCGAGGGAAGACGGCGTGTCGCATGTCTCTACAGCCCACCCCAGTAGCACCCGTTCCCGGGTGCGGCGTCACAGGTTTTCTGCTATACTACCTAGATGTCAGACGACACTTCAACACAGGATGGTGACATGCATGCTCGTGAGCTGGAACAGCAAAAAGTTTGGCAAACGATGACATCGAAACGGGCGGGTATGCTCAAGGCTGAGAAAGATCGGCAGATCAAGCGTGAGAGTGAAACAGTTGAGCGAAAGCAGCGCGAAGACGTAGCTTTTTCCGAGGAAACTGCGGCAACGAAAGAGCGTTCGGAACACCGTGAAGATTGGCGGCAGGAACAACATGCTGCGCGCAGAGAAGAAGAGAAAAAACGGAAAGAGCAAGAAGCGCTCAGACTTCTCCAGGAGGAAGAGCGCAAGAAACAAGAGGCTAAGGAAGCAGAGAGAAAAGAAAACATGGCCAAACTCCACAGGCAAGCCGTGGAACATAAAATTCGTGACAAACGTGCAGCCGTTCAGCATGACGAAGAGATGCACATAAAAAATGCTGAAGTGAGTGCAGCAAAAACAACGCATACGCTCGACGAAGACATGAAGCGAAATACTGAGCACATCGAAAACGAGAGAAAGCGGAAAATAAATCTTTTGCATGCAGACGCCGAGAGGCAAAGAAATCACATTGAAGAGACAACGAAGCATCAGATCTTGTCTGCAGATCCGGATCAAAAATCACACTTTGAACGCGTCCGGCAAAATGCCATCATTCGGCTCGAAGAGGAAACAAGTAAAAAACTTTTTGATATCGAGCAGGAATCAAAACACCTGAAAGATGAAACAATCAAAAATGCCGCCAATAAAAAGACATTGGTGCTCCGCGATGAAGACAGGAAAAAGCGCGAGGCGGTTCAGCGCACGGAGAATTTTGAGAAGTGGGTGCAGAAGGGCTAAGCCGCCTCCCGCATTATTTTATTGAATGAAATGGCATTTTCTGCTATACTAATCAGATTTCTTGTGCATATGGATTTTCACACATTTCTCACAGAACTTGAGGCTCTCACACATATCCCGCAGGATATTTCTGATCATGCCGGTGAAATTGCACCTTTACTCAGTGACGAAGGGTTGGCTGCGCTGATGACAACACTGAGGCAGTCGGATCGGATGCTAGAACTAAAAGATCAGGAACAGGCAGTGATTGTAGAAGATTTGCAGATATTTGTGACAAATGCCGAGCGTGCATTTACTCGCGCAGCAAGAACAGAAACAGAAAAAACAGACCGCGCCGGCGATGCGCGCAGTGCAGATTCCATTCTTTCCGACCTCTGATGAAGCGCATCCATCTTCTTTTTGCCGGCAGCGAACATCGACTTCTTCATTTTGAGGCAAGGAATGATGTACCTCAGTCGCCTGAAAATCGAGCAGAATCAAACAATAAGCCGCTCACCAAAGAGGAGCAGCGCACTCTTGTGGATGCACTTGACGCAAAAATGCGCGATATCGCAGTGCGTGCAAAGCAGAATCCCCGCATTTACCCCTCAAGTGCAACACTGGGGTTCGGTGAAGTAGAAGAAACAAACAAACGATTTTCAATCATGATCTCATACGGAGTACTCCAGTTCAAACATTTTCTCGGAGTGTGATTCAGCCAGTGTTCAATTTTCTCAATATCT
>CALREJ010000007.1 GCA_943355155.1 Candidatus Peribacteria bacterium
TCGATCACGTAGTGGTAGCCGATGTCGCCCCAGCCGCGATTGTCCGCGTGGTAGGTATACAGCGCACGTACTTTTTCGGCACCGGTTCTGGCATCGCCTGTGACAGTGATCGCCGTGTGATGGACGACGAGGAGATTTATTTCTTTCGAGTACTGACGCGGCCAGCGCAGGGTTTTTCCGTTCGCATCTTTTCTCTCCGTTCGCTCTGTTTTAAATTCATCGGGGAAATTTTTCTGTGCGTTCATACAGTCTGCTTCACGTTCACTGACATTGTCTCCGTTATCGTTTGAGACAGGTGCGGCACTGCTCGCAGAGGACGCAGGTTTTGGTTTTATTTTTGACGTGTAGAGCAGTGAATCATCTGCTCCCCATTCTTCACGACTGAGAATATGCGGCATGCCGGGGTCATTCTTTGCTGCAATCAGGTAATGCGCAGGTTCATGTGAGACCGTGATGGGATGCACAGCAGACGCATCGATTGGTTTTGAAAATTCTACGTCTGTGACTCCGCCCTGAAACATGATGAGATTACTTTCCTGCAGCGTCGGATCTTGTTCATTTTCTACGTGCAATTCTTTCCACGCGCCCCAAGAATTTCCTTCCTTTGCTCGCACGCTGATTACGTCTTGCTGATGCGGAAAATGCACGCTCAGGGCATCGATTGGCTCTGAAAAATGCTGCAGGTGCGTACTTTGCTTTTCTGTCGGCAGAAAAAGGAGAAGCGGCACTGCGATCAGGAGGAGACTTTTTTTCATGCGGCAACAGTAAACAGTTCTTCGTAACAATCCACCATCTTTTTCACCGAGAATTTTTCTCCAGCAGTTTTTTGTCCTGCAGCTGCTATTTTCTTTCTCAGACCTTCTTCTTTATATCTTGAAATCGCTTCTTTCAGCTCCATCGCAGAATTTGCTTTGACGATCAGTGCATCTTTCTCGTCTACCAAAAAACTCGCGATACCACATTGATCGGTGACAATCACGGGTGTGCCGACGGCCATTGCCTCCGCCGCAACCAGGCCAAAGGGATCGTTATCCCGAGACGGTAAAATCAAAACATCTATTCCTTTGTAAAACGCACACACATCGTCTGTGTGGGGAATGAGTTTGACGCGTGTACTCGTGGAACTGTTGATACGCGCAGCCATTTTATTTACAGCATCTTGTTCTGGTCCCTGCCCAATGAGCGTGAGCTGAAGATCCGGAATTTCCGCGACGGCATTGAGTAACACGTCGACTCCTTTTTCGAACGAAAGACGGGCGATGCAGCCGATGTGGAGACTTCCTCTTCCTAAGGATTCAGAGGAATTTTTCTTTTTACCCCTCTCCCTAACCCTCTCCCTCGAGGAGAGGGAAACGCCATTCGCAATCACGGTGATTCTCTTCTTCGACACGCCCAGCTTTTCATAGATTTTTCTGCTGAGATCAGACACGACGATCACTTTGGCGAGTGCACTTTGTTTCAAAAAAAGCGGGAGCCATGGATTATGCGTCAGCCATTTTCCCACGCGATCGTGTTCGATCCAAAAGACCTTTGCGCCGCTTTCTACTGCGATATCCGTGAGAAGGAGTTTTCCCGTCATACTGAGCATCACCACAGCATCAACCTTTTTTACTTTCATAAAAATCTTCCGAAGTTTTCTGCGCATGCCGCCCTTTCTCCAGTAAAAAGAAATCGCATTCCATTTGGTCACGGGAGGCGCGCCGATGTCCCACTCGACGACAGGAATTCCTTCCGATCTGCACGCAGCAATAATCGCATCGCAGCTTCCGGCAAAACTCACCGTGTGCCCGCGCTTCATCAGTCCCTGCATCAGTGACATCGTCTGCACTTCCGCTCCGCCGTTTGGGATGCTTTCTAAAGGAAAACGAGTGAAGAGGATGTGCATGCGATGAGTATTATGTATTACGTATAAAGTATAAAGGGGAAAGAGAATGTACCTTGTAGAGACGACCCGTTGGGACGTCTCGATGGGATCGAATGTCGCGAGCTCACATATGCACGAATTGTACGAACTACCAACGGAGACGTGCGCGCCGCACGTCTCTACGGATTCCATTCATCGAGCAATTCCATCACCACCCTCTCCACCCTATCTCCTTCATCCGACGTGCAAATAAACGCCTCCGCTCCAGCCACCTTCGCTTCTTCATTATTTTTTGCGTTGTCGCCGGAGCTCACGAGTGCGATGCGCGCAGCGGGATTTTTCTTTTTTAGATACGCGATGACAGCGGGGCCATTTTCTTTTGGAATGTAGTAATCGACGAATGCAAAATTGATTTCGGGATCCAGATCGATGATGTCCATTGCTTCCTTGGTCGTCTGTGCGATGTAGAGAGTGCCGTTCCAGTGTGCTTTTTCCAGAAGCGATGTCAGCAGCGCGATTTTTCCGGATGAATCATCGGCGATGAGAAAACTGTATTTCATGCGATGTCCGGTAATTTTGCAATCAGTTTTTCGAGGAATGCGACGATGTCTTTCACCGACGTGACCGATGCATCGAATGCAAAGTCGTAGCCGTCTTCGTCCCCTTCGCCAAGATGCACGGCAACGCAGTAGGGCGCGAGTTCTGTCCGTAGAAGAATCAGATGTTCCGGCGCTGCCGGCATCGAAAGAATCAAATGTAAATCGTCTTTCCCCAGTTCCTCCGCGCACCGCTTCACGAGCTCCACATGCTGCACAATATTTCCTTCATTCTCGGGCGTTGTCTCCGCAATCACCTCCATTGCCAAGTGTTTCCACGCGGGCATCAGCTGCGAAACCTGCTCCGCAATCGAAGCCCGTGCCATCGCCGACGCACCATCGAGGAGGATGACCATGGTGATAAGTATAATTGAGAATGGATCCTTCGGCGAGCTCAGGATTGAGAATGGAGAATTATTTCGCATCCCAATAGTAGAGACGACCTGGTAGGGCGTCTCGATGGGTTCGAATGTCGCGAGCTCAGACAATGAAAGATCAATAATCACAACTTGTAACGTCTCCTTGTCGTACGATAGAGTGTGGTGCATGAGTCCCGTGCGTAAAAAATCACTTTCTGTGGAGCAGGATATCATCACTCTTTTGCGTCCGCGCAATGTGCTTATCGGTTTACTGTGTGCAGTGCTTGTTGTGATTTTTACGTTTGTCGTTCCCTTTATTTTGCTCGCTCTCAGTCACTTCGGATTATGATGCTGCCAGAACTTTCACCTATCTATTCCCGCTGCGGCAATGGCGCGCTGCAAAATGTGCTGACGGTGTTCATCGTCCTCATGTACGCGCTCCTCGCCGTCGGCCCCGCGATCATCGCATCCACTGGCCGCGGCATGAAAACATTTCTCTCGATAATGATCGCGCAGGCACTCTGGTACATCATTTTCTTTATTATCATGCTGGTGTCATTTCGCATATGGGTGACGCACAATGATCCGTATGGATATTATCAGGGGAGGGGCGTGAGTAATGTGGTGGAGTCGGGGATTTGAGAAATAGCGTGTCATGGTGAGATGAGCCTCTTTTAAGTCTTACATCAAAGATTTTTTGTGTCAGTCTGAGTTGGTCGAAGACTAGACACAAAAAATTCCTTCTGCTTGTTCTTTCTTGTCAACGGCAACAAGAAAGAACCAAAGAAATGCTCCGCCGCCAATCCCATCGACCGCTGACCCCTCCACCCCCCGTGGCGGCAGCACACACTCCTTTTTTTATCTCTTCTCAATCCTCTCCTTCCCACCCATATACGGCCGCAGCACCTCCGGAATCGTCACAGATCCATCCTTATTCTGATAGATCTCGAGGATTGGGATTAAAATTCTTGGGCTGGCGATGCAGGTGTTGTTTAAAGTATGCACGAATTTCTTGGTGCCATCGCGGTCTTCGTATTTGATGTTGAGGCGGCGGGATTGGAAATCGTAGAACGTTGAACAGCTATGTGTTTCGCCGTAGCCTTTGCGGCTTGGCATCCATGTTTCGATGTCGTTTTTGTAGACTTGTCCGCGACCCATGTCGCCGGTGCAGACGTCGACGACGCGGTAGGGTAATTTCAGCGCTTGGAGCACCTCCTCTGCGTTGTTCAGAAGTTCCGCGTGGAGTTTTGCAGATTCATCGACATCGTTTCGGCAGAGCACCACCTGTTCGACTTTTTGAAATTGATGGATGCGATACAGTCCGTGCGCGTCTTTGCCGTAGGTGCCGGCTTCGCGACGGAAGCAATTTGAAATGCCGCAGTAGCGTTTGGGGAGTTCTGCTTCTGTCAGTGTTTCTCCACTGTGGTAACTTGCGACTGCGACCTCCGATGTCCCAATCAGAAATAACTCGTCACTTTCCATTGCGCCGCCGATTTCTTTTTGTACTCCTACTGCGTACGCCTGTTCTTCGCCACCGGGGAAATAACTCGTTCCCATCATTGCGTCATAATTGGCCATGAGGGGCGGTAAAAACGGGGTGTAGTTTTTTTTGGCGAGGTGATCGAGCGTGAACATCAGCACCGCCATTTCCAGTCGCACACCGTCCCCTTTCAAAAAGTAACTGCGACTGCCTGCGATTTTGACTCCGCGGGGAATATCGAGGATGTCGAGATCGGTTGCAAGAGTGACGTGGTCTTTCGGTTCAAAATCAAATGTCGGAAGGGAACCAACTTTCCGTATTTCCACGTTTTCGGTGTCGTCTTTTCCAACTGGAACTTGGGGTAACGGAATCCCCGGCATCAGGAGCAATGTGTTGTTCCATTCCTTTTCGATCACTGCGAGTTTTTCCTCTGCGATTTTTAATTTCTCTCCGACGTCTTTCATATCCGCAATCGCCTTCTCGCGCTCATCGCCTTTCATTTTGGGAATTTCCTTGCTCACGGCGTTTTTGTTTGCGCGCATTTCATCGACATGTGTAATGAGTTGGCGGCGCTCCTCATCGAGTTTCAGAAACGCGAGCACATCAATCTTGATCCGCTTTTTCGTGGCGGCATCTTGGTAGGCTTCGGGGCGGGCGCGGAGGTCTTGTAGGTCGATCATGTGTGGCAGGATACCGTAGAGAGGTGTGGGGTGCACGAGCTCTTCTTGCAAGAAAAACGAGTAATAAAATACTATAATAAAATATAAAGTAAATATCGCAAGTTTACATACGCATATTTCGGCTTCGGGAATTGAAAAAAGAGCTTTTTTTTGGTATAATTCTTGGATTTATGTCCAAACAAACACTACCAATTTTGATCGGTCGTTCGCGCTTTCTGACGGATGAACGAAAAAAGCAGTTGATGCAGATGGTGCCGAGTCTAGAGGATCACCAGACAGAAAAACTTGAAGACGTACTTTCCAGTGAAGCCGAAATGACCGATGCGATGACGACGCGTGTCGTGACGACATTGATTGAAAAAAATGATACGGCCGGAATGGCTGAGCTGGATAAAACGCTCAAGTCATCTGAAAAAAAACTGAGAGGAATCGACGAGGAATCTGAACGCACAGACGAATCACACACACTTACCCATTTTTTTGACGAAGCAGCATGAGCCCCGAACAGCACTTTGACCGGCAGGACAAAGATATCCAGCGCGAGCAGGCGCGGGTCGATGCGCTCGACAAAAAAACTGATCAGAAAATTCAGACTAACAAAGAATTAACAACGACGTACATTGATCGCGTGAATAACGTACAGGGGCATCTGAGAGACATTCAAAAAAAACTCACGATCCGGAAAGATATGCGTTCGCCCGAGTGGCAGAAACTGGAAAACACGTCGACGAAAGTGGCGACGGATATGATCAATGCACTGAAAATTATTGATGAAAAAAATGTGACGGAGCAGGCGGATGCATTCAATGCGAAGGTTGATGAATTTTTGGCTGAGATAAGCGGAATGGAAACAATCATTCTTCCGGAAACTTCCACAGAAAAAGAGGCAATCCCTCTCTCTGCAGAAAAGATATTCAATCTGTGGGGAATCACCGAAAAAACAACACCCGATTTTCAGAAAAAAGTTGCGAAAGCTGTCGAAAATTACGGAGTGGATGCGATTCGGAGAGTGCAGACATCACTCGCACTTCTTCAAAAACTTCCTCCACAGATTGTCAAAGCATTATTTCCTGAGCTCGAACGTCTTCCATCGCGAGGTGCTGTTGCCGGACAGCTGATGTTTGGAACGCTCGACAAAGCATCTCCCCTTTTGCAGAGTCCCGAGGAACGTGTCCGTGCTGCGCGGGAAAAAGGAAACGATCAACTGTCGACGCTGCAGGATAGTCTAAAAGAAAAACAAAAAGAGGAAGCGGATGCGGTGAAGATACTGAGCACACATACAACAGAGAGCGCCAGTGATCAAAAAATTCAAAAAGATATTCGCGTGGTGACGGGTGTCCGATCTCAGATAAAAAAGCTGCAGCAGGAGATGGCGCCGGTCGGGCAGCGCATTGTGGTTTTGGATCTTGCGATGCGCCAAAGTGCGATTGCAGATGCGCGCTCGGGTGGGCGTTCCGAAGAAGCAAATCGGCTTACGATGCGTGCGTGGGAGGAATATGGACCGGATTTGCAAACCATGGATCCTGCATTCTACGAAGAAGTGAAGACAGCTCTCGGGACGCTGAAACAGGAAAAGAAACTCACTGCCTTCGAAGAAAAATTATATGGAAAGACGTACACGTATCAGCAGTCACTGGAGGCCGCGGTCGAAAAACAAAATGCGATGGGTGACCTTCCCGATGTGATCGATCAGTTGCGTGCGAACAGACCCTTTACGATGAGCGCCATCACCGCGGGAGTTGATTTTTTCAAAGACGGACTCGAAGTAAGAAATGCCAAAAATGATGATATTTCAACTGTGATGAAAAGCTATAGCTACGTTACCATCACGAGTATTGATGGAACGAAAATTACGTGTGCACTCGGAACAGACGGAGCTACAGCATTGCAGAAAATTCCTGCTGGAACAAAACCCATTCTTCTTCGGGATGTTCCGGGTCTGAACTTTCGACTCGACGGCAAAAAATCAACGATCAAAAGCACACAGCACTTCACCTGCACGAACAAAGAAGTCTTGCCATCTGTGCTTCAAAAGGCGGATATCGGGTATGTTGATAACCAAGGGAAAGTTGTCGATAGTCAGGGGGAACAGGTGGATATCACAGCGTTACAAGATGCGGAGTTCGTAGAAAAACAAATTGCGCGCCAGAGAGCATTTACCGTGCGTACGTATGCGGCACCCAATGGGACGCCGCTTCGCGATTCCAAAAATCAGCCGTTTGACAGTGAACTTTTCACTCTCAAAACTGCCGCGGGAAAAACATATGAAGGAGTCATGATCAGTGCGTCTGCGAAGAAAAAAATTGCGGAAGTGCCGCCTGCCGGTATGACACTGGTGCTGAAACGTCCTCTCGAAAATATTCAGCTGAGTGCCACTCGTTTCGAAGGAGGCGGCCGCTACAGCGCTCCCAAAACTGTGCGTAAAGTGTTACTGGCAGACACCATCGAAGACACTGATCTCCTCTACGCAAAAACAGAAGGCGACACCCTGCAGATGCAATCGGTGAATGGTGAAAAATTACCGGATGCGTCGATTGCACAGACGGAAAAACAGCGCGACGAAAACACGCGTGATGTGCTCCGCTCACTCGACCGCGATCCCGCTGTGCAGAAAATGAACAGTCAGGCAGGAGGATTACAACATACCTTGGTGCAATTGCAGGACATGCTTGCTGCGGGAGGAAAGGGTTCAAAAAGACAGGCATTCGTGGACTTTGCCCGTGACGCGGCGAGGCCTGCGCTCGACATGATCAATAGTCCGGACACCTTGCAAAATTTGCAGGAACTGAAAGGCAGATTGATGCTCCTCAGAGACAGCAATACCGGTATTGCACTCAGTGGATTGGAACAGGAAATCGATCAGCGCCTACGTGCGATCGACGGATTTATCGCACAGATCGAGAGTGGGGCGGTACGTAATATTCTGCAAACAGTGCTCGATGCTTCGAAATTTGATGCGGATACGTGGAAGAATTGGATCCTAAACGACGGAGCGAAACTCCTCATCACCATTGCCGCCGCCGTTGCTGCAACTGTCTATGTCATTGCAACATTCGGAACAGGCGCGCTTGTCCTTGCTGCGGTTGCAGGAGCAGGGGCGGGGTTGATTGGTGGCGAACTGGCATCGGAAGCGGTCTACTATGGAAATCAATTTTTGAGTGAGGATGTTCGGAGCGGCAAGGTGACATTCACCGAACGTTCCGCATATGGAAAAGCAATGAGTGGGGTGAAGATTTTTGATCCTGCAACGAACACATATGTGGACATGGATTTCAATCGGGATGTGCTCAGTCCCTACGCGCAGCAATTTGCGATCAGCTTTGCGACGCAACTTGTGACGATGGGGCTCGTGAAAGTGAGCGCCTCATTCACATCAAAACTCGTCAGTAATTCCAAGCTCGTGCAACAGCTCGCCGATACAAAAAAATGTACGGAATTGATGGGTAAACTCGCACGACTCAAAGAAGGATGGAAAAATCTGGAAGGAAAACTTGCCGGAAAATTGGGGGCAGGAGGAAAAAAATTGATCGATTTCGCCAAAGAATTCGGAGATGAACTCACCGATGAAGTGCTTGAAACGGGGCTTGGCACAGCCATCGACAAGTGTACGACAGGACTCGAGGCATTTGATGTCATTGCGTCTGCCGGTGTCGGTGTCGTGATCGGCACTCTCAAAGGCACGCGTCTGCGTACGCGCAAAGGTGATATTAAAAGGACGATCGATGCATTTCGTTCAAGAGGATTGGATGCCACTGTCAATGAAGCAGGTAATGGGTTTATTGTGACCAGCGTTACGGGAGAAACAGTAACCATTCCTGTGGACATAGATGCTCAGAATCCAGAAGGAGTTGATCGATCTTCTGAAGCCACTCCTGTCGAAGCAGAAACAGTGCCTCAGACGCCATCAGAAATCATTGCTGCGAAACGCATAGAAGCGCGGGTGGTTTCGGCTGATCCGGAGCATGCGACATACGCCCAAGAAAGCGCACGGGAGTCGTATGAAAGAAACGAAGTGGTGCAACAGGCGAAGAGTGAATTACTTGCAGTCATCAATGAAAATTTCGACACAGACACAGCGCGTGAGCTGACAGAACTGACGGAGTACACGCTGACGCTCTACGTGAATACCGATCAGTATCACAGCGGTGAGCACATGCTCACGATGACGCGCGATATCATGGAGCTCGCACAGAAAGGAGGACTGGAACCCGATCGATTTAAAGAAGTCCTCAAGCGCGGGATCGTTTCCGGTCAGTATCATGACACGGGCAATGGTCGGAATCCCGATATCACGCCGGGGATCGATGAAGCCGCTGCAGCGAAGGTATTTTTGCGTGACGTTGCAGAGGCACGCAGGCTACAAGCTGCCGGACAGCCACTCGGAAGGCTAGCGGCACTGGGGAACCTTACAGATGCAGATGTGCGGCAGATTGCAGGAAATATTGTGGGAACGGTTTTTGCGGATCGCGTGTGCGATGCGGAATTTATTGCGAACCAAAAGTACTGCAGCGACACGGCACAGCTGCTGAGTGACATGGGAATCGAAACTGCCTCAACAGATCTATCGCAACTCGCACTGAACAACGAAGCACTGATTGTCAAAAATGCCGATATCCTCGCCTCGCTCAAACCGGAAAATATCCTGCGCAATGGCATGACAAATTTCAGCGAAGATACGCGAAAAGAAGTTGAGTTCTTACTCAGTGATGACCCTGCCGCGAAGCACCCGAAATGTATTGAACTCAAAGAATATTACCTCGCAGAGCTCGCAGCAGGTCGCCAGGTTGATCCGCAGGAATTCCGCAGACGTATCAACGACTATCAGGCGGCAGACAAGACATTCCCGGGTTTCAAAATGCCGAACATCGGCAAAAATACAACAGACTATCGATCGGGCTTCAATGCGTTCCTGAAAGGGATTTTCACACGGCAACGCACGCCGCCTACTTTTGCGCCGGCTGCGACGGAGCACTTTGTTATTGCTCAACGTAGTCCGCTCATCGGAAACGCAGAGACGCAGCAGTACGGGAGAGAGCTTTCTGAAGCGGCTGGTAGAAAATTTGCCATCATCATAGAAAATGACGGACAACTGATTGATGCAATGCAGAATCTTCTCAGTGCAGATGCGCTCGGAAATCCTCAGCAAAATCTGATCGGCAGACCGCTCTCCGAGATCGCAGTCGCGCTCGAAGCGTCGATAGGCACTACGGCCTTTGAGCCCTACAGACAGGGATTTGAGAAGTATCGTGATCGCACGATCGCAACGATGTCACCGGAGCAGGTGAATGAAGTGTTTACATCTCTGCACACGCGGCAACTTGTGGAATTTGACCACAGTACACACGATGGCACTCTCAATGTGATTGCTGTGCGCAATAGGTCGGGAGCCAGCCCCGAGACAACGCAGGTAGCAGCGAATGCATTGGTGCAGGACCGTGTATCACTCGCGAAAGCAGTGGGCGACCTCGCTACGCGCGCTGAAGCAGTTGCCCGCTACAATCAGCTGAGCGTCGCGTCCGGTGGAAAAACATTTTCTGAAGCAGACATCGTGAAAAATTGTGAAAAATTTGTGACGGTTGTTGCGGCAATTGAGAGCGGCGCAATTGGCCTCGAAGGAAACTATGTGGGTTCCGCGATTCGTGATTTGAATAAATTGATGCCGGGTCTCGACATGGAAGCAAAACTTGCTCTCGATCGCACACTCCACGAAGCAGCGATGCGCAATGAAAATATCAAAAGAGAAGCAGCAGGTGGGGGAAAATTCGACACGCTCAAAGACTACATGGATTGGTTACTCAGTCCCGATCAGACAATCGAGGGAGGTCGTCCGGCGACACCCGAGGGGAAGTTTGCAGAAGGAGCGGAGGTGAATATCAGCAACCGTGCGGGCATTACGTCACGCCTGAATGGAGTTATTGATGCGATGAATGCCTATCCGGGCTCCATGATAGAAACTTTTTCACGTGCGAGTGTCGAAAAGGTTCTTGAACGACATCAGAATCCTGCAATCGATGCTATGGATCGCACCATCCTCCTTGAAACAGCATCTGTTCTCGAAAAAATTATTCCTACCGCAGGAGAAAGTACGCTCCCGAGTACGGAACGCTGGAAAATTCTGGAATTCTCCGCGCGCTACTTACAGGATTTTCGTGCGTCACCGAATTTTAAAGCAACACCTCAGCAACTTCTGGATCTTGTCGTCGGCAATGCAGTGAACCTGAGTCATCAGAACATTATGGATCACATGACGCTCGTCGGGTCGAGTCATGGCACGCTCCATGTGCTCAGAGGAAATGCCGAATTGCTTCACACAATTTTTGACCAACTTGGTTTTACACCCGAGATGCGTGTGCTCGCTCTACAGGCAGATTTCAATCACGACGATGGTTACGGAAAACGCACACTTGTCGGGAAAAAACCGCAGGAAGGTGTGTTCGATAGTTCCAAGGATCATCCTCTGGAAAGTACTCTGCAAGTAGAAGCGAATCGCGAATGGTACGAGCAGATCTTTGGTCGGGATGGGTATATCACGATCCGCAATGCGGTGCTCGATCACTCGGATGCGATGGGGAAAAACGACAGACAATTTGAAAATTATGCGACGAAGCTCGACGTACTCGTCGATCCAAACGCACCGGCTGCCGATCGTGTCGGTGCAGCACTGGCACTCGTTGATTGTCTTGCGACGGTGAATAATTTAAAGACGTCTCCGCTCTTCCGAGAAAACCCCGAAATTCTCGCGACAATGGCACGTATTCAGCTTGTTCATAACCAAATGAATGTCATCACACATCGCATAGTTGATGACGCGAAAGCAAGAGGAGTAGATACAGCTGGTCAAAAAAAAGAGGTTCAACAATCTCGTGAGATTCAGACGTTACGTGATGAAGCAAAAGCTATGCGACAGTCTATGCAGCAGCGTATTGCCCTGATGGACGATATTCCCAAAGCGACAAAAGAGGCATATCTCAGGTCGCTCGACAGTACGATGCAGTGGGAACACAGTGATTTTGCTCTGTCACAAAACTTCCAGATGCTCGCAGCGAGCTTGAACCCTGCTCTGAGTGTAGACGCAGATGGCAAAGTGCATGTGACGTACATTGTTGATCCTCACGGCCTTGCAACGATTGCTCAAGTTATGGATCCAAAAAGCGCGGAGAAATTCAGCAGAAAGGGAATTGAAAAAGCTGCCGAAGATTTCGGCGATCTCACACCCGGAAGTAAGGAGCGCTTTGAAACATTTATGCGCCACGCCATGAATCTCGAATCATCAGATCGTGCAAAGCAGAAAGAAGCAGAAGAGTATTTCGCAAAAAATAAAGGAGTAGAACATCTTGAAACGAATTCACGTCTCGTCATGGATCTCACCATAGGCAAAAACATTGAGTATAGGAGAGTACAGCAGGCTATTGATAATAGTTTGTACATCGATAGTATCCGCGGTTTTGCACGTGCCAATATTGATGCACTTATCAGAGGTGAGCCGATTACAATTGAGGGAATATTTGGGAATAAAGTGGAAATTGATGATCCGCAGGATTTCAATCGATACGCACAAAAACACATTGCAAGATATATAGAAGACTTGCCACAAGACTATGTCATGCACAATGCAGCAGGGCAGTACGTACCGGTTGTAGAAGCATTCGAAGAAGCCCGTGCGGCAGCAAAGGATGATCCCGTGACTTGGAAAGCATTTGCTGATAGAATGATACGAACTGCAGGAAGCAGAGCCCCTCTTAGCCGTCGCAGAGCAGCATGATCAATATCCCCCCATCATCTTCGGCACAGGATACGATGGTCGCGCGGCTCGCTCAGCTCTATACGAAGCTGAAGCCACATGATGTGTCGGTTTTGAGAGAAAACAGATCTGCCATTCAGGACTTTCTTCGCCTTGGAAAGAAATGGGGATTTTTTGAACTGAATGCAGCCTTATCAGGACAGGCTGGTTGGCAAGTTCTGCGCTACTTGAATGTCCCCGAATCACATCTTGCAGCGTTGATTGGTAGTAGAGGAGATGCAGACAGTCTTGCAGTGCTTGAAAGTCAAATTGATGAAGGTTTGCAGGATGACCCAAAATTCCTTGCGAGAATGTTGATTGAACGTACCGATCGTGAATATCAAAAACAGGCTGCTGCGCAAGGCACTTCAGCCCTCACGTCTGGGAATGCAGCGGCTGATCTTGAAAAGGAAAGTGATCCTGCTCTTTTCCTTAGTCATATCAATCTTTCTGCACCGAAAACATCTTTGCCGTCGTGGTTTCTCATCGTGGATAGGAATGAAATGAGCCCAGCCGACCTCGAAGCGATCTATGAACGGATGGATCGGGAGGATGGGGATGCAGTTGTTTCTGGAGAAGGCCAAGTAGAACGTGCGCGCATTGCTGGAGGCTTGGATCAAATAGCAGCGTAAAATGTTCTAAAAAGATTTTCCCGACGGAGACGCCCCACCGGGTCGTCTCTACGGTGTTCAATGCATGAATAAATCGTCGAATTGCCATTTTATTGGATTTTTCACAATGTATTCGCGGATACGAATCAGGTCAGATTCTGAACGAATAACGTGGTCATGAAAACGAGGTTGCCACGAAAAATCGTCGTAGCCCATTGTGCGGATGCGTTTGGTGCAGGTGGATTTGAATTGGTTGAGGATCATGCCGAGTGATCCGGATGGTGGTCGAGGGATATGGTTTGTGTTTGCCGTAGAGACGTGCGGCGCGCACGTCTCCGTGGGTGGTGCGCACAATTTGTTCATTTCCGAGCTCGCGACATTCGACCCCATCGAGACGTCCCAACGGGTCGTCTCTACGCGGCGATGAATGATTAAAATTCCATGTATGTGATTTGGCATCACAATCCATCTATCCAATGTGACGTACGGTCGAATGTCGGATGTTTTTATCCATTCCTCTGCCACAATGGATCCAATCTCCGACAAACACATCATATAATTCTGAATATTTCCAAACCAACACATTTTCCCCTTCGTGCAGATCGTCACGAAATATGTACCTGCATCGGCATAATCCCAACTGTGCTTTCGCGTAGATGGAATTCGATATCGATTCCTGAATAGCAATACATTGTCGTTCATATTCATAACCGTAGAGACGTGCGGCGCGCACGTCTCCGTCCGAGGCAAAATTATCTCAAGCGCATGTGGATTTTTCCTTAGGAAATAAACAAAACAGGCGTTCTTCTATTGGACGGAACGCCCCGATGATGTACACTGCCGCGACACTTCCCGATTGCTATTTGCCTCATCGAGACGCCCCACCGGGTCGTCTCTACGCATGCTTTCATTCCACCTCATATGAGCAAATCCAAACCCTTCCGCCTCGTAGCCCCCTTCACGCCCACTGGCGATCAACCGGCTGCGATTGGAAAACTGATCAAAGGGCTCGAGCGAGGAGAGAAACATCAGACACTCCTTGGTGCGACGGGAACAGGAAAGACATTTACGATGGCGAATATTATTCAGCATGTGCAGAGGCCGACGCTTGTCCTTGCGCATAATAAAACCTTGGCCGCGCAGCTCTGCAGTGAATTCCAGGGATTTTTTCCGGATAACGCCGTGTCGTACTTCGTTTCTTATTACGATTACTACCAACCGGAGGCGTACGTTCCGCACACGGATACGTACATCGAAAAAGATGCATCGATCAATGAGGAGATCGACAAGTACCGCCACGCTGCAACGTACAATTTGCTCACACGCAAAGATGTCCTCATCGTCGCATCCGTCAGCTGTATCTACGGCCTTGGAAACGTGACCGACTACGAAGCCCTCGCGATCAAGCTCACGCGCGGGGACAAAATCCAGCGAGACACCTTGCTCCGCCGTCTCACGGATATTCAGTACCGCAGATCGAACATGGAATTCAAACAACGCATGTTCCACGCCCTCGGCGACACGGTGGAAATTTTTCCGCCAAACGCGGACACCGTGATTCGGATCGAGATGCCGTTTGATGAGATTGAAGTGATTCAGGAAGTCGATAGTTTCACCGGCGAAGTGATCGAGGAATTACAGGACGTGACGATTTTCCCTGCAGCGCATAATGTGACATCCAAGGAAAAAATCGATCGCGCGGTCGAGGGAATTCTTACTGAAATGAAACAGAGTGAAGCGGAATTTCTGAAGCGCGGCGAGCATGCAAAGGCAGAACGCATTCGTACGCGTACCGAATATGACATCGAAATGCTCAAGGAAACGGGCTACTGCACGGGCATCGAAAACTACGTTCGTTACCTCGAGGATTCCCCTCCAGGCCGTCCTCCTTCTACTCTTCTCGATTATTTCCCCAAAGATTATTTGGTGATCGCAGACGAAAGTCACATCACGATTCCACAAATCGGCGGCATGTCCGAGGGAAACTATTCACGTAAATCCACTTTAGTCGAATATGGATTCCGCCTTCCCTCCAGTCACGACAATCGCCCGCTGAAATTTGCAGAGTTTGAAGAGCGCGTCGGTCAGCGGATTTATGTCTCGGCAACACCGGGAAAATATGAATTTGCAAATACCCCAAAGGAAAATCTCGCCGAGCAAATCATCCGCCCAACAGGGTTGCTCGATCCGGTTGTCACGGTGAAGCCAACGAAAAATCAGATCGATGACATCACGAAGGACGTCAACGACACAATCAAAAAAGGCGAGCGCATCCTTATCACCACCCTCACGAAACGCTCCGCGGAAGACCTGACCAAATACCTTAAAGACGGCGGCTACAACGTGCAGTACATCCATAGTGACGTCGAAACACTCGATCGTATCGAGATCCTCCGCCAGCTTCGCATCGGCGATATCGATATCCTCGTCGGTATCAACCTGCTTCGTGAAGGACTCGATCTGCCGGAAGTGAGTTACATCGCGATCCTCGATGCAGACAAACAAGGCTTCCTCCGCTCACGCGATGCACTCATCCAAACCATTGGTCGCTGCGCGAGAAACATCAACGGTCACGTCACGCTCTTTGCTGACAAAATGACAGACGCGATGACGGCCGCTATCGGCGAAACGAACCGCCGCCGCGCGATCCAACAAGCCCACAACGAAAAGCACGGCATCACCCCGCAAACCATCATCAAAGCGATCCACGACATCGCCGACGAATCACGCAAACTGGAACTCCGTCGCCCGAAACACGATCACCAAAAAATCCCCAAAGATGAACGGAAGCGCTTCATGGAAGAACTGGAAATGCAGATGGATATTGCTTCGCAGAACTTGCAGTTTGAACAGGCGGCGGATTTGCGTGATGAGATTGAGTTGCTGAGACGTGAGATGGCGTAAGTCTACGGTGTTCCTGTGTGTCACCCTAGCAATATCATTCTGAGCGTATTCGAAGAACTGGCGAAGGGTTGGAAAAGCAGCGGATCTGCGTGATGAGATAGAACTGCTGAGACGAGGGATGTAACAAAGGAGAAGTGAGATGGGAACGTCACTTAATTTCTCTCAATCATTTGTGATGCTGTAGCGATCCAATGGAATTGGTGAATTCCATCTGTGTAATAAAATCCGGAATAGGTCTCTGTACCGACGAGCACTTGTTGCATCGACGCATTTGAACTCGGCCAATTATCCTTCGCCAACACTGTTCCATCAAATGTCTTCAAAACCTGCAAAGCCACCGGACCTCTATAAGATCGATTATCGGTAACGGGCTGGATACCACAAACTCTGAATCCAAATTTACCATCTGGGCTGATATGTTGAGTAACAACTCGATTGTCTGTGGTCTCATTTCCATAGCCTGCACATTCCTGTGGCCATTTGTATACGATATTTGGAGTCTCGCTTTCAGGTTCGTCATGCGCTCCACAACCCGTGACCAAGAGACAAAGACTTATCAAAATAAAACCATATATTTTCATGGAATAATCATAGCATTTCTATAGTGTTCCGGATATTTTTCTGAAAACTCAGAAATAAGGATGTACTCACCCCAACACATGCACCGCCTCCTTATATCCCTCAGGCGTTCCCGTATCTAGCCTTTTCCCTTCGACTTCGTATCCGTAGATGTCGATGTCGTTGAGCTGTGCGATGAGCGCATCGATCAATCGGATTTCTCCCCCATGTGATGCGCCGACCGTTGGGAGGATATCGAACGTGGAGCGCGGGATGATGTAATTGCCGACGATGCCGAGGGTGGATGGAGCGTCTTCTGCTTTTGGTTTTTCGACGAGGCCTTTCACTTTATTTAGTCTCCCCGTGGAGTTCTTGTGATCGGGATCAACGATGCCGTATTTGTGGACGCGTTCCTTGGGTACGTTCTCTAAACACAAGATCGCGGTGTCCCTCGTGTGATGCACCATGTCATAGGCCTTTGTGAGTTGCTGCATGCCGTTTTCTTTACCGTGGATCAGGTCATCTCCAAAAAGGATCGCGACGTTGTCGCTCTTCACCCAATCCGCTGCCTGCAAAATCGCATGCCCGTCGCCGTGTTGCTGTTCTTGGTAGACGACATGAAAATTGATCTCGTCATATTTTTTTAACTGCGCGAGAGCGTCGAGTTTCCCTCTGCGTTTCAGCTCTGCCTCAAGTGCGGGGTCTGCGTAAAAATATTGCGGGATCTGTTCTTTGCCGTGACTGATGACTAGACAAATATCGGTGATGCCGACGCTGAGACACACATCAACCAAATGCGCGATGATCGGTTGATTGCCTATCGGGAGCAGTTCCTTCGGCACCACCTTCGTCCACGGGAGGAAACGCGTGCCGAGTCCCGCAACGGGCAGAATGGCTTGAGTTATTTTCATCGCCGGCACTCTAGCCGAGTGGCAACATTTTGACAAAAAAATCGAAAAGATATACAATGATGCGATCCTTCGACAAGCTCAGGATAAAAAATATCAATACACACTTCCTCCTATGTCACCCGTCACCAAAGACCGCGCTCCGACCATGACACGCAAGGATTGGGCGACACTGGAAGAAGTGTGTGCACTCGAAAGCGCACTCCTTGCTACGCGCACGGTGAAGCTGAAGAAAAATGAAAAAGAGGCAGTGAAGAAACATGCAAAACTCTACGGACGTATCCTCCGCGATAAAAAAGCGGCGCAGACTATTGAGAAGTGTTTCGGCGACCCAGCAGTGCTTACGACAATGCGGCTTCTTCTGGATGAAGTGTCCCAGAAGGTTCGGTGATGCCACTCGCCATTTCTTCTTTTGTTTCTTCGATTGTCAATCGCAAGCCAGCGGCAATTGCACGATTTACTCCAAATCGAAGTACTGCTTCAATAAAATCAATTCTTTTCTGCCCATTACGATTTTCAATTTCACTTGCCAGTCGCTCAATGCCTCCAGCAAGAATTTGTTGTATTCTGTCCGTGTCCAAATGCTCAGCAGCCATATAAATCCATTATAACAATAATTAATAAATTGTCAACAACGCCTTTTTTGGTTCACTCCAATAGTTAAGCTTCATTGATGCGGACAATCTTCACCCGCTCTTCTTTCGGGATCAAAATCTTGAGGATGCATTCTTTGTTGAACGTGGCGCGGACTTTTTTGGGGTCGATAGCGAAGGGCAATGTGACACTGCGACTGAAGGCACCCCAGAAACATTCCTGCAAGTAATATTGATCCGGTGGAATCTGATCTCCCTGTGCGCGGTGTCCGCGGATCGTGAGGACGTTGTCGGTGATTTCGATATCTATGTCGCTGAGGCGCACTCCTGCGATCGGTGCTTTGATGATGTAGTAATTATCCTGCTCGTAAATATCGACCGCGACCTGACCTTGTCCGCTCTGTCCGCTTCCGGATTTTTTACTATCTTCAAACGTTGCGAGAGGACTGATACCATTTGCAAAAGCATTCTCCGTCGCTGGTTCATCTGTCTGCTCGGAACCGAGTGACGAGAAAATTCCGTGGAAGGGGAAGGGGGAAGACATTCTTTCGGTGAATAGTATCGCATCACACACAAAAACGGCAAAAATGACGAGTGGCGCGAGTCAAAAAGTTATGCGCTGGTACGAATGCGTGCCGTTCAAATGCTACTGCGAAAACTTGGCATTGTGCGGCGTAAAAATTTCTCGGGAAATAGCCTTGCACCGAATAGTTTGGACAGTAGAATTGCGCTCTCGGTTTCGCTCGCGTACTATCACTTACCCATCCCACTCTTATGTCTGCCGTCCAACTCCGCAATCACATCCGCACGCTTCGCTTCGAGCATGGCATGACACAGGAAGAGTTGGCACTGCGTACAGGAGTCAGCAGACAGACAATTATGTCGATCGAACGCAGTCAAACAAATCCATCCGTCCTCCTCGCCTACAAAATCGCAGCAGCACTCAGTGTGCCGATCACGCAGGTGTTTGATATGGAGGGGAAGCTGGCGCCGGTGTGAGCAATGTAAAATTGAGAATTGAAAATGGAAAATGAAGGATTTTTTTTTGTATTTCCCTCTCCCCGAGGGAGAGGGTTAGGGAGAGGGGTAAGAAAATTTCCATTCAGCAAAGCGTGTTATAGTGATTTTGAGTGTTGTACTGGCTTTCTGGAAAGAATAGAATGTGAAACTATGCAAAGCGTTTCCAGCCAAACGATTCAGCGAATAGAGAGCTATGACTTTAGTAATAATCCTTTCAAACCGGAATTTGAGATCAGACCGAAAGATTATGATGGGTTTTTACGAAGATTTTTGCAAGGTTATCAAAATGCTACGTACATGCGATTAGAAGATCTGCTGAATGAATCTCATGTGCATCTATCACACAATGGTTATCTGGATACTGATTTCCCATTTGATGAACTAACACAAAAATTATCAATGGGTGAAGAAGAAATGACACGACATAGGTCAGGTAAACACCAAGGTCATGTTCAGCCCCGTGAAAGTGAGTTAGGCAATATTAGCGCTCATCTCTATGTCGAACATTATAGCGAGTGTATTTTAACTGATAAGGAACCATTGGTAGTCGAAAAAATATTTAGCCTACCACAGGGTACATTTCAATCCAAAATTTTGGATTGTCATTCTGGAACATCGCTCTCTCGCAAAGCACAAACACGCGTGACAAAATTCTTGGAATTGGCCGTGAAACAGCAAAGAAAGATTTTCATTCGTAAGGCACAGTTGGCAGATGAAAATGAGATATTTGTCTATAATGGTTTTGAGATTTGAGGTGTGAGAGTGAGGAAAGAGAATGCAGAATTTTTTGTGTCAGTCTGAGTTGGTCGAAGACTAGACACAAAAAATTCCTCCTTCGACGTGTCGACATTTCGACCAACTCAATGTGACACTTCTTGTATTCACACCTCAGCATGACACGCTTTTTATAAGCACCCCACCATGACGTAGTTTTATTCATCGATTGATAAAAGCTTCCTGAGCGATTCGCATGTCTTGTAAAAACAGCTGCACCGACTCCCGATTCTGCCACGTATCAATCCCGACACGGCAGACGATATCGACGGGGCTCTGAGCTTCTTCTCGCCAATCGCCGTGATTGAACCCGATGAGTTTTGAAGCGCCGATTGTGGCTTGCAGATGAGCTCCTTCGTTCCCGACACAACGCACACTACTCATACGCGCATTACGGATGAGGAAGACTGGTTCGTGATTCCCCTGTCCGAAAGGTTCGAGCTTCTGAAGTTTTCGAATCGACTGAAAGGAAATGTCGGCGGCATCGAGTGTCGCATCGATCGTGAGTGTCGGTGACAACAATTCTTCCGGAACATTCGACGCGACATCTGCTGCGAGCGCGTCACTCAGTTCCAAAAAATGATCCAGCGGAAAGCTGCAGCCCGCCGCCTGTGCGTGACCACCGAATGTTGTGAGCAGATGCGAGACGCGGCCGAGCCCTTCGACGATGTTGTAACACGTGGGGCTTCGAAGGCTTGCGGTACACATTTCATTTTGAATCGAAACCGCCATGCTCGGTCGGCCAAATTTTTCCGTGAGTTTTCCGGCGATGAGTCCGATGATGCCTGCTTGGTACGATGGGTCTGCGACTGCGAGGAAGGAGGGAAGTGTCCGCCCTTCGACGGGCTCAGGGTGACACAGTTGTTCAATCTGTCCGATCGCGTGTTCGGTGCAGCGGAGTGTTTCTTCTTGGCGTGACACATTCAGTGCCTCGAGCATCTGAAGATCCGATCCACCATCAAGAATTGCGCGCAGCCCAATCATAGGGTCATCCATTCTCCCTGCGGCATTGATGCGCGGAGCGATACGAAACGCGATGTCGATGGAGGTGAGGGGTTTGCCGCGGGAGACAGCGTCGATCAGTTCCTTCAATGGACTCTGTGGAAGTGTTGGCAACACGCGAAGTCCTTCCTGCACAATCCTTCTATTGATGCCACTTAAGGGGACGAGGTCGGCGATTGTTCCGATCATCGCGAGGGTGATATTGGTGTTGCGATCAGTCCAATCTGCTCCTTCGAGTGCGCGGAGAAAAAGAAACGTGACACCGGCGGCAGAAGGATGTGCACCGGGGAAATTTTCTGCCAAGGCAGGGTGGAGCACGGCATAGGCATCGGGAGTTTTTGTGACGTGATGGTGATCGAGGATGATGACATCTATTCCCTGTTCCCGAGCGCGAGCGAGTGCTTCATGTGCAGAGACGCCTGTGTCGACGGTGACAAGCAACGTGACGCCTGCATCTGCAAATGCATCCACATGTTTTTCCCTCAGTCCATATCCATCGTGCAGGCGGTGTGGCAATTTCACGATGGGCTCGACTCCGTGCCTGCGAAAATATCGCAGCATCTGCGCCGTCGAGGTGATGCCGTCACAGTCGTAGTCACCAAAAATTGCGATTGTCTCTTTATTTTTTATGGCACGCTGCACACGCTCTGCAGCCTTCACACTCTCGGGAAAAACAGTTGGATCATTCCATCTGTCGCCTGTGTCTTCTAGGTTCCTCAGTCGCTGCTTAATCAAATCTTCCATCGATGCACACACATCGTGTGGGATATGCCACCGCTTGCCGCTGAGAGATAATGGTTCCATGGAAAAAGAGGTTAGCATACGCAATGGGGATAAGATGCAGACGATAAAAAAGAAAAATGCCGAAGACCCACTTTGGGGCTAGCCAGAGTGCTTTTATCCGTTCTCTACCCCCGCAGAACGCCCAGTGCTTTGGTTAAAAATACAATTCCACCATTCTCCATTCTCAATTCCCCCCGACTCACTCCTCCCGTTCCTCCACTTTCTCCATGTCCCGTGCCGTGCGGAGAATCCACATCGCTGCTGCGGCGATCACAATGAGCACGATCCATGTTGCAGGGCCGGTGTCTGTCAGCGGTGCGCCACTATGGAGAACTTCTGTGCTTCCGCGCAGTGCGTTCAGACGTTCTGCCTCTGCGATGATCTCTGCATCGCGCTGCTGCTTTGCGACACGATCGAGAATTTTTTTATTCCGGATGTCCTCCGCCGTCATTTCTGAAGACGCCGCACTGGAACTTTCTGCGCTTGTATCGGTACCAAGTTTTGCCTTGTTCAGTGCGTTGATAAGTTGCTGCAACTGATCCTCGGCTGTTTCAGCAGCGGCACCGTGCAGACTCTCCGGAACCCCCTGAGCATTTCTGGCTGCGAGTGAGTCTTGCACACCATTTCTCCATGCGGCAGCACTCGCCTGTTGATCTGCAACACGCTGTGCCGTTTCGCGCCTCAAAGGAAATCCTGACGCATCAATAAATTGATTATCGTCACTGATGAGTGCTTCTTCCGGAGACACATACGCGATTGCGATGCTCGGGATGAGCAGTGAGCTGAGTGCGAGTGTGCGGAGGATGTATTTTTTTGTCATCATAGTATTATACATGATAAGAAGGGCTTTTGGCAAGTTAGCATTGAGAGCCACCGGCAAGTAAACACTTGAAGAATCGCTGATAATCGCCGTATCCATCGCCTTCGGAATCAATTTTCAATGGGTCTGTTTCACCGCTATCGACGAGTCCGTTCAGGTTTTTATCTTCCCCGGCGTACAGTTCCTGACCGTCCCCGAGTTTCATCCGGCAGTATCCATCGCACAGTCCATCGCGGTCGGAATCGCTGACGCGCGTATCCGTTTCCTCTGTGTCGACGCGGCCGTTCCAGTTTTTATCTTCAATACCATCGATGATTCCATCGCTGTCTGTGTCGCGGACGAGGGGGTTTGTGCGCGTGAGATATTCGATGCCGTCCGTGATGCCGTCACCGTCACTATCGGGATTATCGGGATCGGTGCCGACTTCCGATTCCAGTTTTCCGTTTAGTCCGTCTTCATCGTAATCGAGTCCGATGGCAAGGCTGCGATCGGTCATGACAAAGCAGAGCATTCCTGACGAGAAAATCTCAATCTGGTGGCGGATCGACCCTTTGTTCACTTGCGACAGGCGTTCAACTTCGGACTTCGATGGAGGATTGAAAAAAGAAAATCTAGGTTGATTTTTGGCTGCAGCGAGGGCTCGAACCTCTCTCTCTTTTTCCGAGAGGAACATCTGTCCGGGAAAGCCTGCACGCGTTTCCACAATCGACGGATCATAATTTTCGGGAAAACAATATCCCCAATATTTTACGTCGTCTCCTTTGTGTCCAAGCAAAATTTCCCGACCAATGGTGTCGAACGTGAGGGGGAGATGGAACACCACATTCGTGTCCGCAGGAATCGTCGTGCCATTGTCCACTTCCTCTGAGGAAAGAATCACCCATGGCACGGGGACTTTCTTCAGCGTGAGATACGCCGACAAAAAATCAGAACGGATGAGTCCGGTACCGAGCAGAAACATGGCGAGAGTCATAACCCCCAACGTGATCGACGCCCATTTGAAGGCTTTTTCCAATGTGTGAGTGAGGCTCGGAGACATCAAGATAGTATAGCAGAAAGGGTGAAGAATGGCTAATAGAATGGAGTATTGTGCTGATCAAGAGGTAATTATGAGGATTACAAGGATTACGAAGAAGACAAGGAAGACGAAGAAGTGATTTCGTCGTACTCTTCGTTTTCTTAGTATTCTTCGTTTTCCCGATTCCACTCTTAGCCCTATACTTCCCCCATGGCGAAGGATTTGTACGGTATTCTCGGCGTTTCCAAAGGGGTAAGCCCCGAAGAGCTCAAACGTGCCTACCGCAACCTCAGCAAAGAATGGCACCCAGATAAGCACAAAGGCGACAAGGCCGCGGAAGATAAATTCAAAGCGATCAATGAGGCATATGAAACCCTCTCGGATCCGAAGAAAAAACAGATGTACGATCAGTTTGGATCAACCTCAAGCAATGGCGGACAGGGTCAACAAGGCGGATTTGATTTTTCCGGTTTCAATAATGCAAATTTCTCGGGATTCGGAAACGTTGGGGATCTGTTTGAAAATTTTTTTGGAGGAGCCGGCACGGGACGCGCGAGTGATCCGACAGTCGGCAGTGATATCGAAGTGGAAGTTACCGTTCCCTTTTCCGATATCGTGACGGGCGCAAAAAAAGAAATAGAACTGAAACGGTACCGCGCATGTGAAACGTGTAACGGTGATGGCGCAGAACCGCATTCAAAAATTGTGCAGTGCAGTACGTGCGGAGGAACCGGACAGGTGACGAAAACAGTGAACTCATTCTTCGGACGCATTCAGCAGCGCGGTATTTGTTCGGTGTGCGCAGGGCGTGGGACAGTTCCGGAAAAACCGTGTCATACGTGCAAAGGCGAAGGGCGTACTTCGTTGCGTGAACGCGTCACCATCAACATTCCCGCAGGTATTAGTAATGGCCAAGCATTGCGGATTTCCGGACAAGGAAACGCCGGCCAGCGCGGTAGCCAAGCGGGTGATTTATTCGTCCACATTCGAGTCCAAAGCGATCCTCGTTTCGAGCGAGACAACAGTGATATTCGCACATCTGTTTCGGTCGATGCACTCACCGCAATCCTCGGCGGCACGGTCGATGTCGATACCGTGCATGGAGTGTCTACGCTGACTATTTCCGAAGGTACACAACCCGGACAAATTCTTCGTATCAAAGGAAAAGGTCTCCCCGAACTCGGGAGCAGTCGGATGGGCGATCATTACGTGACGGTCGTTGTGGAGATTCCGAAAAAATTGTCTAAGGCGGAGAGGAGGATTTTAGAGGAGTGGAGGGAGGCGAGGGGCGACTAATTTTTGAAGAGTTCGGAATGGGTGCCTGTTCTAAAAAGGCGCAGGATGCCGCCCCATATCTTATAAATAAGGGCCCAATCGGATTCAATATGGCACTCATTATTGCCGGTATATTCTCTTTGCAAAGTGTGATTTTGAACACATGTGGCAGCGTTGTTCATTCTGAAAGCATTTGCACAGCATTCTCCAATTTCTTCATATCGTAACCTGACTTTCGCTCACACTCGTCATTCTTAATTTCTTTACGGCTGCACCGTAAAGACCGTCCCACTCTCGAGCGGCACATCATTCTCAATCCAGTTGTAGTGTCCCAAACTATCCCCCCAGTGAATGGATCCGGATTTTCCAAGCGTTCCTGTAGCCGGCAAGACAATACGAACAGTTCCTGTTGTCGCAGTGGATTTGAACGCCACATTTCCATAGATCGAAAACACCAACGGGGAAGTTCCTATTGTCCGAAACGTCTCAGGTAGCACATCACAGGAATAGTGATTTGACAGAGAATCATCCGCTCCGCACCCCATCTGTTCCACCGGATTTTTCCCGCCAATGCGCAGATTGGTGACCGAAACGCCGGTCGACTGTAAATCGAATGCAACACTTTCAAGGTTCAGTATTCCACCAGCCATGGTCTCACCCGAGACTGCAAAACTCCCCAGCAATTTATTCAGCCCGGACGTGATCACCGTCGACTCCGGATCCACTTTTCGTATTTCTGTGATACGGGCATCAGTTGTTTGGTGCTGAGGACGATGGAAATTCGTAGGCGGAATATTTTTTGAATTACCGGACGTAGTGCCGTGGACGGTGATAGAAAAATCCTTCACTTCAAAAATTTCATTCGACACTCCTCCACTTGCCTTTGCCTTGAGTAATGCCACGATCCCCAGAGAAGTCGGCACATTTTTCTGTAGAACATATGCCTGTTCTGAGCTGACCGTTGCCTTCCATTTCAAATGATCTGTATTGTTATCGGTCGAGAGTCGCAGCTCTGCAATATGCTTCCCTTGTGCATCCACCAAATACAGTGCGCTCACTGCATGCACTTCGCGAAACAGCGTCACATCGACAAAACGTATCGCACTGTCTTCATCGACAGATGTGAATGTCCCGTCAAAGAGAGGTTTACTCTCCTGCCCTACAAGCAAAAAATGGCTTTGCGAAGGGAAGAGAGAGGTGGAGGATATGGAGGAAGAAGGGACAGAGGATGCAGAAGAAATAGAGGTGATTGAGGAAAAAGATGATGCCGACGATTCCGAAGAAGAGCTGCTGCCCTCTTCCGATGAAATTGCTTCACCGCGCTCTGTCATGCGGTACTGCGCGAGCTGATTCTCATTTTTTGCACGGAATGCGGCTGCCAGTCTGGCGACTTGTCCGCGGGTGAGGGGGGTGTCGTATGGAACGGATTCCGTGAGACTCGTACCTTTCGTATTCGATGCATTCACATACACTTGATACCACGGCGTTGTCTGAAACGTGACAGGCGAAGATGAGTAGGCATTCACCAAAATTTTCAGCGCCTCCGCGTAATTCACCGTTTGCTCAGGGTGAAACATTCCGTCGGGATAGCCGGCAATAATGCCGCGATCTTTCGCTAGACACACGAAACGGCTGAACCAATCGGACGCGTGCACATCGGGAAAACAATTCGGCTGTCCCGAGACTTGACCGCCGATTTCCATGGGGTTACTCAAAAACAGAATCTTCATAAATTCCGCACGATTCACAGATCTCCGTGCATAAAATCTTCCATCAGGATTGCCACTCACAGCACCGATATTCGTGAGCACATTGATTCCTGCGCGATCTGCCGTCGAAAATTGCGCTTCATCTTTGTACCGCACAGAGCTATCGGTGAAATCGAGTGCGAATACCGCAAACGGAACGAGAACTGCACCGATGATGACGATCGCGCGCTTCATGAGGAGGAAAATATAGCACAAGGAACGACGCCCCGCTTGAAACTACTCGACTAAATTTTTCGGCAGATCAAACGACCACGACATCGAATTCACGGAAATGAAATCGGATTCATATCCATCGAGCGGAAAATTCTCTGCCGCATTGAACTGCGTGAAAAAGATCCGGCGATCTTCGCTGTCAAATACCTCAAACACAAATTCCGTTCCCTCCGCGTGACCGCCAAGTGTCTGAAGTGCCTTGTGAAAAGATCCCTGATCCATCGGCTTTTCCAGTCCCTTGAGTTCGGAAAAACCGTCTTTCTTCGGCTCCTTCACCATCATCTTATATTTCGCACCGATCTTTTTACTAAGTGGCGTTTCAAGCATAAATCCATCACAAAATGCTTTGCCTTTAAAGAAGTGAAAGTCGACCGAAAAGGTCAGGCGGTTTTTGTCAGTGGAAGGACTCATGCGGGAATGATACCACAGAACACAGCCAGAGATACGCTTGCGCGGTTTGTAAGTTATTGAACAGTCTGCTCGACTGTAGCTGGATTCATTTTATTCAATTTCATAAATCACACTGAACATCGACGCAACCAACTCACGAATCACTGTAAAATCATTGGATTCCCACTTCGTTCTATCGCCCAAAACAATCGCAAGGTTATACAACAACAATGCATGCTGCTCTTTGGCTCCTGCAATTTCTTCCCAACGATGCTTGGGGAAATATTCATGAAGAATGCCCGGCAGATCATCCTCAAGCACCAGTGCATGATTGATAAGTAAAAACATAATCAGTGTCATGACGCTCAAACGTTTATTGCCATTCGAAAAATACTGTGAGCCAGAAATGCTGCAGATAAGGTATGCACATTTCTCCTCGAATGAGGGATAATAGACATCGTTTTGCACAAATTCGAGAACCTTCTCCAGCTCAGCCATGCCATTCGCTTCATCCTCATAATTAGGTGCCGGTTCATTGGCAGTCAATTCAGCATAAATGAACCGAAAACCAACTTTTCGAAATGCAGCCAAATCAAGATACTGTATCGGCTTCATCGCTTCGCAAGCTCCTGAATCACCAGCCGATAACTCACATCCAAATCGCCGACGTTATCCGGCAATTTTTTGTATCGTGGCTGATCATTCGCCTCGCGACGATCGTTCTTTTTTGTGAGCCGTCGGATGAAACGCTTTAGCATGACCGGATTATATGCTGAAGAGGAAATACAGGCAATAAATCCGCCCGCATTTTTGTTTCCTGCGACGGTACACATGAATGTAAGCTGTACACAGTGGCCCTGTAGTTCAACAGATAGAACGGCCCTCTCCTAAGGGGCAAATACTGGTGCGATTCCAGTCGGGGCTACCATTCGACTCGCTCCGCTCGCTCATGGTCTACGCGCTTTGCGCTCCGGCCACTTTTTAATCATGCGAGTCGAATGACAGTGAGTCCTTCGGCGTTCTCAGGACAGGCTCCGCCGAACTGCCCTTTAATTTAGAACTTTCAGAAAGCTCCCCAAAGCAAAGGCCGTGATGCCGATCGCACTTATCATGTTGAGTGCGAGAATGGACTTTGGATTCTGAAAAAATCCCCGCAGAATCCATGCGGTAAGTCCTATTATGAGTTGGCCGGTCAGGCTTCCCAGAAATAAACAGAATGCAAAGAGCAGAACTCCGCCGATTGACTGAATGCCGGTCATAAAACTCAGAAATCCCAAAAAAACTGCAACCGTCATCGGATTATGTATGGTGAGTGCATACGCTGAGATGAAATCATTTCCACTCCCTTTCGCCGCACTGCTCTGAATTTTTTTCTGATACGCCTTGAGAGCTCCATACGAAATATAGAGTGCTAATCCCAGCAAAACGATACCCGAAAATACATGAACAGAGCGATCATATTTCTCAACGAAGAGAAGCACTGAAGCCCCAACAGTGCACGCGACGATTGCGAAGGTAAAGTCAGCAAGCGCAACGCCAAGCGATGTCACGATGGCGCATTTCATCCCTTTCGTGATGGCGCGTTGCGCGATGAGTAATGAAATAGGACCAATCGTCAGAGCGATCGTCAGGCCAATGAAATACACTTTGAATATGTTCATACATTCCATACTACCTAGCCTCACCCCCCAAACACCACCACCTCCCGTCCCTCCGCCCCAAAACTTCCTTTCAGTTTGTATTCCTTCACATGTTCCTTATCGAGCGCGCCGCAGAGTTTGAGGACTTCGGGGTGCAGGCTGCCGTCTGCTGCGGGGACGATGATCAGCATGCGCGGATCGACTTCGTCGAGGAGGGTTTGGCAACGCTTCGCGTCTTCTGCGGGGAGGACAAGGACATCGATATCGCCGAGGCGTTCGATATCTTCATCGTGCCAATCTTCGAGTGGGGAAGCGGGGAACGCGAAGCGGACGTCATCGACGGTAATCATGAATGACACTTTTTGTCCTTCGAGCTGACCGATCCCGCGCACCGTGATCCCTGCGACATCGTATTCACCCGGCCATGAAATGACATGTGGCAAAGGATTTTCCTCGGGTGCCGGCAAAAAATTGAGGACGTCGGCATCGATCTTCAACGGAAACACGACGAACGGACGTGGTCCGCCGCTGACTTTCAGACTGCTACTGCCGAGGGAAGTGATGGTAAGCATCGGGTGGAGTGTACAGCATCAATAAGAAGTGTTCCAGAGCCAAAAATGTCTACTTCATACGAAGATCCAAGAAGCAAGATACAAGAGACAAACAAGAAGTAAGGCATAAGGAAAAAATGTATAACTTTATCCTTGTTTCTTGAATATTGTTTGCATCTTGTGTCTTGTCTCTTGCTTCTTACGCGTCAACAACGACGCGTTCAATCTTCGCTCCCACCGATCTCAATTTTTCATCCAAGCGGTCATACCCGCGTTCGATGTAGCGGACGTCGGTGATGGTGGTTTGGCCTTCGGCGCAGAGTCCTGCGAGCACCATTGCGGCACCGGCGCGGATATCGTTACTGGCGACTTGCCGGCCTTTCAACTGAGTGGGTCCGATGATGAGTGCCTGATGCGCATTGAGCACCTCCACATGGGCGCCCATTTTTTCAAGTTCATACAGATACGCGAGTCGGCCTTCGTACAGACGCTCGAACATGCGGCTCACTCCCTTCGCCTGCGTCATCGCTACACCCAGAGGCGCCTGAAGATCGGTCGGAAAACCGGGATGAATGTTCGTGCGAATATTCATTGCGTTTAAAAATGAAAGTTCGCCATCGACGAGCAATGTCTTTTCATCTTTATTATATTTCCACACTCCACCCGCGCGCTTCACGGTATCGAGAAAAGTGATGAGTTGTTCTTCATCGATATCGCGAAGTCGCAATTTCCCACGCGTGACGAGCGCTGCAACGACCATGCATCCGGCCTCGAGATAATCGAACGGAACGCGGTGCTCGGTTGCACGCAGATTTTTGTTTCCGCGGATAATCACCGTATGCGTGCCGATGCCTTCAATCTGCGCTCCCATGCCCTGCGCCATGCGAGCCACCTCCTGTACGTGCGGTTCGCCTGCAGCGAGGTCAATGCGCGTCTCACCGTCCAGAATGCTGGCGGCAAGAATCGCGTTCTCGGTTGCAGTAACAGAGAACTCAGGGAGGATCACGTGTGTTGGCTTCAGTGTTCCCTGTAAGTGCAGAACCTCCGGCGTGCTCATATTCTCCGCACCCATTTGTTCGAGTGCGAGCACATGCGCCTCGACCGGACGTTTCCCAAGCACGCATCCGCCGGGATAACTCATCTCGACCACTCCGAACCTCGCAAGCAACGGTCCAAGAAGAACGATGGATCCGCGCAGTCGCGACACAAGTTCAGATGGAATAGGCTTGCTGATAAGTTTTGTCGTATCAATCCGCACCGTTCCATTTTGAAAACTCGTCGTCGCTCCGAGGAATTCTAAAATCTGGAGCATCAGTTCTGTGTCCCGAAGTCTTGGGACGTTATGGAGAATCGTCACCCCCGACACCAGCACGCTCGCCGCGATCATAGGGAGCGCCGCGTTTTTGGATCCACTGATCGTCACTTCGCCCTGGAGCGGGATGCCGCCGGTGATGTGGTAACGGATGTCCATGGACGACTCAGTGTAGCGGAAAATATGGAGAGGCGAATGCGGAATAGGCGCTTAAAATGACATTTTCTATTAAAAATACCTATCAAACCCATTTCCTGCGATGCCGCACCCAGGAACGGGTGCTGCTAGATTGATTGTAAAAACCACTACAGAAACGCCGCAGCCGCCCTTCGGCTTACTCAAGATAAACTCCGGGCTGCTGCTGGTTTGATTATAACAACCACCACAGTAGCACCCGTTCCCGGGTGCGGCGTTTTCATCGAAAAGCATGTTCACTTCTCAATTTGTAACGCAAACTCTTCTGTCATGAGTTGCCGATTCGCATTCGTCCGCAGTCCTTCGGAAAGATGTGAAAGCGCTCGCTCCTGTTCCGGTTTGTAATTCGTGGTTTCACGGAGTGCGAGTGCGAGGTGAAAGAGGAATCGATCGGACTCGGGTCCGCGTTCGAAGAGGGGTTTGAGTGCCATCATTCTGTCGATCGAGCTAGAATCTTCCCAGAACGCGAGAGCAGTGTCGTGGAGTGTGTGTTCGATGCGGAGGAGATCGGGGTCACGAAGGAGTTTAATTGCTGTGCCCGGGGCGCCTTGTGCAAGGTGGAGGATAAAGCTGCGATCTTCTTCCGGCGTATCTTTGAGAAGAGAAATGATGTCTTTATCCGCGACGCGCTGGAACCGAAGCACGCGAGAACGAGAGAGGATGGTTGGGATCACCGTCGCGAGCGTGTCTGTTGTGAGCAGAAAGACACGTCCGGGTGGAGGCTCTTCGAGAATTTTAAGAAAGGAATTCGCCGCAGATTCATTCATGCGTTCGATGCCGCGGATAAAACAGAAACGAAATTTTCCATCTCCACTTTCCTGCAAACGCATTTGGATCTCGCGCACATCGTCGATCCCAATCGTATCCGTTTTCATCGTCGGTGTTTTTGCGCGGTGCTGCTGGGGCACGTTTGTGGACTGCGCGATGATATCGAAATCTTCACATTGTTCCTCGATCCACAGTTGATCGAGTGACAAAAAATCTGCATGAATGAGGCGTTCAAGTTCATGATCAATCACTTCTTTTTCTTCGGGCGTTTTTTTATCAGTCAAAATTTCCCGCGCAAACCATTTCGCAATTGTACTTTTTCCAAGACTCGGACTCCCCGCAAATAAATACGCATGCGCGATGTTCCCGCTCTCGATATCTTGTGCGAGTTCAGTGATCTGCCGTGCGTGGCCGATGAGGGGGTGGGGGGGCATGGATGAACATGATAGCAGAACGCCGCACCCGCGAAGGGGTGCTACTAAAAAATTTTAACAACACAGCAGCAGCCGTTCCCGGCTGCGAAAATACAATAACTGCACAATCAACCCATCCGCCCCCGCACCAACGTCACAATATTTTCAATCACCGCATTCAACCCCGTATGAATCGCCTGATTTTTGACGTGGACCAATGTGTACCCAAGTCCCAAAAAACATTCCTCGCGCATCGAGTCGTTTTCCTCCCGATACGAATGCATGGCGTCATCAACCTCCACAATCACCCCCGCCTCCGCACAGAAAAAATCCACGACATATCCATTGATCGAGCACTGCTTTTTGAAGGTCGCACCCATGAGCGCGCGATTTTTTAGCTTCTTCCAGAGTAGTGATTCCGCGCGGGTTTCAGGTTCTTCGGTTTGAGAATTTCGCATGTATTTACGATACACGTTGTTTTTGGACACGCATAAAATGAGAAAGAGGAAATGGGATTGTGGCCCAACTGGATTGAAGAAAGGCGTTCTGTGGGGGTGTGGAACTCATCATTTTTTCTGTATTGCTGAGTTCTAAAACGAATCCGAACACCTGAGGTAGATCCTCTACCCTGTTGTTCCTATGGTTCATCACAAGAAGTTGTCGTCAGAAGAGCGTTCAGTGCTCGCTGCATTCCTGCAAGAAGGATTGTCCTTTCGGAAGATTGCAGG
>CALREJ010000008.1 GCA_943355155.1 Candidatus Peribacteria bacterium
GATGTAGTCTTCGTAGGCGCTGAGATTTTTTGCCATCCAGTCATTGATCGGCTGAATCAGCTTCGCCTGCAACTGCATAATTTTCCCCGCGTACGATGCCAGCGAGGCGCGGAGCTCTCTCACATGTTCGATCTCATCTGCATACGTCAGTAATTGCCGGATCAGATTCTTCACATTCTGCGGAGCATCGTCGCAGTTTGGTTTCAATTCTTTTTTCATATACCACTTACACCACGCATCTGCATTCGCCCTGTATTCCACGGGGTCACCAAGCGGCACGAGTACCGGAATAGGTTCTTCGGTGAGGTGCACCAAAAATGAGTGATCAATCACGCGCAGTGCCTGCCCCAGAATATCTTCCTGTGCACCGACCTGTATGTCGATTCTCCGACTTCGCTCGTCGAGAGTTTTATCTGTCGTATTTTGCTCCAAGCGTGTGAGGAGCGGATCTTCACTGTCCACTCCAAATGCATAACTCGGCGGGAGCAGAATCCGGACGACGGTCGGATGTTCGATGACTGACATCTCCGTCTGCTGTTTCTGCCACCAGTTTGAGAGAATCCGTCCGCTTCCTGTGTCATCGAAAGATCGAAGTAGATCGGCGATACTGAGGTGCGGAGACTGTCCTTGATTATTCACCGGCCAGCTCGCGGTCATCTTTGCTTTATCAAGATTGTCAGTGTCGAGGTACACATTCGACAGATCTTTATCGTACTCATCCTCAAAAATTTCTTCGTTGAGGAATGAAATGCCCCAGCCGGTTTTTTGAAACCATAGGTCTTTCTGGCTGTCGTCTTTTACGCGCTGATTGTCAACGTCCACAGGATCGACATCAATGACATCAGAATTTTTCCCGTACTCTCCCTTTCCCCTTTGGCTCTGGCGCATGCCAGACACATCAACATCAATCACACAGCGCCTGTCTTCCTCGTGAGTCTGCTGAAACTTCGGATCAAATTCTTTATAAAATCCGTAGCATGCGACAGAGATGTCTTCCCCGCCAAGTGTATTGTCCGCGGGGCCGTCACTCGGCACGGGGTCACGTTGTACTTTTGCCGTGTAGTTGCGATAGTACGAGTAGTAGGAACCTCCCTCGGGATCATAGACACATCCATTGGCAGCGGGTCCGCCCCCTTGGTCGCATCGACATTCTGCGCCGACACATGCTTTTGCGTTCCCCATTTCCGAGCTTCCTGCAACACACGCTTGATTCTCATTTTGTACCTCCTGATTACTGCAAATGTATCGATTAATCCATTTTGTACATGTTGTGTATGTTGCTCCCGAAACCAAATCAATACCATTTCCTGTCTCTTTACAATCTTTGTACTGGAAGCTGTTCAAGTATGTGCAGAAATTCGTGCATGTGGTTTCGCTCTGGCGGTCACCGGGTTTGTCAGTCATTTCCTCAAAATTAGGATAAGGCGAGTACGTATCTTTCAGAGGAATATCCTTTGCCTTCTCTAAGAAATTTCCGCCATCCTTCCATCTCCATCGACACGCCGGATCTTCAAATTTTGGATACGGGAATATAATAGTTTTTCTGATAATTTCATCCGCATGTGCTCCACCACTTCGCCATACCTCTTTTTGAATTTTGTCAGTTCCGGACCAACAATCGGTGGTAAACCCCGTTGTGCTTCCCGGAAATTGAAAATCATTATCGGCATTGTCATCTCCATTCATATCGACACGCGTCGACATCCCAGAAAGCAAAGAACTGTCCCACTCACCCACCCGTCCCGGCGCCCCCGTCACCGTCGCAATTTTTCCGACGACAGATTCATCCATATTCCATCCCCCGCATTGTGCCTCGCCGAGGTATGCATCGATCTTCTCTTTATCCTGCTGAACCGTGTCAATATCGGGCGGTTCATCACTCTCGATTTTTAGTGGATCACGAGCAAAAGCGACCGTCACAGAAAGCGAACTAATGAGTCCCAGTAGTGCCACAAGTACGCTGCGTCGCATGGTGGCAAAGAGTATAGAGCAGAAGGCAAAAACCTCGAAGCCGCTGTACAGAATGAGTTAGTAGTTTGTAGTGAGTAGTGAGTTGTGTTTCAAAATCAAAAAGATTGCAATCTTTTTGCATCAGAGTTACGCTCGGTTTCCCTTATTTTATTCCCTCAACTTCTATGTTCTCACTGAATAGAGTCCAGCTGATTGGCTACCAGACACAACCGGTTAATGTTCGACAAACGCCGGGAGGCACGAGTGTCACGGATCTCAATTTGGTCGTGCCGACGAATTTTAAATCGGAAAATGGACAGACGCTCAGCGGAAAAAGTTTTCATACAGTGACGGTGTGGGGAGGACTTGCCGAAGTCTGTGGACAATTTGTGCGTCCCGGTGCGCAGATTTTTATTGCAGGCAGACTGCAGACAGATAGCTGGGACGACGAACAAACCAAGGAGAAAAGAAGCAAGACCAAGGTTGTCGCAGGCGAAATGATTTTGCTCGACCCAAAGTCCGGACAAATGGAAGCACCATTAAACGCATCACAGATTCTCGGCAGCTGCAATCGCGCAGACATCATTGGCAATGTAACGAAAGATCCCGAAATGCGCACAACAACGAGCGGTCTCAAAGTACTCACGGTTGGAGTTGCCACAAACGACAGTTGGAAAGACAAAGCGACGGGAGAGAAGAAAGAAAAATCCGAATTCCACAACGTCGTGATCTGGGGTGCACTCGCCGAGGAAGTTTCTCAGCATGTAAAAAAAGGAAACCGCGTATTTGTGTCTGGCCGCGTCCAAACGCGCAGCTGGGAAACGCAGGCCGGAGCCAAACGCTACACCACCGAGGTGATCGCGGAGCAGTTCACGTTGCTTGGAGTGAGAAGCACGGTTGCCGAGGAATCGATCTCCGCCGATGGCGCACCGCGTCGCGCATCTGCGTCCGCTCCCGCAGAAGATTTTTCCCACACAACTCCATCGTCCTCTTTCGGAGAAGATCCATCCCCCGTCCTCGCTTCGGTTCCCGATATCAATTATGCATCGGAGATTAAGGTCGAGGATTTGCCGTTTTAGTGAGTAGTAGGTAGTTGGTAGTGAGTAGGTTTATAAAATCTACTCACTACTCACCACCCACTAAGAACTCGTCTCAAAACACCAACGACCCATCACCATCAAAAAACCGCATCTCCACATCCAATTCTTCCGATACCGCTCCCTTCACATTTTTCACGAGCGTGACGGCGTCTTCGAAACTTGCCTTGCCGGTGTTCAGTAAAAAGTTTGCGTGCTTCTCTGCGATCGCAACGTCTCCGACGGTATAGCCGCGAAGTCCCGCTGCATCGATCAATTTCCATGCGGGCGTTTCGCCGACTGCTTTGAAACAGGATCCCGCTGTTTTTACGTGTGGCTGTGTTTCAATTCTTTTTTTGAGGAGCGTTTGGATGCTTTCCTGAATATCCGTCGCAGCGACCGTCGGTACATGTAACTTCACTTCCCAGACGAGTGGATGTGCGTCGGGTCCGTGCTTAAAAATACTTTCACGGTAGCCAAAATCACATTCTTCTTTGCTCATCGCTCTCCATTCGTTTTCCCAAAAAACAGTCACTTCCTCGACATACGTATCGATCCAGATTCCTTTTGGTCCCTGTCCCGCATTTCCAAATACCGCACCACCGACAGTACCGAGAATTCCCGTGAGCGGGGAGAGATCAAGGTTCTTTGCTGCGAGATCATTTATGAGCATTGGCAGATTCATTCCAGATCCTACTGTGACGGTGTTGCCATCAACTGTGACGCGATCATGTTTGATGCGTACGACCAATGCCTCCACGACGCCATCCGCAAAAATCGTATTACTTCCGCCACCGAGTGGGATCATAGGAATCTCTTTCTCCTGCGAAAAAGCCCAGGCCGCTTCTACATCATCCTTCGTCACAAGTTCCGCAAAATAGTGCGCCTGCCCACCGATACGCATCGTTGTTTTAGCGCCGATACTCACGAATTCTTGGATTATGCGTACCATTCTACGTCGATCGGGCATAGCTTGCTATGCCCCTACAGATATTTTTACTTTAAAAATGACGAAATACTCCCGATGGTATCAACCCGCTTCTCACCTGTTGGTGACATGCTGAGTTCATGAATGTATTGCAGCTGCAATGCTGCATTTTGTAATGTTATCAATCTCACCAATGTAGAGATTGTGATAAAGCAGCATCAGCCACTGCTTGCCACGATTCTCCATTTGAATGGTGCTGGTAGACTTTTCAAGAATTGCTAGTTTCTCAGTTGCTTGAGGAAGTATTTTTTTTGTTTCCAACATTCCGACATCTCTGCCATTTACAAAACCGTGCTCTGATTTCAATGTGACTGTGATATCTGCGGTTGAGAGAGTATCTGTGCTCTTATTTTTTAAAGAAATAAAAGATTTGTTTCGTTCAAGGAGGTTCAATTCACAGTCAACAACTTGGAATTTCGATTCCAAAGGCTTAATGATTGGCTCTATGCCTTTTATTTCATGCTCCATCAGACAACGGGTGTAATCACTCACAGAATTATTCATAGAATACCCATAGATGGGCGCAGCAGCGTCTGCATCATTCTTGAGCGAATCACAATCAATGACTTGTACTTCCTTTGTTTGTGCAATTACCCCGCTAGCCGTTGTCGGTGACGTTAGTTGTTTGATGGTGTGTTTTTTGTTGAAGTCTTCGAGGCACTGAGAAGCCAAGTTTCCTGCCCAGTCACACATCGCACGATCTTCATACGCATATGCGCCCAGTTGAAAGCACCGATTCGCAAAATTACTCCCAAACAAGTCGAATCCAGCAGAGCCTTGTTGATAGTTTTTGCATGTATCTAGCCATTTTTCCGAGGAAAATTTTTCGCGTTCAATATCACGATACAATGCAGTCCATCGTTCATCTCGAACAAATTTTGGATGAGTTAACCAGGAAGCAGGAGGTGACACTTCATTATCAAAAATCTGGTCATGATTATGTGGGGTGTTCGCATACACAAGAGGGGCGCTCAGTTGCAATTTTCTTTGCAATGAGTAATTCCAAGAAAGAAAAATTGGGGCGGTGAGACTTATGAGAGTTAGGGCGAACAGAAGAAGAGATAATTTCTGTTTCCGCACTTGCTCGAGAATAAAAAGAATGATGGTCAGCGAAGGTACAACTACAATTGCCGCTTCGAGAAAAATGATTGCCACTATCAATACAAGAGGCGCCATCAATCCGTCGCCATTAATAAGACGGACATTTTGTGGTGGAAACACCAGTAATGTTGCGGTAAAGAGCAATCCCAGTTCCACATAAATGATGAGTTTTTTTAGTCCACTCTTTTGACTGGTGCAGAGCAAAACGGTTGCAATGGCTGTACCAATGACGAGGTGCTTTATCAGTAAAAAAAGAAGGTTTGAATAGTTCGTTGGAATGATAGGAAATTCTAAGGGGACAAAAACATGAGAATACGTAATCAATTCGAACAGCAGTGATGTTACTGATAGAACGACAAGGAGTGCGATCATCTTGAAAAAGTCCAATAGAAAATGGCCGTTCAGATAGTTTAATTTCGTCATCTCAAAAACGACGATAAACTCTCCACCGCCTCAATCAGTTTTTCGCTCTTCGGTTTTTTCTGAAGTTTGATGACGATGATGAGGAGTGCAACAACGCCAACGATGCTGATCGTAATCAGTCCCAATTCTCTCATCTGCAACTGAATATTTCCGAAGAGCAAAAGCATCTGCACGATCGCAAACGCCGCGACACCGGTGACGATGCCGACCACCAAGCTCACAAGGACGACATTCGATCGATTGTCCTGACTATCCTGTGGCGCACTCGCCATGCTCGTCAGTAATTCTGAATCAATGATGACCGGATGCTTTCCCCACACCTTGAACATCGAGAGAACTTTGCGTTGGAGTACGAGCGTGACAAATGACTGAAAGGGGACGACGGTCTTTCCCTCGATCACGGCTTTGCCGGATTCGGGTTTCATGTGTACTTCGAGTTCTCCAGTTGGGTGGGTCATGGGTTCCAGTGTATCACGACTTCTTCTTGTCTGCATTCACCCACACCAGCTCAAAGATATTCCGAAGTGTTGTGTGAATAGCAGAGGAGTCGAGGACGGCGCCAAAGAGTTCTTTCTCAGTGAAAGAGAGGAAGCCGACTTTTGAGTAATCGTAGATGAGAATCTCGATGTGGTTCATCTGCTTGGGGAAGTCAACCAGGCGGTGCTCTCCATAGTGAATGTCATCTTCCTTCTGTACTTCGATGTTGCGGGCATTGCGTGGTGCAATGAGGCGGATGAGAGTTTTTCGCTCACGCCGCCGCGGCACCACTTCTTTTCGTATGAAGGTAAATAATGCCTTCGGCATCAGTGCATAATCTGTAAAACCCACGACTTGTTCCCGTGAGTACGACATTTCACGAAGAATTTCTTGGAGTCCACCGATGCCTTCGTAAAATCGCATTCGTGGTTTGAGTGGCGATGAATACGCAAGCTCGATCAGCTGCGGCAACACTCCTTCTGCAAGTGACGCAGAACGCTTGAAGCGATCAATGAGGTTCTGTGGTGGCAGCGCAGAGACTGTGTGTACACCTTTTCTCTTGATCATCGACACGATGCCCCGCTCTTTGAGCGACTCGAGGACATCGTACACAGACGTACGTTTGATATGGGCTTTGTGTGCAATCTGTGACACCGGAATTTCTCCGCCCTCGAGCACTGCCAAATATACCCGTACTTCTTTTTCATTCAGCCCATTTTGCATGAGGATTTGCTCGATCATGGGTGAAGTATAGCATGTTTTGTTGAAAAGTTCGACAGGTTATTTATACATATTTAGCCTAATAGGATCATTATTATTAATTTTGCAAATACACTATTTTTGTTGCTAAATGTTACATGAAAGAATGCGGGTATCTCCAGTACGTATTCGCATTTCCCCCAACTGCTCATGATAAAGATACTTTACTCTATTGGCTGGAATGATCCACAGATCGTAGAAAGCAATCCAGAAGAAGAGGAAATGGTACGCAGACATTTACCGGAGGAAAGTACGTTTAAATTCTGCGCGTTTCTTCGTGGAGAGATGCGCGAAAAAATCATGATTGTTTTTGAAGCAATGTATAAGCATGACGAATCTGCGGTCGATTTTATGCGCGATGCGAAAATTAATCATAATAATTTTTTGGCTGCGGGACTATTTTCAATGAACAACAAAGGAATGCTTAACGTTCGATTCGGTTCGGATACTTGTGAGCTGCATTTTGGTTACGATCGTCCCGCTAACGATGATGAGCAATCAGCATTATTGGCCGAAATAAAAGAAGCTATACAGGCAAAATTTATAGATCCTCCTTTGCAGAATTCAGAAGGTGCTGCTTTGTAATTTCTTGTATCCATTTTCTCACATCCAATATGAAAATTGTGTACATCGAACCAATACCGGGTGACTCACGTTACTCACATATCGTAGAGAAGTCTTCGTATAATCATGACAGAGACATTAGATACGATTTAAAAACAGATGGGTTGCGATTGAGGTTTTGTGTTTTTCTTCAGAAACAGGTTCAGGAACAGACACGTGAGAAAGTCATGATAGTTTTTAAATATGTAAAGTACTCTGATGCGGTGGTTAACTCATTTATGAGACTTTCAGAATCTGGAAAATAAGCTTTTTTGGCGGCAGGAGAATTTTGGATGCAGTATTTCAGCGATGAGAAAGCGGTAACAAGGAGATTGATAGTGCAGATCGGTTCGCCTCTTTGCTACAAGGTTTTTGGCCATGATCGTCCTGCAGAGCATGAAGAGGAGGAATTACTGCGAGAAGAAATTAGAAATAGCATCACAAAAGCATTTATAGATCCTCCTTTGCAGATGTCAGAAGACGCTTCATCGTCACCCCCTTCCCCAGCACCGCCGCCACTTCAAATGCCCCCGGAGAATATTCGCGACCAGTGAGGATGGCACGCAGCGGCCAGAGGAGTTGCCCGAGCTTCACAGATTCTTTTTCCATCGCAGCACGGATCGCGGCTTCGATGCTGGCTTCGTTCCAATATTTCTCGCTGATGGCGTCGAGAGTCTCAATGAGAATCTTGATCAAGCGAGGAACATCCGCAGCTTCGATTTTTTGTTTCTTGCTGGCGATTAGATTCATACTCACCGTTGGCTCTTTGTAGAAGTAGCCGAGCATATCCGGTGCTTCTTTGAAGAAGGTGATGCGTTCTTGAATCAGCGCAGCTTTCTTTGTGAAATCTTTATCGGATGCAGCTTCCGGATAGTTTTCTTCGACGAGTGGACGAATGCGTGCGACAAAATCGTCCAACGGAATTGTTCGCATCCATTGTCCCTGCAGCCAATCCAGTTTTTCGATGTCGAAGATGGCGCCGGATTTTTGGACGCGCTCGAGGCTGAACTTTTCGATCAAGTCATCCATCGAAAATAGTTCTTGTGTGGTGCCGTCGTTCCATCCGAGCATCGCGAGGAAGTTGATCATGGCTTCCGGTAAATATCCTTTTTCGATGTACTCATCGACGGACACGGAATTTTGCCGCTTACTCAACTTACTTTTATCTTTGTTAAACAGAAGCGGTACATGGGCGTAGCGCGGAGGACTCCATCCCAAATAACGGAAGAGGAGGAGGTGCTTTGGGAGACTGCTCAGCCATTCTTCGCCACGTGTGACGATGTCGATATCCATCAGGTGATCGTCGACGACGTGCGCCATGTGGTACGTCGGGAAACCGTCACTCTTGAGCAACACCTGATCGTCGATGGTATGGCCTTTGAAACTCAGTTCTCCACGAATGTCGTCGTTGAAGGTGATGGTTTCTGTGTGTGGCACTTTCATGCGGATGACATGTTTTTCACCTGCTGCAATTTTTGCTGCGATGTCCTCAGTCGAAAGTTTCGTGCAGAGACGATCATACATCGGAGCCACGTGACGAGCGGCCTGATCATTGCGCATTTTCTCAAGTCTCTCTGCGGTGCAGAAACATGGATAGACATCGCCGCTTGCGAGCAGCTGATCAACATATTTTCTGTAGATCGGCAGACGTTTGGATTGATGATACGGACCGCGTGTTCCTTTTTCGCTGATCACTCCATCGATCATCATTACGCCTTCATCCACTGTGAGCCCTGCCCATTCCATTCCACGTACGATCGCATCGACGGATCCTGCAACTTCACGCGCTTGGTCGGTGTCTTCGATACGCAGCAAAAATTCTCCCTTCGTTTGCTTGGCTACAAGAAAACTATAGAGAGCCGTGCGGAGTCCTCCGACATGGAGCATGCCGGTGGGGGACGGGGGGAAGCGGGTTCGCATGGTTCGATTGGTATGCGTTGGGTATGTGATGAGTATGAAGTATAAAAGTATCTAAGTGAAACGGAAGTACATCAAGCACATACTTTATACTCAATTCAATACCTTATACCCAGCTCCATACCTTCATTCTCAATTTTTCACTTCCGGCGTAAACGTGATCGGCTTCAGCGGCTTATCGCCGGCATCGCGTTCTGCGGTTGCGATTTTGTCGACGATGTCCATGCCCGCGGTCACCTTGCCAAAGACAGTGTGTCGGTCCTGAAGCCATGCAGTATCTGCAACGGTGATGAAGAACTGGCTGCCGTTTGTGTTGGGTCCGCGGTTCGCCATTGCGATCACTCCTCGCTTCATTTGGAGATCATTCGGCTCGTCTTCAAATGTTTCGCCAAATAAGCTGCTCCCACCTGTGCCGTTTCCGTCTGGGTCTCCACCCTGAATCATGAAGTCGGGGATCACACGGTGGAAGGTGAGGCCGCTATAGTAGCCGACAGTCGAAAGTCCGATGAAGTTCGTCACTGTTTTTGGAGCCTTGTCTGCATCGAGTTCGAGTGTCACGTTCCCCATCGAAGTTTTCAGCGTGACGACATGCTTTCCTTTCAAAATTTCGCCGTTAAAGCCCGATGGGTTCATACTGGAGGAAGATTTCATTGTTTCTTGGGAGGAAGAGGAATCTACGGAGGAGACCGATGCGTCAGTGGTCACAGATGATGAGCTGGTGCTGTAATTATTATTTTCTGTTTTTGGTGTGCAGCCGATGAGGAAAGCCAATGCAAAAAGTGGAATGAGGAATTTGTACATAGTGATGGAAACCTTAATCATTCTTCTTCTCCGGCGCAAGACATTCGAAAAGAATTTTCGCGACTCGTCGAGCAGGATCTTCCTGTTGTAATTCCGCTGCTTTTTTCTGAAGCGCCAGAAGTTTCTTCCGATCTGTGAAGAGTGACTGTACGACAGAGACGAGATCGCGATTCAGCATGTCCTGAGAAATAATAATGCCCGCTTCGGACCTTTCGACTCGCACGGCATTTTCATACTGATGATCGTTCGCGAGTCCGCGGATCGGACAGAGGATCATCGGGATTTCATTCGCGACGAGTTCGCTGATAGTGCCTGCTCCCGCTCGGCACAGTGCGAGGTCTGCGATGGCATACAGATCTTTCAATTCTTCATGCGCGAAGGCGAGCGGGAAATAGCCCGCGCGTTTTTTGGCGCCATTTTTCCCTTTGCCCGTGAGATGCACGATGTCGCAGATACGGAGAAGTTCGTCGATGTTTTTGATGATGGCATCATTGAGTGCAGTTGCCCCCTGACTTCCCCCGAGCACCAGAAGGACAGGATGTTTTCCGGTGAAGTGCGTGAGCTCCAGTCCGCGCTTTTTACTTCCTTTCGCGATATCCGGACGAATGGGATTTCCGGTGACGACTGGCTTCGTTCCGAACATCAGTTGATCGTCACTTGGAGAAAAGCCCAGACAGATCGCACTCGCGAACTTTGCCACGTACGCATTCGCCTTTCCCATCACGCTGTCTGATTCATGAATAACGACCGGAATTCCGGCTTTGTATGCCGCTTTGCAGACAGGGACGCTCACTGCTCCACCTTTACTAAAGACGACATCAGGTTTGAATTCTTGTAAGACTTTTTTCGCTCCACGAAGATTGCGTACGTACTGAATGGGAAAGAAGATATTTTTTTTAGGAATCGGAAGGGTCGAAAAAGGAACGCCTTCGTGCGACAAATAATCTGCATCGGACGGTTTATCGGAACAGAGGAAAAATGTTTTTGTTTTTGGCTTCATCGCCTTCACCGCTTTTTCCACGGCAATGAGAGGAGCGAGATGACCCGCGGAGCCGCCGCTGACGAAGAGGATGTTCATGGAGTATCAGATACCAGAGTACCAGATACCAGAGTATCAGTTTTATTCTGATATTCCGGTAACTGTTATTCCCGTCTCCTCACTCCCTTTCATAGACCCCCATAATTTTTGCACCATCGACAGTGATCCTATAGATCTCCACTCCTTCAGGAGGATTCTTGGAAGTGCGCCCGCGGAAATTTGTCAGAAAATAGCGGGGATGCTCAGTATCAATCTCGAAACGGTTGTAGTCTTCTTCTGGGAGCATCCACAGATTTTCTCCGCCGGGGAAATTATCAAAATCCACTTTAATAGAAGGACTGTTGTCATGTGCCGCAAGCCATTCCAAACCTTGTTTGTAGGAGCTACCCCAATAATCGAGTTCAAACAATGACGACGTATGCGGTATGCTGAAATAGACGTTCTGAAACGGATGATGGCGAACCATCCATGATGCTGTTGAAGCAAGTGAAAGACTGATGATTCCTATGAAGATACAGGACGTCGCCGAACGCATAGTGCCGAGAGGTATCGTACGGATTTTTGTATCGAGATATGTTATGCCTTCCACTGCAAGCAGGACGAGAGCAGGATAGATGAAGAAGAGATGTCGCCATCCATCGTAGAGTGTTGCATGAAGGACTATGACAGCGATGAGCGGGGGGAAAAACCAGCACAAGAAAACGCACTGCTCACGATTGTCCGCAGAGCGCATTTTTTCTTTTGCGAGCGCATGGAGGGAGACCACGGTTCCAAGGAGGCCAGCCATGCAGATGAGTAGCGGAGTCGTCACGAGGATCCAAACCGGAATGTAGTGCCACGGAAGCTTGGTTGCAGGAATCGTATTTCCGAGATAGAACACGTTTCCAGACCAGGGAAAGTGGCTCATTTCTTCGAAAGAGAGCACGAAGCGGTTGAGAGTGTCGTGCCAGAGAAATGGCCACAAGAGGATGACAGTCGCGATGGTGCTGCCAACCGCAAGGAGTGTCTGCAAGATAATCGATCCTGCATCTTTTGCGGATTTTTTATAGGTATCACACACCATGACAGTGGCAAGCGTGAGCATGATGCATGTTGTCAGGAGACCTGTTAACCGCACGTCAATCACAAGGGCACTCGCAACACCCACCCAAAGCGCACGTAAAAAAGTCGGGCGGTCCATCCAGCGGATGATCGCGTGTATCGCAATGATCATGAGCGCGACCGTCGGTAGATCTTTCGAATTGACGAAACTGTCTGCGAAAATGCGTGGACTCAGTACAAGCAGAGCGCTGCAGAGGAGTGCCCATGATGGTTTTTTAAAATGACGCAGCCCTATCAGAAAAAATACCCAGACACTTATTGCGAAGACAATGAACGTAACGATGTGGCGTAGGATAAAGATGGATTGCATTGTCTGTAATCCACACATTCGTTCGAGTGCAACGAGGAGAATCTCGAAAATGGGTCCGTATGTTCGCACAGGCATTGTCAGCAGATCCTGTTGTCCATGAAAAACATACTCCAGTGATGCAACGCCGATTGTGCGCATCACAAATTCATCCCACGATGCTCCGTACACATGAGCGATAGAAAGTCCCGTACACAGGAAAATGACGAAAAGAATAATCGATGCGATGAGCCATGGATCCTGTCGGGCGAAGAAGCGCACGGGGGAAATGTAGAATGTACAATGGAGAATGTAAAATGGCGGAGGGAATTTTTTGAGAATGTGGTCAAGATATCCATTCTACATTTTACGTTGTTTATGCAAACTTCAGCACTCTCTTCGGTCTGCGTGCGGAGAGCGATCCCTCCGTCGAGTACGTTGAAATATTTAAGAGGATGCCGACGCCTGCGAGTGTTGCGACGAGGGAGGATCCTCCGTAGCTGATGAAGGGGAGCGTGAGACCCGTGAGCGGGAGGAGCGAGAGATTGATTCCCATATTGATCATGCTTTGAAACGCGATCCATGACGTGATGCCCGCTGCAACGAGGAAGCCGAATCTGTCCGGTGCTTCGCGCGCGATTTTATATCCGCGGACAATCAATATTCCGTACATCGTGAGTACGATCAGTAGTCGGAAGAATCCAAGTTCCTCGCCCATTGCTGCAAACACCATGTCGGCTTGGACTTCCGGCAAGTACCCGAATTTCTGAATCGATTTTCCGTAGCCGACACCAAACGGTCCGCCGCTGCCAATCGCGATGAGTGCCTGTTTGATCTGAAATCCAATCGTTTCGCTGATGCGGGGATCCCCCGGCGAGAGCCACGCGGTGAAGCGGTCTCGGACGTATTGCTTGCTGAGGATCACCGGAAGCCCGACGACTCCCGCGATTGCGCCTCCTGCAAAAAGATGAAGGATATTTCCGCCGGCGATGAAAAACATGGTGGTGGCGATGGCCGACAGTACCAAAAATCCACCAAGATCCGGCTCGATGGCTACGACAAAGGTTGAGAGCAACAGAAGAGTGACGAAAGGGAGAAATCCTTCTTTGAACGTATTGATGAGTTGTTCGCGTTTCTGCAGCCACACTGCGAGGTAAAAAACCAGAGTGATTTTCAAAAACTCCGATGGCTGGAAAGAAATAGGCCCGAGGATCAGCCAGCTGCTTGCCGTGCCATAGGTGTTCCGAAGTCCGGGGAGCAAGACGGCGATGAGCATCGCGATCGTGATGAGAAAGAGCACCTTGGCGTATCGTTCCCACAGATGATAGGGAATACTGGCTGTGATGAGCATGACGACGATGCTCACAAGAACGTGGAACGCGCTGCGTTTCAGAAAGAAAGAATTGCTGGGAAGGGCAAGTGTGCCGATATCCACCATGTGCTGTGTGATTTGATAGCTCTTAAACACGCTGACGCTCGCGATCATCGCAAGACCAAAGAGCGTGAGACCCATCGCAGTGCCGAGGAGGAGGAGATCCATTTTGCGAAACATGCGGTGAGTTTATAACTGCGGGCTCGTAGTTCCTAGTTTTTGATGTCCGTACTTTTAGGAGCTAGGATCTAGCTGTCGAGCTTCTGTAAGGAATTTTTTATAAAATAATTTCCAATCCAGAAGCTAACTCCTAACTCCTAGTTCCTAGTCGTCCATGCGTATTTTTTCCCTCACCACCACCCTTGCCCTTTTCCTCAGTCTTCTCTCAAAATATTTTGCGGACACCTTCCTCCATACGCGCGTCGCGATCGTGGGATCATTCCTTGGACTCGATCCTGTGCAAAACCCCGGTGTTGCGTTTGGGATTCGACTGCCGGCGATATTTCAAGAAGTGATTATTGTCGCCGCACTCGTGTTCGTGTGTGTTCTTGCGTACCGATCAGAGCGGATTGCCCGCCATGACATTGGCTATGGATTGATTGTGGGTGGAGCACTGGGAAATCTTCTCGATCGTCTGACAGACGGACTTGTCACGGATTTTTTTCAAGTGAGCACCTTTCCTGTTTTCAATGTTGCGGATAGCTGCATCACGATCGGTGTGTGTTTTTTGCTTGCAGATCTTTTTCTTTCAAAGCGTCATCACTGATTGTGATAACATTTTCCTGCGGAGTGCCCGTTTTGTGAACCTTGCTTGTCTTCAACATGTGTGCGTGCTAGGATTTCTTGCCTTTTTCCCCGTGTGCACGTGATTTACGCAGTGGTCTTCATTGGCTCTCTCCTTGGAATCGTACTGCTCGTGGGGCTGCGTATTCTTTTGAAGCAGCGGACGATCCGTCGTTTTGTGCGCTCTGTGAGTCAACGATTTGAATCCGCAGAGGCGCGCGGCGCGCAACTGGTCGAAGAAACGATCATCGAAAAACCTCGTAAAAATCCGCGCACATCGGCGATCGAAATGCAGCAGGTGCGATCACTCGTGCGCAGTGCCGAAAAAGCATGGAAGCAGGAAAAATTTGATGAAGTTGAGCATCTCCTGATTCAGGCGCTCACGATTCATCCGCATGAACAGGATGTGCGCGCACAGCTTGCGAAGCTCTACCTTACGACCAATCGCGAATCCAAAGCCGAAGCGATGTACCGCGAACTTTTGCAGCAGCACGACGACGTGTCGTTCCACGCCAACCTCGGACTCGCGTATTACAGACAGGAGAAATATGTCGAGGCATGTTATGCGTATCAGGAAGCACTCAATCGTGACCCGAAAAATCCTGAGCGCAGCGCCGCACTCGGTCGCGCCTGTATCGCAGCGAAGCGCTTTGAAGAGGCGGCACCACTCCTCGAAAAAGCGGCCGCGTTTCTGTCGCGTGATACCGCCCTTCTGCATCTGCTTGCGGAGTCGTACATGCAGCTGAGTATGCGTGAGAAAGCGGAGGAAACGTATCGCCGTATCAATCGGCTCGAACCCTACAACGAAGAAGTGAAAGCAAAGATGAAGACAATCCGCGATGCGGCTGCGGCGCAGGCGGTGTTGGCGGGGTGAGTTTAAGAATGAGGAGCTAGGAACTAGCTTTAAAGAAGCTAGAAAGCTAATTCCTAGTTCCTAAGCTCATCAATACTCAATCACCTCCACCACCACGTCCCCCTTCACCTCACTCTGACAACTCAGTCGATCCGGATCATCGATGATGCCCATGTTTTCCTCGCGATCGTTTCGCGGACTCAGGTTCTGCATTCCTTCTTTCACCTTGCACATGCACGTCGTGCAAAATCCATTCCCTCCGCACGCGTGTTCCACGGGAATGCCGCTATCGAGTGCGATCTTGAGGATCGTGTCGCCTTCAGTGGCTTCGACTTTGGTCACTTGGCCGTTTGCTTGCACGAATGTAACAGTAGGCATATTAGAGAGTATCAGAGTATCAGAGTATCAGAGTATCAGGGACACATATTTTCCTCGTCCTGTTATTCTGTTATTCCGGTATTCTGATATTCTACAACGTCCATGAGCACTCTTCTCTCCATCACCAATCTCCACGTCTCCGTTGCGAACACTCAGATCATCAAAGGCCTGAACCTCTCGATGAACGAAGGCGAAGTCCACGCAATCATGGGCCCGAATGGGTCTGGAAAGTCGACACTGGTGAATGCATTGATGGGGCATCCGGCATACACAATCACATCGGGGTCGGTCACATTTCGTGGAGAAGATTTGCTTGCGATGCAGTCACACGAGCGTGCCCTCGCGGGATTATTTTTAGCATTTCAATACCCGAAAGAAATTGCGGGCGTGAGCCTTCGGAGTTTTCTTCTAGCCGCACACAGAGCGCAAGCTGCGCATGATTCTTCGATCACACGTCTGTCACCGATTCAGTTTCAAAAAACATTGCATGCGATGATGGCGGAATTAAAAATGGATCCGGCGTTCGCCGAGAGGTCGATCAATCAGGGATTTTCGGGTGGCGAAAAAAAGAAGGCCGAGATCCTCCAGATGTCGATGCTGCGTCCGCGACTCGCGCTGATGGATGAAACGGATTCGGGGTTAGATGTTGATGCGTTGAAGATTGTGGCGGAAGGAGTGAATGCATTAAGAACGAAGAAACAAGATACAAGAAGCAAGAAGCAAATAAATGATAATTCTCATAACGAGCCAACCAGCCAACCAGCCAACCAGCAACAATCATTCTCCGCCCTCATCGTTACCCACTACGCACGCATTCTCGATTATATTACGCCCGACCACGTTCATGTGATGGTGAAGGGCAAGATTGTGGAGAGTGGAGGAGCGGAGTTTGCGAGGAAACTCGAGAAGGAAGGATATGAGAAGTATGGGGGGAAGGAGGAAACGAAGACGATTGCACTGGAGATGGATTAAATTTTCTCCACGATCTTCATTCATAGATCTTTCTATGTGGTGTATCATTCCTCTCACTTTCCCCAATCTATCTATGGCTAACGAACAAACCATCAATCTCCGCCCACCCGTGTGGCTTCCGATTCTGGTTGTGATCATCGGCGGTGCGTTTTACCTTCAGGGTAAGAGTATGGAGAATCACCAGTTGAGCCCTGCAGAGCCAGGAACGATCACCGTGACTGCCGAAGGAAAAACAACGGTCTCACCCGATATCGTGCAGGCAAGTTTCGGAGTTGATACCGGAAGGCAAACGACAACGACTGTCGCGATGAAGATCCTGAGCGATAAAATGAATGCCGTCTTTGATGCACTGCAGAAAGCAGGAATCGATAAAAAAGATATCACGACGCAGAATCTTTCCTTGAATCCTGTGTACGATTGGTCCGACGGTAACCAGAGAATTCTCGGCTACCAAGCGAATCAGAATTTCCTCGTGAAAGTACGTAAACTAGATACGGCCGGCGATGTCGTGACGGCAGCAACAGCGGCGGGTGCAAACCAAGTTGGAGGTATCGACTTTACGGTCGAAAATCCGGATGCGGGGCAAATGGACGCACGGGCGAAAGCGATTGCAAAGGCAAAAGCGAAAGCAGAAACACTTGCGGATCAATTGGGTGTGAGCTTGGGGGACATCAAGAATTTCAGCGAAGCAGGAGCCGGCTACGTTCCGCCGATCATGTATGACCGAATGGCTGTAGGGAACATGGCAGCAGAAGCAAAAAGCGTCCCGCTTCCTTCGGGTCAGCAGGATGTCACTGTCAACGTGACGATTACGTACGAACTGGATTGATGCGCCTTGTGCGATTGTCATTGGCATGTCTCTCTGTCACCTGCCTCCTCTCCGCATGTGCGACGTCCGTACCGTTGCAGGATGAGCCTGTTCCGATTCTCAACGATGATGACGGAGCATCGGATACCTCGGATACAACGGTACCACTGGTGCAAGCGAGGTGCATGGCGCCGAACGTGGATGCTCCGAATACATCCGTGACCTATGACAATAAAAAATACTCCATCAGTTTTGCTATTCCCTACAATAAAAATTGGGGATATGCGGACAGCCCCATGCAGGCGTATGTGGAGAATGAGTCTAATGGTTCAACTGTTGTGCAATTCGGCGTGCCGGTGTTGAAGTCTATCATGAATGGTCAATCAGATACCTGCGACATCACGCATTCCTCTCTGCTCACCTTTCTCCCGCCCAAGTCCGCAGTCGCAACAAAAGCAGCGATTGAAAATCAGGACTCCGCCGTTGTGCCAAATGCCACGATACGTGTGATTGGTGATGTGAACGTTGTGCAATACACCGATGCCGGACTCAACAAAAATCCAACGATCGTCGTGATCGGCACCAAAAACAATTACCGCTTTGCAACCGTGTTTGGTGAGGATACGGCGGAGGAGTGGGCGTACTTGGAGGGCATCGTAAAGACGGTCAAATTGGGAAAATAAACGAAAGTCTTGACGTACAGAAAAGCTGACATAGAATGCGGCGCTTTTATGCAGCAATTTCATTTTTTGGAATATTCGGTTGCAAACAGAGATTGTCCTGGACGTATCATTAGTCCTGCCGATTTAGTTCAAGAAAAATTACAAAGAATTGAAAAAAAACTTGGTCGTCCAAATATTGCTATCGATCAAATTCTTTCTGAAACGACTGCTGCACAATGGGAATGTCTGGAACCAGAATTGCTAGAACAACAAGTCTTGGTTAGGACAGGGCGAGAGTGGATAGATATGTATGCTTTATTTCAGAAGGAAGGCAGACAGATGGCCGAAGGTTTAAAGATCAATCAAATGCAGATTCATTCAAGAAGGCGGGGACATGAAATATTGTGCAGACTTGGTTTAGTTTCAAGAGAGGGTGTTTTTCCTATTGCTAGCTCAAATGTGAGAGCATTGATATTTGAGGCATTACAAAGTGGCTTAACTCAAGTTTCCATAAGTAAAGTGGTAGTTCTGAACTAATTGCCTGTAGACTATTAAGGTATGACCCGCGTCAAAACCCCCGTTTCGGCGAGCATCCCCAAAGAAGAAAAAAAGATCTTCGGGGAATTGTCGCGGGATATTTTTGATACGGCAAATCCGTCGCCGTACGCGGATAACCTTAAAAAAGGAGTGGATGAAGGGTTGGTGCGCAAGATTTCTGCCGACAAAAATGAGCCACAATGGATGCTCGATCATCGATTGCTGTCGCTCAAAATTTTTCAGGAAAAACCGATGCCGACGTGGGGGGCGGATCTCAGTCATCTCGATTTGGATAACATCATTTACTACGCATCTGCGGGATCAAAAAACACCGATGATTGGGGCGAAGTGCCGGAGGACATTCGTCGCGTGTACGATCGATTGGGTATCCCAGAGGCCGAGAGAAAAATGCTTGCGGGAGTGGGCGCGCAGTACGAGAGCGATATGATTTATCATAATCTAAAAAAAGAATGGGAAGACCTTGGTGTCATCTTCCTCGATATGGATGATGCGGTGAAGCAGCACCCAGAGATTGTGCAAAAATATTTTATGAAATGCGTGCCCGCAACGGATCATAAATTTGCGGCGTTGCATGGAGCAGTGTGGAGTGGGGGAACGTTTTTGTATGTGCCGAACGGTGTAAAAATCCGCGATCCTCTGCAGGCGTATTTCCGAATGAACGCGAAAAACATGGGACAGTTCGAGCATACGTTGATTATTGTCGAAGAAGGCGCTGATGCGCATTACATCGAGGGCTGCAGCGCTCCAAAATATGGAAGTCAGGGGCTTCATGCGGGGCTTGTGGAGATCTTCGTGAAGCCAAGTGCAAAGTGTCGGTATTCATCCGTCGAGAACTGGAGTCGTGATACGTATAACCTAAACACCAAGCGCGCAATCGTAGAACGCGATGCAACCATGGAATGGATCGGGGGCAACATGGGAAGCGGAGTTACGATGCTCTATCCGTGCTCCGTGCTTGTCGGTGAAGGTGCTCGCTGCGACCACATGGCAATCGCGTTTGCAAACGCCGGTCAGTGGCAGGACACGGGTGCAAAGGTGTTTCATCTCGCTCCACACACATCTTCGAAAGTGACCTCAAAATCGATCAGCAAGGGGGGAGGCGTTGCGGTGTATCGCGGTCAATTAAAAATCGCTCCACACGCACATGACTGCACGGCAAACGTCGAGTGCGATGCACTCCTCCTCGATGACATCAGTCGCACCGATACCGTTCCCGATATTCAAATCCGCAACAACGACGTGACGATCGCCCACGAAGCGACGGTTGGGAAACTCAGCGAAGAAGATATATTTTACCTCACCTCCCGCGGCATCGCCGAAGAAGAAGCGCGTGCGATGATTGTGAATGGATTTATCGAACCAATCGTGCGGCAGTTACCACTCGAATATGCTGTTGAAATGAACAGACTCATCGAGCTTGAGATGGAGGGGAGTGTGGGATGATATCTCTCATCCAGAAAAATTTGTCCTGAGACTTAGGAAGAACGAGCAACAAGCAACCCTTCGTCAAGCTCAGGGCAGGCTCAGCCAATCAGCAACATCACTTCGCATCATCCCCTGTACTGAATCCCGATATTTTCCATGTATCTTTTTCGCGAACAAGCGTGATGCGAAGGGGAACTTCGGAGTTGTCTTCGAGCGTGAGTAAGCCACGAGCATCAGCTTCATTTCCTTTGACATTGAGCGATGTGAAGGTGCGTTTGCTGAAAAAGAGTTGGGGCTTGTCTTTCACGAGCGCTTCAAATTGTTCCAACGTGCCTACTTTTTTAAACACTGGCGCGGTCTCTGTGTAGGCAATCGCCGTTTGTCCGGACTCCACATTATCAAAAAATGCATTGACGGCGTGTTGCGGTGACGAAGATACCCATGCTCGCGTTGTGAATAATAAGCACCCTGCAATCGTGACAAGAATCAGAATAATGAGGGGAAACATCCAGCGTCTTTGGCGTGGCTGCGAAATCGTCGAAGAATCCTCCATTTTCATCTCGATCGGCATCGTCTGGGGTACGACAGGATCTGTCAGAGACATCGGCGGAGTCGATGGCAACATGTCTTCGTGTTCAAGAGTGAAATCTTCCATAGGTGTTTCCATTGTAGGTATTGAGACCATGATTGCAATGTTCACAAAAAAACTTGCAGATGAGCCGTATTTTATGCGGTCGACATTTTCTTAATCATTTCCTGTATCTCTGCGGATTCGAATTGCAAGATCCTGAGACAAAGATCTCGAGTATCTGCCTTCATTTTTTTTAGCATTTTTGTGAGGCTTTTTTGTGCTTCCATCGTCTTTCCCCCTCCCATTCGTGCAAATTTTATGACAGCCATCATTCGTATCGCAGTTGTTTTATCAATGACGCATAATTTTGCGACCGAAGGAACTACAGTGGTTTCAAATGCAGTGATGTTTGGGTGATTGGCGCATCCGTCTTGTATTTGACGAACTTTCTGATTTTTATGAGCAGGGGAATGCATGAGGACAGGCACTCTGTTTTCCGCAAGCATCATTGCCAAGGGAATGGAGGTGTGTGCTATTCCGTTCTCATCTCGCAGATCCGCGTTTCCATTGATAATTGCACAATCAAGACGCCGCTGTACTTTTATCTTTTTCAAGTACCACGTTCTGCCGCCTCTCCATAGCAATCTTTCGAATGATTCCCAATTCAATGCAGTCATCACGTGGATGCGTTGCCCAGCTTCGCACACTTTTTTTACATTTCGTTCCATTGCCCGTTTGTTGTCCGTGTCCACCACCAAAATCCGAGGACGGTATTGCATTTGTTCAGTGTACTCTCGTGAGCAATGAGCCTTTCAATAGCTTTAAACCGCATGTTATGCTATACTTCTTGGATAGATGCCTGCAGCACCACTCCCTTCCGATGAGGCACAGCGCGTCGAGACTCTGCTCAGTCTCAAGATCCTCGATACCCCGCCGGAGGAACGGTTTGATCGTATCGCGCGCGTCGCGAAGCAACTGTTCAACGTGCCGGTCGCACTCGTGACCCTCATCGACAGCAATCGTCAGTGGTTTAAGTCGTGTGAGGGACTGCCCATCAAAGAAATGCCGCGCGGCGTGTCGTTTTGTACGTACACGATATTGCAGAGTGGCGTGTTCATCATCGAAGATGCGCAAAAAGATTTACGATTTGCTGATAATCCTCTCGTCACCAAATTTCCTTTCGTTCGTTTTTACGCAGGGCATCCTGTCCCCGGCCCCGACGGGAAAAATGTGGGAACGCTCTGTATTCTCGATAATAAACCTCGTTCGTTCAGCGCAGTCGAAGCCGAAGCGTTGCGTTACCTTGCCGGTTGGGCGGAGGTCGAACTCAACCGCTCGGAACTGAGCCGCGCCCTCGAGGAACGCAAAAAAGTGAATGAAGATTTACTCTCGAAAACAACCGATCTCACGCTTGCAGAACATGAATTACAGGCGGAAGAACTGGAACTGCGAACCCTCGTCGACCAAATGGGAGACGGCGTTTTTGCAATCGATCGCAACAGTAAGATCACGTTTTGTAATGGGACGGCTGCAACCATCATCGGAAAATCTGAGAGTGACATGCAGGGAGATCTGTTCACCGATCATGTGCATTTCATTCACGAACACGATCGGTCCGATGCGTCGTCCTTTATCCGCGATGCGATGATTAAAAAAGAAGTCGTGAGCGGAGGCCGGACGATTTTTCTTGCAATGCAAGACGGTACAGATCGTGACATGTCCGCGAGCGCCGCGCCGCTTCTCGATGCGGCGGGAAACGTGACCGGTGCTATTGTCGCTTTTCGGAGTAACACGGCAGACCGCGATCAGCAGAAAGTGCGTTCGGAATTTGCGTATGCGTCGCATCAATTGCGTACGCCCATCACCAAAGCTGCGTGGTGTGTGGAGGCCGCGCTCGATGCCGCGGATTTGCCGGCAGCACGCACAGAAATGATCACTGCGCAGCAGTCACTGAAAAGCATCACGCAACTTGCCGATGAACTTGTGACGATTTCCGAGATCGATCAGGGCATGCTCTCCGTGCACACGGCAGACTGCGCAGTGGAATCGATCATCAAAAAAGCATGTGAGACCGTGCAGAAACATGCCGAAGCAAAAAAAATTACGATCACCGTGGCACCATGTGCAGAGATCCATGTGCAGACAGACGAACACATTCTCTGCGATGTCATCGTGCGTATTCTCGAGAACGCCATGATGTATTCATCTGCCGGAAGTACGGTGACGGTCACCGCAGAAATTCAAGGTGATGCACTCTCACTTCAGATGCACGATGAAGGGATAGGGATCCTCGAAAAAGAACAACCCTTCGTCTTCACGAAATTTTTCCGCGGATCCAATTTCGATACGACGAACATCGCAGGAGCCGGCCTCGGCCTCTGCATCTGCAAAGGCTACCTCGCAATTCTCGGCGGGAAAGTGTGGTTCAAGTCCAAAGAAAAAGAGGGGACGACGGTGTGTGTGCAGGTGCCGGTGAGGGGGAAGTAATCACAATGAATATCGCAGGAACACACGAAATCAGGCACACTGTCTTTCGATGCAGATCGATCTACGCGTACCGGCAGATGCAGTGGTTTCCAAAGAAATTGATATTTCTGAATCGGAATCCGATGTTCGCATTTCTCTTGAGCATGGATCGAGTTTACATCTCGTCATTCGGATTGCGCCCTCTAAGACACAAGATACAAGACACAAGATACAACATTCGACAAGCATCACTGTTGGCTCCGAGGCTCGTTGCACGATCCTCACTATCAACGCTGCCGGGGAAAATTCCACTGTCACAATTTCCCAAACAGGTTCGATCGAAACTGGTGGGGTTCTCCGCTGGCAAAATGTGTCTCTTGGTGGAAAAGAACTTACACATGATTTGGTGTCGCGGGTGATCGGTGCAAACGCAGAGAGCGCGGTGGACTGGATGTTCTATGCGAAGGGAACAGAAAAGCAAAGCCTGAATGCGCGCAATATTTTTGAAGCTGCGAATGGAAGCGGGGAGATATTGATGCGCGGAGTAGCCGAAGAAAAAGGTCATGCAGTTGCGAAGGGGATGATCGAGATTGGGCTCAAGGGAAACGGCACAAACACGTATCTCACACAGCAAGTGCTGATGCTCGATGCATCGTCCAAAGTCGATGCCGTGCCTGCGCTCGAGATCAAAACCAATGATGTGAAAGCAAGTCACAGCGCGACGGTTGCGCGCGTGACGCCGGAGGATTTATTTTATTTTGCTGCGCGCGGGATTGACACACACGAAGCGAGAGCAATGTTTGTGCAGGGGTTTCTTGGAGACATTGTGAGTAGGATTGATGGATCGATTCAGGAGGAAGTGCGGGGGATGATTGAGAGGAAATATTCGCAGGCATTATAAAATATGTATCAGAGGGAATGTATTGGTGTTCCCTCTCCCAGGGGAGAGGGTTAGGGAGAGGGGTAGAAACATTTCCATTTCCGTTTGTAGAGACGTGCGGCGCGCACGTCTCCATTGCTCCCTCAGCAGATATATTTCAATCGGAGACGTCCCAACGGGTCGTCTCTACAGTATGGATTTTTTTGTTACCCCTCTCCTCGGTCCTCTCCCCCGGGGAGAGGAAGATTAAACCACCATCATCCCCACCACCCCCAATCCCACCACCCCCATCACAATCGTAATCATCCACCCGAGCACATTGCTCCATGTTCCGTTCACAAACTTCCCCATAATTTTTTTGTCATTTGCGATGAGGAGGATGAGGATCATGAGTGGTGGAGAAACAACACCATTGAGTACTGCCGTGTAGTAGAGCACTTTAAACGGGGGGATGTGTGTGAAGTTGATCAGTAGTCCGCCGAGCGTTGCGATGGTGATGATTCCGTAAAATCCGTGTGCCTGTTTCATTTTCAGATATAACCCCTCTCTCCAACCAAACGCTTCACTGAGTGCGTACGAGGCAGATCCTGCGAGGACGGGAACGGCGAGGAGTCCTGTGCCGATGATGCCGATGGCGAAGAGGAGTGATGCAAACGGTCCCGCGAGAGGTTCGAGTGCCTTTGCCGCTTGATCCGCAGTCGTGATATCCGTGATGCCGTGCGCGCCCAGTGTGGAGGCCGCAGTCGCGATGATGAAAAAGGCGATGACGTTTGAGAATGTCATCCCCATGGCGGTATCGATCCGCATGCGCTTGATATCACTCGCATCAATTTTTGGTGTGCCCACTCCCATAGCTTTCAATTTTCCCTCCGCAACTTCCTCCTCTACTTCCTCATCTGCCTGCCAGAAAAAAAGATACGGTGAAATCGTCGTGCCGAGGAGCGCGACGATGTTCATGAGATAATCTTTGCTGAAGGTGATGTGTGGAACAAACGTGCTCCAGAGGATCGTGTTCCATGGCTGTTTTACAATGAAGAGGGTGATGATGTAGGCAAAGAGTGAGAGTGTCAGGTACTTCAAAAACATCGCGTAGGTTTTATACGAGATGAATATTTCGAGCACCAATGTCAGCAGCGTCATTCCAATCAGTAGCGGAATGAACGGCCAACCAAGGATCAAATTCGCCGCCGCCGCCATCGCGCCAAGGTCGGCACCGATGTTGATCGTATTTGCAATCATCAGTAGCGACACCGCCGCGTAGAGAATTTTTTTCGAATGATGTTTCCGGATCACACCCGCGAGTCCCGTCCCCGTCACCATCCCGATCCGTCCGCACATTTCCTGAATCACAATCATAAACGGTAAACTAAAAAGCGTCGTCCAGAGCTGCGTGTAGCCAAATTGCGCCCCCGTCTGCGAATACGTTGCGATGCCACTCGGGTCATCATCCGAAGCACCCGTGATGAAACCGGGACCGAGTTTTTTTAGGAAATTTTTCCAGCGCGAGGGCATGGTGAAGAGTGTAGCACTGTCAGCGGCGATAATTCATTAACTCACTTCACACGAGCTTCGCTTTCCTCATACGCAATCAACTCGATTTCTTCTAGGCCGTCCTGTCCGACTAATCCACTCTCTTCAAGACGTCGATTATATTCTGTAGCGTCTGTGTTGAAAGCAAGTACTCGATGGTTATACTCACTCCATGGAATACCTGCACCAGGAGTAGGAATACTTGCAAGAAGTGCTGATAGATCTTTGTGATGCTCGCGTTGCTGCATAATCCCTTGGCGCTCGTTTCGTAGTGCCTCTCCTGTTGCTTCAAGGTATGGTACTGGATTTTCGTCCTGATTCAAAAGCAAAGCTCCAATTGTAACGGCAGCAGTACCGTAACCCATAGCTTTTAAAAACGTGCTCCTACTTATTGTAGGATCGTTTTCTCCGCCAGTTTCGCGACTATTGAGATTCATAGTTGAAGATCATAGTACGAGGCCTTTTTGTGTCAAACCAAAAAAGACCCCTTCCGAGGTTTTGTCTCATTGTATATCACTCACTCGCAACTCTTTCTGCGAGGAATGTCGAATAGTAAGCACAACGACGATGTCCGAAACGATCGTGAAAATGGCGCGATGTGTCGGCTCTGTCCCGAGGCCAAAGTGCAATTCGCGGAGTTCATAGGAAAATTCTGAATGTTCATCGGCGAGAGGACAGCGTTCCGGTGATTGTCGCAGTGATGTGATCTTGGAACTCAGCCCTTCGTACCAGCGAGCAGCTTGTTCCATCGATCGATTGGTCGCCCACCAGTCAGCATTCTCTTCCAATTCCCGTGCTGCCTGCTCGGTCAGGACCACGGAAAATGTTGTCATGATTTGTGTGCCGGAAGACCAAGTTTCGTTCGTAATTTCTTATCAACTTCTGCAAACGGCACCACTCGCCCCGCCTCCAAGTCATCAATCCCTGCACGAATGGCACTGCGGGCATCATGTTCTTCCAGTGCGTGCGTTGCCCGATCAAATAAATCACTTTCGATGATGACGTACACCTTCCTCGTTTCATCGTCCTTGATCTCCAAGGGGCGACCCTGTCTTTGCCGTATTGCTTCGCGTTGTTCCTGTGTGAGCTTGGGAGTCATGCGTGCATGATACATCGAAAATATTACAAGGTGGAAGGATTTTTCGTTCAATTATCATCCTCAATCATCGGTGCAGGCTCACGGTCATAGTCGACTATTTCATCAGACCATCTTCGGGGCTTCCAATCGAATTCCCTTTCTATTGCCCTTTGGATTTCTGGCTTGAGTGGCAGAGAGGGGAGTAGTACTTCTATCCCATAGTCGCGCGCAATTTGCACTGCAAGGTAATCGCAGCCGTAAATTTTTTCCCATGATTCCAAGTCCGGCAATCTGTCATCCGTTGGCTTCCCTTCGTATGGACATGGCTTTCCCAATGCCCCCAATCTATCGAGCCACCTACCATCACGATCATTAATTCCGTCCTTTCGCATCTCCAGTCTTACTAGTCTTGCAGCCATCATCGTCACAGCAATCTGTACTTTGAAAAAAATGATCATCGAGTATGTTCTTCTGAATTCTTTGCGATAACGAGGTAGACATCTGGCAAAATCCTCGAAACCCACGCTGAATCCACATTGCTGGCCGGCATCATTGAATTCTGCTCTAGCGCTCTCAAAGATGTGATTAAAGACTTGCTCATGCCGGTCAGTACGATATTCCAGATCATCTGGCTCATCAGGAAGCCGCCCCTCACAAAAACCATATTCAGGAAGATCGAATATCATATTCAATACGCGTGCTTTGATTTCATCTACCCACAGTGAAACGCTTTCACATGCCCATCTATATGAATTTTGCAATTCTTCGTCCGAGGTATCATCAATATTTCTTGTCTTCATATGTATAAGGAAAGGACACATAGTGTAATTCATAGAGATGTAAGTCAAACCAAAAACACCCCTTCCGAGGCGTTCATTAAATATTTCACCCTTCAACTTTGTTCAGTGTGAAAATTGCAAAGCAATTTCACAGCATTGTGTAGTAGAGAGATTCTTCCGGGCCCAACACTCTGGTTCCTCGACGGTAGTCAAGAAACAGGGTATTGGGGGTCATTCCCCGGGCAATCATACGTATGTTGGCTAATCCAACTTCGCTCTTGCGAGCTACGTTGGACAAGTGAGCGACCGAGCCAGAGCATACTGCGTCCAGTGGACGCGAAAACTCCCTGGTAAGGAGATGTTCCATCCGCAGGTTCTCCTACGGATACCTTGTTACGACTTAGTCCCAATCAGCAGTTTCACCGTGGTCCCGCCTCTTGCGAGTAACGGACCTTCGGGTGCTCCTGCCTTTCATGACTTGACGGGCGGTGAGTACAAGACCCAGGAACATATTCACCGTGACGTAGCTGATTCACGGTTACTAGCGATTCCAACTTCATGAAGTCGGGTTGCAGACTTCAATCCGAACTGAGACCGGTTTTCTCGGATTTGCTCCCCCTCGCGGGTTCGCTGCCGTTTGTACCGGCCATTGTAGCACGGGTGTTGCCCCAGGTATAAGGGCCACGCTGATCTGACGTCATCCTGACCTTCCTCCGCCTTGGAGGCGGCAGTCTTCTATGAAAAAACAACATAGAATCAGGGTTGCGCTCGTTGGCTGACTGAACAGTACACCTCAAGGCACGAGCTGACGACGACCGTGCAGCGCCTGTCTCTAGATTCCTTGCGGCACTCCCAAATTTCTTCGGGATTTCTAGGATGTCAAACCTGGGTGAGGTGCTTCGCTTGTCATCGAATTAAACCCCATGCTCCACCGCTTGTGTGGGTCCCCGTCTATTCCTTTGAGTTTTAGCCTTGCGGCCGTACTTCTCAGGCGGCGAGCTTACCGCGTAAGCTTAGGGCACAGGAACAGATTGAAGTTCCTACACCGAGCTCGCATCGTTGAGGGCGTGGACTACGGGGGTATCTAATCCCCTTTGCTCCCCACGCTTTCGTCTCTGAGTGTCAGTACACCCCTAGCATCCTGCCTTCGCTTTTGGCGTTCCATCGTGTATCTACGGATTTTACCCCTACACACGACATTCCAGATGCCTCTGAGTGACTCTATCCTGCTCGTATCCGATATGCATTCAGGGTTGAGCCCTGAAATTTAATACCAAACGTGACAAGACACCTACAGACGCTTTACGCCCAGTAATTCCGAGTAACGCTTGCACCTTCTGTCTTACCGCGGCTGCTGGCACAGAATTAGCCGGTGCTTTCTACTGAGGTACCGTCAAAAATTTCGTCCCTCAGAACAGAAGTTTACACCCGTAAGGGCTTCATCCTTCACGCGGTGTCGCTCCGTCAGGCTTTCGCCCATTGCGGAAGATTCCTAACTGCTGCCTCCCGTAGGAGTATGGACCGTGTCTCAGTTCCATTCTGGCTGGTCGTCCTCTCAGACCAGCTACCCGTCATTGTCTTGGTAAGCCATTACCTCACCAACTAACTGATAGGGTACAGGCCCCTCCCGAACCGATAAATCTTTCCTCTTGCGAGGGCATCCGGTATTAATCCGCCTTTCGGCGGGGTATCCCTGAGTTCGGGGTAGGTACCCATATGTTACGCAGCCGTTCGCCGTGGGTCTAAACCCACTCGACTTGCATGTTTTAGGCGCACCGCCAGCGTTCACTCTGAGCCAGGATCAAACTCTTCGAAAGAATGAATGCGTCTCTTGCGATCGGCACCATTCAGAAAGAGTGATTTGTGCTCGTTTAGTAACGACGATAAATCGTCGCGTACGTGATCGAGTGATCACTAGTGTTGTTGCCTTGAAGCGCGAAGCTTCGAAAGGCGGTTTGAGTTTTTTGAGTCTCTCCAGACTTTTTATTCAAAAGAATATTGGGATTATGCTCCGCGGCGTAGTCCGAAGACGCAGCCGGGAGATAAACACATCTCTCTACTACACGATGCTGTGAAGGAGCCCAAAGACCCACGAGTGCTGGCCTCTAGGCCGATTTGCAACAAAGTGGGTTAAGAAATCTGATACCTGCCTTGCACATGCGAGACGAGGTGACAGCTGGGAGATCTTACTCCAGAAAAGGGGGTCGTCAATAAGAATTTGCAATGATTTCACGATGCCTACTCTGAAGTCTCAAACGCATAACGCTTGATTTCTGCATCAAGCACCTCTTTCGGTGTACGGAAGTTGAGGGACTGGCGGGGACGATTGTTAATCAGATCAACAACATGATCAAGTTCTTCTTGGGTAACTGTTCTGAAATCCGTT
>CALREJ010000009.1 GCA_943355155.1 Candidatus Peribacteria bacterium
TCACGGCGATGGTTGGTTTTATAAATGAACAAGTGAGGGCGATTTCGCCGATGCGGTAGGCACCCATTTCGACGATGAGGAGTGAGTGGTTGGTAGTGAGTAGTGAGTCGGATTTTTGAAGAAGCCAATTCGCAATCCCCATCTCGGTATTGATGTGTTCTGGAGTGACGACAGGTGAAAGATCTTGGAGGACGCATCGAAGTAATTCCTTTGTTGTTGTTTTGCCGACACTTCCGGCGATGCCGATGACGGTTACATCAGTGAGCTGATTACGGATCGTCTCTGCTTTCTTAAATGTGCGCTGCTTCATGAAGCGATCAAGTGGCAGCAGGATCAGCCACACACAAAAGACGACGAATGGTTGAAGAATCAGAATGAATGGTGTGAGAATTAAAACCGGTGTGACGATGAATGACGTTATTGTCGTCATCAGTATGCTCAGTGTCACGATCAAGACGGCCTTCGTTGTCCATACAGGAAATCGATGCTTACCCATTGCAAGTTGTACTGCTCCCAAGAGGATGAACAATGCGAGCCAGAATTCGTGTGCATGAATGAGGAAAATAAATGGCCGAAGTCCCGCCATTTCTCCTTGGCTTCGAATAATGTTGAAAAGTGCAAAGAGGCCGAACAGATCTGTGAGCAGCAAACAGAGCGCGAGTACTGGGCGAATTTTCCCGAAAAGCTGATTCAAGATCCCATGATGTCGCAAATGTTCGCGGAGCCGATCAAACCTCCATTCTGTCTGTTGAAAGAGTGTTGCGAAGGTCAAAAGGGGAGAAAGGGCTCCTAAAACCGTAAGAATGGTGATGATCATCTGGACGTTGTTCATAGCGGAGTTTCCAGTGTAGCGGAGATCGCATGAGTTGCTAAAATAGTAATAATTTGTTATAATAGTACTTATTCACTTTCACCGTTATGCCCTCCAAGAAAAACACAAACTTTTTGCATTTCATCGGCGCATTTATCGTTGCAGGGATGTATTTCTTGTTTATGTTTTTTCTGTTGCCGAGGCTGTAAAAACCGTATTTTCCCTCTCCCCGAGGGAGAGGGTTAGGGAGAGGGGTAACAAAAACATTCCCCCCGTCTAACTTTCTTTCTCAACTACAGAAAGAAAGTTACAAAGAAAGGTCACCGTCGGCCAACTCCCACTCCGCCTGCCCTGCGGTGTCGACGTTACTCAGTCCAAGGCTTCCCTCGCAACGTCGACACACGTATTTTCTGCGGAAAATAGCAGGGCTTCCCCTCCACCCCCCGTGGCCGACGGACTCCATCCCATTTTTTATAGTAGTTTCTTTATAGCCTTCGCAATCTCCTCCGCCTTATCCCGATGCACACGATGGCGGATTCCTTTATAGACTTGCAAATTACTCCTTTGGATTTTCTCATGCATCAGATACCCATCACTCACCGGCGTCATCGTGTCATCTTCTCCCCAAAAAATATCGGTCGGTACATCGATGAGAGGAAGCATCGGACGTAAATCTTCTTCGGTTACATTGATGAGGGTTTGTCGCATGATGGCGGAGGCTTTTTCGTAGTCGTGAACGCGCACGAGTTTATAGAGGAATTTTTTGCCAACAGGTTGCAGCGATTTCATTCCCGGAATCGAGAGGAGTGCTTTTCCACCTTTTGCGAGTGTGAGACCGATGATTCTTTTGAAGTGGCGAATATGTCGGATGCCGGCGGAAGCGCAGAGGTACAAATGCTCGATGGGGATCCTCTTTTCTGCTGCGAGTTTGATGGCGATACGCCCGCCGTGAGAATGGCCGAGGACGAAGGTTGCTGGTTGGCTGGTTGGCTGGTTGAATTGTTGTTTGTGAAACCATTCGATGACCCAATCTGCATAATCATCCGTCGTCCAAGGCTTCGTTGGTTCCGGTTCATCGCCAAAGCCAGGTAGATCGGGTGTGAGGATCTCGATGTCCGTTCCCCTCAATGCTTCGCGGAGCTCTGTGAAAGATTCTTTACTTCCTCCCCATCCATGGAGGCAGAGCAGGACTAGTTTTGTCATGGCTGGATTGTAGCGTGTTCATGCAGATATTTCATCAGCGCAAACGCACTCGGCATGTGTACTTTTGGAGAGGTAAGGATTTTTTCGAGTGCTTCTTCAAGCTTGATAGTATGTACTTCGATCATTTCATCATCATATTGGGGGAGGGGATTTGGTGATAACTTCTTTGCGATAAAGACGTGGTGTGTGAGGATCAGACTTTCTGAGACATTCGCGTCACAGTAGTGCGTGACCTCATCTGCCTGAAATCCCGTTTCCTCACGTAGTTCCCTGAGTGCAGCGACCATCATATCGTTTTCTTTATCCATATTCCCGCTCGGGAGCATCCAGAGATATTCTCCGTAGTAAGGCCTGTACTCCCGCAAAATTAAAATCGTGTCATCCGTTGGAAAGGCGAGAAGAATGACAGAATCCGCTCTCTTCGCGCGTGCTGCTTTTTTGATTCTGCCATCGGGAAGTTCTTTTTCTTGTAAGACAACTTGCCAGCCGTGTCCTGAGTAAAGCTCTTCCATGTGTTGGATGGTAGCACAAAAAAAGTGTCATGTGGTACTTCGATATCCTTCATCAGGCTCAGGACAGGCTCCAACGTGTCATCCTGAGTGTTTTTTGATCGAGCAAAAAATGTATCGAAGGATTGACACGTTTTCACTCAGTGTGACACGGTGTTGTTTTCCATTTTCATCTCCCCCAACATCCTCAGCTCCTTCCAGTGCCATCCAAAAATCATTGCGATCAGGACTGCGCCGATGCCGCCGAAGATCACGGACCCTTCCGCGCCGATGAGTGATGCCACCATGCCGGATTCGAAATCGCCGAACTCATTGCTGGAATAGGCAAAGATCATATTGACTGCAAATACACGCCCTCGCAATCGCTCGGGCACATAGAGCTGTAGAATTGTTGAGCGAATACTCACGCTTATTGCATCAAAAATTCCACTACCGACGAGTGCGATGAAACTCAGGATGGCGTTTGTTGAGAATCCAAAGACGATCATCGTCACGCCAAACAGTGCGACGGAGATGAGAAGCGACATGCCTGCCCGCGAGAAGGATTTTCGATGTGCGAGGATGATTGTCATTACGAGTGACCCAATTGATGGAGCGGCAACGAGGAAGCCAAGTCCGGTTGGTCCCACCATCAAAATATCTTTGGCAAAAATAGGGAGCAAAATAGTTGCTCCGCCGAGGAGCACTGCGAACATATCGAGGAGTGTTGCAGAGAGGATGATCGGTGACGTGCGGATGAAGCGGATCCCTTCGCCGATGGTTTTCCAGCTCATCGGCGTTCGTCCGGATTTCTTTCTATTGAGAGGCAAAAACTGTACGCAGTTAAAGGCGATGATCAGACACACAGCATTCACAGCAAATACGGCGCTCGCATCTCCGGTTTTTGTGATCATCAGACCGGCAATGATTGGGCCGATAATGGTTGCAGTTCGTCTGCCGATCGCGTTCCAATTGTTCGCATTTTCTACTGCATCTTCGTTCACTATGTCGCGGAGAATTGATGGTTTTGCGATCGATGTGAATGTGTTCCCAATCCCAACCACTACCAATGTTGCAAAAAAGGAGATGAGGGGCGCATTCATGAACGATGCGATTGCCAAGAATATTGCTCCTACAAAACGTAATCCATGCCCTATCTGTAACATCTGTCTTCGCGGATGTTCATCGACCAAATGGCCGACAGGAAACGAAAGTAGGAGTACGGGTAGAAATAGTGCGAGTCCGGAAAGCCCAAGCAGTGCAGCCGATCCGGTTTTTTCATAAATCAGCCAGCTGAGTGCCGTTGTTTGCATCTGGAGTCCTAAGGTTGTCAGTGTGTGTGCCGACAAATACCAGCGGTATGTTTTGAACCGAAGTGCGGCGTAGGGGTCGTGGGTCATCGTATTGATGATAGAGGATCATTGTCGCAAGGAGTGCCATTTTACAGGTGGACTGATACAAAGCCTTGAAAAACATGCCCCAATGACTTATAATAAGGAAATGGTTCAACGTGCAAATCAAGCGAATGGGACAGAAAACAGTGCAGTAGAACCTGTAGATCTTGAAATAGAATATCGTGAAACGAAAAAATTCATCAGTAGAATTCGTGATGGATTCAGTACGCTCACTACAGCATTGCTCAATGGTATTCCACTGGAGCTAGCATTCATCGTGGATCCCGAGACAAAAAATAGGATTATGGTGGAATTTCGTGCCAAAAATTCTGCTGGTTCATTTACTATCAAAGAGCAAGCTCATATCATGATCGGTTTACTCGACGCAAATTTTCCACACCTAGACAAAGGATCGCAGCAGTGGATGTTTGTCCGCTCCTATTTCATCGGAAAAATAGGACTATGGGGAAAAACATGTTGATGGTGTCACGGGCCGGGATTGAACCGGCGACCTTGGGCTTATGAGTCCCACGCTCTACCAACTGAGCTACCGTGACATAAACGAACTACGAGAATAGAAAGGAAAAGAACGGAGTAAGACTTTTTTATCACGGTTACTTCGTAACCTAGGCAACTGCTTGTCGGCCGTAGCCTTAGCGAAGGCTGAAGCTACCGTGACATGAAAAAAGCATTGAAAGACTAGGGAAAGAGTGTCTCTAAGGCAAGATCCCGCTTACAGCAGCGCCAACAGCGCGATCCCCGAAATCATAATCCCGATATCCCGCACAGCGACGTCGTTCCAGCCGACCTGCGTGAGCACTGCGATCAAGTGGAGGATCATCAAAATTGCTGCGGCTTGCTGGACTTTACGCAGCGGGATCAGGAGCATGATCGCAAAGATGATTTCGAGTGCGCCGATGATATTGAGCCATAGATTTTTTGGGAGGCCTCCAAGGTTATCCATCCAGACCGGCAGCCAACCGATCCATGTGAGAGGATGTGCGAATTTATCGAATCCGAAATAGCCAAACACAAACACGAGCGACAGAATCAGAAGCCATTTTGCGGTTGAAGTTCGTTGCATGCGGTAGCAGCCTAGCGTAGGCTTTTCACTCTTACTATTCTTATCCATTGCACCTATGAGAAAAATTTCTGCTCTTGCCATTTCGGTGCTTTCCCTTGTCATTCTTTCTGCATGTGCACAGACAGACACGGGTGATGTGACGACAGGCAGTTCCTCTTCCTCGGTTTCCTCGGAATCTTTGGTATCCTCGGATTCCACTTCATCGGATGTCGGAGTGATGCTCGATGTCTCCAGTGCGAAGTCCGTAGCATCACAAGCAGAAGCGTCCAGCACACCGGTTGCAACGATGCGCAAAGTGCAGGTTCAAATCAGTAACTTCGCCTACACACCTGCGACGATCTTTGCGAAGAAAGGAGAGAAGGTACAACTGCAGATTGTCGGCACGGAAGGGACACATGGATTTGCATCGAAGGGGCTCAATCTGAATGTGCGTGTTCCGGAAGGAGAGACGGTTGTGGTGGATCTTCCCACAGATAAAGCCGGAACATTTGAAGTCTACTGTTCTGTTCCGTGTGGTTCTGGACATAAGAGCATGAAGGCGACGATAGTTATTGAATAATGTAAATATGTGTCACCCTGAGGACGCTCGAAGGGCGACACACTCCTTGTGGAGGTCATGGTTCGAGCCCTTCGGCTCTGGCTCAGGACAGGCTCAAGCTCACCATGACACTTTTTATTATTAATTCTATGAAACGCTTTCTCCCGGTACTGGCATTCATTCTTATTGCTGCTGCAGCGTGGCTGTACGGTGTGAATGTTCGTGTTCCGAATCCGGATCCCAATCATACGCATGCGGATTTTGCAGTGTGGATCGACGGCAAGCAGATGGATTTTTCTGATGATAAATATATGGAAAAAAAGCCGACAGATGAAGAGTCGATTTTGCTCGGACAGAGTTCTGCAACCGGATCGACGCGTTCTGCTCTGCAGGTTTTTTTGCATCTACATGATGGCAATGGTCGTGTGATTCACAGACATAAGCCGGATCTTGGTTTTGTCAGTTTTTTGCGATCCATTGGGTTTGATCTCACAGATACGTGCCTAATCACAGACGAGGGAAAGCAGGTGTGCAATACGGAACATGATCAGTGGAAACTCTTTGTGAATGGTAAGGTCCTCACGCCCTACTTTCAAAATTATATGTTCGCAGATGGAGATCATATTTTGCTGACGAATACTTCTGATGTCACAGAAATAAAGCGCGAACTTTCTTTGATGACAGACGATGCATGTCTATACTCGAAGACGTGTCCCGGTCGCGGTGCTCCTCCTGTAGAAAATTGTATCGCAGACCCGACTGTTCCCTGTAAAATCCAATGACAACAAAAGATGACAAAGCACAGGCAGCCAGTGCTCAGGGAGGGGTGAATCCCACTGATGAAACCGTAGAGACGAGCGTGGTTCGTCAGGCTCACCATGACACGCATGTCTCCGTTGTTGCCGCGCTGAAGCAAGAAATCGCAACACTGAAAGACGAGCTCGCAAGGTTTAAAGATCTCGCAGGTCGCGCACAGGCGGATCTGCAAAACGCAAAGGCGAGGGTGGAGCGAGAAGGGGATGAACTCCGTAAATTCGCATCGGAAAAAATGATCCTTCGTATTCTCCCAACCCTCGATAATTTCCAGCGCGCATTCCAGCAGGTTCCATCAGACATTTCTTCGCATGAATGGGTAAAGGGAGTCTCTGCGATTGAGCAAGATCTGATGAAACAAATGTCCGATGCAGGGCTCAAGCGGATGCAATCAAACGGTCAACCCGTCGATGCTGCTCGTCACGAAATCCTCACGGTCGGTAGCGGCCCTATCGATACTGTGGTTGAAGTGTTCGAAGAAGGATACGAGCTCAATGGAAAAGTGCTGCGACCGGCGAAGGTGAAGGTGGGGGATGGGACGGAAATCAGCAAGTAAAAAGGCTTTCACCACGGCGTAGAGGAGTGCAGACTGGTGAAGGTAGGGGATGGGAGTGATAGCTGGAAACCGCATTAAATTTATAATTTCGGTACAACCATTTTACGTATGTCATCTTCTGTTACTTTTTCTCGAGGAACTGCATCTGCAAGGAGCTGCATGAGTGCAAATCTTGCTTTTTTGGCCCTTATTTGTTTAGGTACAGCTCGTGCTTGTTCGTTTTCTTTTCCATGTGTTATAGCTAAAGTGAGAGCCTCGATAGCTGCTTTTGTTTGTCGAGCAATCCGCATTAGTTTTTTTAGAATATCTATACAAGGAGCGCGCCTCTCTTCTGGCAGAGAATAAAGAAAATTACGAAGTTCTGCTAGAATTTTTGCGTGCTTATCTGCCTCGACTCCGGATTGTTGAGCGATCTCCATCAGTGTTATTTGAATGTTTATGCAAGAACGGCTTCGCTCTTCTGGCAGAGAATAAAGGAAATCATGAAGTACTTCCGGAAATTCGGGGATCACTATCTCATTTCCGCTAGCTTGCACTGGAATGTCGATCATTATGTTTATATTAATATCAAAAATGCTTTTGTCAAATTCTCTGTACTTCTTTTTTGAACAAATCTCCCTTCTCCTCAAAATTCTTGAACATGCCGTAACTGGGGGAGGCGGTGGAGAGGAGAACGATACGATGTTGCTGGTTGGCTGGTTGGCTGGTTGCTTGTTTGGCTGCGATGACGGCTTTTTCCATTGAGCCAGCCTCTACGAATTTTACGGTCTTAGTAGCCTTTTCGATTGCCTCTTTAATCTTCTGTCCACTGCCCGGGAAGAGGATAACAGTCTCAATCTTTGATGTGGTGATTCTTTTTCCGAGTTCTGTGAAATCATACCCGCGGTCTTGTCCGCCGAGGATGATGGTTTGTACGCGATCACCGAGGGCATCGAGTGCGGCGATTGTTGACTCTGGAGTGGTGGAGATGGCGTCGTCGATCCATTCGACTCCATGATGCACTCCAAGTGACTGCAGGCGATGGGGGAGGCCTCGGAATTCTTTGATGGCGGCGATGGCATCGGATTCATCAATCCCCAAGTGCCTCGCGACTGCGAAGGCTCCTGCGATGTTACTTTGGTTATGTGCGCCGATGAGATGTGTTTTCTCAATCGCAACAGGGGATTCATCTCCAGAGAAGGGGATTTTTCTTCCATTCCCTTCCTTTGCGATGTCCGCGGCTCCATGGGAAGTCGCGCAGAAAAAGACGATGTCATCATCGCCTTGGAATCGAGTGATATTTTTCTTTGCTTCCAAGTATGCCGCTTCGGAACCATGGTAATCCATGTGTTCGGGGAAGAAGCTGGTGACGACGGCAATGTGCGGAGAGCTTTTCAGATCCATGAGTTGATAGCTGCTCATTTCCATCACGAAGATGGTTCCTTTTTTGGCATCTGCAATATGAGAGATGGCGGGTTCGCCGATATTTCCGACAAGAATGCTTCCGGCCACCGGCTTCCGGCCACCGGCTTTTAGTATGGAATGTATTAATGATGCAGTGGTGCTTTTGCCTTTCGATCCCGTCACACCGATGACAGTTACGCCGGAGTCGGCGATGGAGTCGAAGAAGATTTGAGTGGGGGTTGTGAGTAGTTTGTAGTGAGTGGTGAGTAGTCTGGATGGAGGAATGCCGGGGGATTTGATGATCACGTCGAATTTATCCAGATTCTGAAGCCATCCTGTTCCTAGCTGAAGCCAGTGTTTATTTGCTGGTGGCTGGTGGCTGGTGGCTGGTGGCTCATCAAATATTTTTTCATTTTGATCCGCAATCGTGATCTCACAATCTGGCGCATATTTCTCAAGTGCTTCTACCATCGTTTTTCCTTCCTTGCCGAAGCCGAGGATGCAGATTTTTTTGCCGTTGAGGTCCGTGATGTTCATGTGAAAACAGACGAATCAAATCAGCAGATATTGAAAGTCCTTCGGAATCGAATGTTCTTTGTTTGGCATCAATGCCTCACCAATCATTTCGTCTGGTTCGGTGTCTTCCGGCAATACTTCGTCGATAAACATCTTCATGACTGCGTCACCTTCGTATTCGCCTTTGTTGTGTGCGAGCAGGAAAGCTGCGGTTGTTTCCTCGGGGGTTCCCACACACTCAAACGGTTTGAATCCTTCGAGTCCGAGGAGTTCACGGTAGAGTGGGAGCAGCATTTCATCTGCGAAGAGGTTTTTTCCAAAGATTGTGAGAACTTTTTCTTTTGGCAAAAATGCACCCATCATCGCGAAGACGAAGGCGCATTTGGGGCAAACACCGCACCATAACGCCGCACCCGGGAACGGGTGCTCCTGTGTGATTGAATCCCCAGCAGCAGCCCTTCGCGGCTGCGGCGTTTTAACAATCTTCCAATTCGTATTACAGCTCGTCGTGACCGGAAAATACTTTGGGTACAAACAAAACATCTCCGTGATTTTTAGTTCCGAGAATGTGCGGAGCAAACTGAAGTAGCGAACGTCTCCGGTGATGAATTTTTCGATGTATTCCTGAAACATTTTTTCAAATGCCAAGGATTTACTCCACTGGTGATTGATCTGTTTGCCGTGAAACTCCACGTTGCCTATATTTGCGCTCGCTTCATTGGAAAACGCGATGTCTGTTCTGCCGCTGAGGATCGCAATCACGACGGACAAACACGACAAATATCCGGTGATCGGCACATGTCCATTGAGCGCCCCTTCGGCATTCATCTCAAAAAGTTTTTTCGAAAGTCCGCGCTTCACATTCCAGAGAGGGAGCCGCGCAGTCGCAGCAGTCGCATCGATCAATGGATGCTGACCAATTCTGAGAAGTGTCACTTCAAATCCTGTGTTTTTCAGCATTTCCATCGTGACGACGGAGTCTTTCCCACCACCGATCGGTACAAGCACGCTGTGTCCGGGGAATTTTCCTCCGAGCCAGCTGGCTGGTGTAGGACTTGGGACTTGGGGGTTGGGACTTGGGGGAGTGGAATCTTTTATTTCCACACTCGGGAAACGAATCAGTCCGCGGAAGTCGATATCGTTTTTGTAGAAAAACTCACCCAGTCCGTTTTCATATACGTCATTCCAGAACATCGCTGCGGCGGGGGAGAGTGCTCCGCTGAGGATCTGGATTGTTTTGGGAAGACATGTTTTGTAGTAGCTGATGCCGCCCATCAGGTGCAGAGCGAAGAGCGCCTTATCCAAATCGGGGTGCTCTGCATTGATCGGCATTTCCTCCGGCAGCGTAATCGTCTCGATAAAATTCGTATCGCCATCGAGGCTGTAACGCAGGTTGATGGTTCGATCCTCTGGGTTGAAGTCGTAGGAATCGAAGATGAAGGTGCTGAATTCTTGCATAGAGATGACACTGTAGCGTTTCTTCCTTTTTTTGGCACCATGAAACAGATAAGATGCACATATGCCATGGTGGCGGAACGGTATACGCGCGCGACTCAAAATCGCGTTCCCGCGAGGGATTGAGGGTTCAAGTCCCTCCCATGGCACCAAATTCCTTGCGGTAGTTATCATTAATAATTTATGGGTAAATTACCTAGTGGATTCGATATCCTGGCATACGAAATACATGCTCATCTAAATCCAGAGTTCTTGAACGATAAAATTGATGTGCAAGGTTTAGATATAGCAAAACTGAAGAGATATCAGGAAATGATAAATACACTCATTGCCTCTCAGAAAAAGATTGAGCGTTATGAACTTTATTTCGAAAGTTTTTATCCTTCAACAAATGTTATCTCTAAGGATGAAGCTCTTTTGCACCATATGCATTCTTATTTGGAAGACATATATCTCTTGAGCAATGCTATTGAGTTTTTATTTGGGCAATTAAAGAGTGATCTGAAACAAGTTGCACCAAACAAAGACGAAGTGTGCAATTCTCTGGACGCATGCCTAGATAAAATTAAACCTATATTTGCTAATGCCCGAGAAGATAGAAGAAAGCATCGTCATGCAATCGAAAGGTACCTGGATGCAGACCTTTCTCGTGTTGGGTTAATCAATACTCTTGTGCAGACTGGCACAGCGTTGTTTCAAGATCGTCTTAAAGATGGTGCTTTAGAATATATGACCGGCGAGGCGGATAAGTCGTTTGAAAACGCAAAGACTGAACGGATAAAAATGGCGAAAAAGAATCGAGAGGTAAGTTCTGAATTAATGGATGGATTATTTCTCAGTATTGAAGATCTTATTTATCAATTTTTAGGTATCCAACCCATCATCAGAGATAAGTTAAAGAACGTTAAATGGACGGACGATTAGCTCCACAACCAAAAGATATGATCTCTGGTGACCCGTCCCACCACGTCGTTCGCGAACGACGTGGTGCACCATTCGTCTTTCGTCAGGCTCAGCATGACATCGCACATGGTGAACCACGAAAAATGTGTGAAGTACGGGAGTACGCAAAACTGCATTTTTGATTGTTCGATTGTTTTCCCATATCCTTTCCCCATGAAGAAATACGACGTCCTGATCATCGGTCTCGGCTGCGCGGGGTATACTGCGGCGATTTATAGTGCGCGCTACATGCTCTCGACGTTTTTAGTGGGGGCGGTGGAGGGGGGACTGGGGATCACGGCTGCTGAGGTGGGTAACTGGCCGGGAAACATAGACATCACCGGACCGGATTTGATGGAAAATTTCCGTAAACACGCAACGAGTTTTTCCGAGGTGACGCATAAGAATGCGTGGGTGAAGAAGATCGAGAAAACAGCCGATGGATTTCAGATGCTGCTCGACGATGGGGAAACAGTGGAAGGAAAAACGCTGATCTTCGCAATGGGGAGTAACAAGCGACATCTCGGTATTCCCGGCGAAGAGCGACTCTCTGGAAAAGGCGTGACGTACTGTGCGACGTGCGATGCTTTTTTCTATAAAGGGAAAGATGTTGCGGTGATCGGCGGCGGGGATAGCGCGGTGGAGGGGGCTGCGATTGCCGCGCAGGTTGCAAAAAAAGTGTATCTGATCCATCGTCGAAAGGATTTTCGTGCCGAGCCGTATTGGGTAGAGAAAGTGAAGGCGAAGGAGAATGTAGTATTTGTCCTCGAAAATAACATCACAGAAGTGCTCGGTGAACAAAAAGTATCGGGAGTGAAACTCGCGAAGCCATTTGAAGGATCAGATACCATCAATGTTGATGGAGTGTTTATCGAAGTTGGTGCAGACCCCGCAACCGCACTCGCTGAATCCCTCGGTTGCACAGTTGATACAAAGGGCTATCTGAGTGTCGATGCTGCGATGCGCACCAATGTCGCAGGGGTGTTCGGAGCAGGGGATATCACCAGTGGCAGTAACTACTTTGCGCAGTTTGTAACGGCGGCTGGGGAAGGAGCGATTGCGTCGAATAGTGCATTTAATTATGTGCAGGCGGGAAGGTAGTGTTGACTCGTTAACCTGTTTCTCGTTTCTCGTTTCTGTGTGTTTAGCCAGCCAACTAGCCAACAAGCCAACCAGCAACAATCCTGTCAATCTTCCCTTGCATCCCCCCAAGGAATCCCTACAATCTCCCAGCTATGCCACGTGGTAAGAGAACAGTATTCGGCGTCTTCTGTAACGACACAGAGTGTCCGCAAGTCGGGCAGCGTCTCACGACGATGCGTTTTCATAAGCAGGATAAACTGGGAAAGTCATGGAAAGATCATGCAGCAAAGATGATGAAGTATTGTTCGGTGGTGCGAAAGCGCGTGCCGGTGAAGTTGAAGGAGGAGAAGCATTCGAGTAATTAATTCTCGTAGAGACGACCCGGTGGGGCGTCTTGTTTTGTCGTGAAACATTCCTTGAACCGGAGACGTGCGCATCGCTCGTCTCTACAGAGGAGGTAGCGTATAGTCCTCCCCATGGACGATTGTTATCGCCGTGCGGCTTCGATATTGCTTCTCAGACCTTTGAAAGATAACAAAGGTTACGATCTTTTGCTTTTACATAAACCTCGGAAACGCGATGCATGGCAATTGCCTCAGGGGGGAGTGGAGAATGACGAGACGACTGAGCAGTGTGCGGTGCGGGAATTGCGTGAGGAAGCAGGAGTGTCTGATGTGAAGATTCTCGGAGTCAGCAAACTTATCTACGAATATCATTTTCCGGATTCCTATCGACGCTTTCGCCCTGATCATATCTGCGGACAGCGGATTGAGTTTGTGTATGGCGTGTGTGATGCTGATACTGTTGTGACCGTGGACGGAATCGAGGTTGATAGATTTCAATGGGTGCATCCTTCGGGAATGACAAAATGGATGAAGCGAAAGGAGTATGTGGATTTGGTGAAGGCGCTTTTGAAGGAGGCGATGGGGCTTCTCTCATAACGCCCCCACCCCTAACCCCTCCTCCGTGCTGCGGGAGAGGGGAAACGATGTGGAAATATTTTTAAAAAACCTCCCCTTTCTCCCGCTCACGGGGGAAAGGGGTTGGGGGATAGGGGGCAAATGTCGAAGGTAGTGCATTGGTGTTCTTCTGCTTCGTCTACTTCCTCTGTATTCTCTTTCCGTATGCGTATTCTTTCTTTGGATCTCGAGCAATTTCGCAATTACAACCGTCAGACGATTGCTTTTGGCGACAGCGACATTCAGCTCTTTGTGGGTCAAAACGGCAGTGGCAAAACCAATCTTCTCGAAGCGCTTTCAATTCTCTCGCTCACACAGTCCTGCAGAGGCAAAGAAGAGCAGGACATGGTCGAGTGGGAGAAATCGCATTATCGGCTGACGGCAACGGTTCGGTCTGATTCTGGAGAAATGAGTAAGCTCGAAGTCGTGAGTGAAGTGGCGCCTCGCAGACGCAAAGCATTTTTTATTAATGACATTCGTTCGCCAACTGCGTCGATGGTTGGATTTTTGCCGACGGTAACGTTTCTCCCTCAGGACTTACTTCTCTTTAGTGGGGCACCTGCTGAACGTCGGAGATTTCTAGATGAACTGCTCAGCCAAGTCTCTCCACAGTATTACGAATCGCTCTCGCAGTATCAGAAAATCCTCCAGCAACGAAACGCCCTCCTCAAGCGAATCGCAGCGGGGAATGATCGTGCATCTGTCCTTGATATTTGGGACAGAGAGCTCGCAGTAAAAGCATCTACCATCACACTTGCGAGACTGGAATTGATCGCAGCTTTGAACGTTTCTTTTTTGGAGGAAGTAAGGTCACTTGGGGAGATATGGAATGACGCTGTCCTCCGCTACGAACGAAAAACGCAGTCGCACACCGTACAGGAAATGCAAACTGAGCTGATGCAGATATTACTCACGAATCGCGATCGAGACATCCTCCTCCAATCAACTTCTGCCGGTCCGCATCGCGAAGATTGGCAGGTCTTTCGAGACAACCGATCGATCCCATCTTTCGCTTCACGTGGCCAAGAACGCGTCGCCATTCTCGCGCTTCTTTTGCTTCAAGTGTCGTATCTCGAGCTTCGTCGGGGAGAAAAACCCGTGATCCTCCTCGACGATGCGTTTTCGGAACTCGATGATGAGCACCAACAATTTCTACTTCAGACATTTTTGGGACATCAGGTCATCATGACTGCGACGCGAGTGCCTGAGAATGCGGAGGGGGCGGGGGTGTTTTTCGTTCAAAGTGGATCCGTTATTAACCCGTTTATTCGTTAATTCGTTTATTCGTACGTTCGAGTCAACGAGTAAACGAATCAACGTTCGCGTTCGTTTGTTAATGCCCCATACACCGCCAATGCCAGCGCATCCGCGGCATCGTCCGGTTTAGGAATCTGTTTTAATTTCAGGATCTGCACAACCATACTCTGCACCTGTTTCTTGTCTGCAGAGCCATCACCGGTGATCCCACTTTTGAGCTGCAGCGGAGTGATCTCAAGAATCGGAATCCCTCGCTCCGAAGCTGCAAGCATGATCACGCCTCTCGCCTGTGACACATCCATCGCTGTGCGTACGTTTGTTTCGAAGAAGAGTTTTTCGATCACCACGAGTTCGGGTTTTGTTTCGTCGAGAAATGCGCCCAAGTCTTTGTGAATCTCTAAAATCCGTTCTGACACGGGGAGCCTCGCAGCTGTTTCAATCGTCAGCCATTCGATCACTTCCACATCTGTCCGATTTTTTGCATCAATGAGGCCAAGTCCGACAATTGCGAGGCCGGGGTCGATTCCGAGGATGATCATGAGAGAAATGTAGAATGTAAAATGTAAAATGTAAAATGTACAATGAGAATCGAAGATTTTGTGCTCTACACCCGAACGCGGTTTTCTGCTATAATAAGGGGAAACCATGAATACAGACACACACAAAAAAACACGGCACCGGTTCCTCGTTGCAGTGCCGCTGGTGGCACTCGTACTGACAGTGACGCTCTTCGACGGTGTGAAGAGCCTAGGTTCATTGAAAGGCGATCTCATGATTCCATCTTCTGTCATTGTTTCAGACAAGGATCATGCACAAACAGTGATCCTCAAATACAGTGCTTTGGAACTGCAAGCGGGGAGTGAAGTTGATCTTCACGATTCGATGTTGCCCATTCTGAAACAAGGAACAGCGTTGATTGCGACGAGAGGAATCTTCTCTGTAAAAGCCGGAGATATGATTTTTCAATTGTGGAATGGTGCATCTCAGATTTCGATTACTGAAAAATCCCTCACGATCGCCGCGCTCAGTTCACCGGTGCTCGTGACACAAGGAACTGAAAAAATGATCGTTCCTGCGTACAGCCAATGGACGAGTGGCGATGCACTTTCCTCTCTCGAAAGCGGAATCGATGGATGGACTATTTCGCGCAGTGTGAAGCCACTGCCTACATCATTTATTTCTGATGCACTCAGTCGCAGTCAAAAACTCGCAGCAGCAATTCCACCGGTGAAAACGGTCGATGGCACCGCGGGCATTTCTCTTCCACTGAGTGATACATTCAAGCTGTCATCTGCGAAGCAGAGAGAGGAATCTGTAGAACGAATTGCACGGATTTCTGCGCTGATAGATGCGCTTTCAAAGCAGTCTTCAGATTTACAAACATTGCTTGGTGCGGAGGATCTAGCAGATCTTCTTTCCTCGAAGGAAGGACAAGTTGCGATGCCCGTGATCCTCTCGCTTGCACTCGAGCAGGGGAAAGGTGATCTTTTTCTTCCATATTTTACAGAGCAAACAGATCGATTATTGATCGCACAGTATCATCCGCTGATTCGTGATCATGCGTGGGTACTGCCGGTTTCAGGTCTTTCCGATGCAGACAATGCCGTGAGGCTCTTCTCACTTCCTTTTTCTGATGCGTTATCGCAATCACTCGCTCCGCTCGCGTTCAGTCGCTGGCAGACGGTGATGCAGGATTTCCTCGCATCCAGAAAAGACTCCGAAGCGATTGTGAAAGGATTGATTCCTGCGTATGCCGAGCAGATCCAGCGCTTTAGTAATCTTCAGTATCCGGAGCGGGTGAGTCGGTATTCGAAGGGGGTAGAAGAAATGGGAGGAACGTTGTTGCCTCACCCCGACCCTCTCCCTCCACGCTTACCGGGAGAGGGAGACGGAAAAATACCTCCTCTCCCAGGGTCGGGACTAAAGGAGAGGGGTAGCAAAACTTCCTTAGCCGTCCCAGTTGCCCCCGAACTCCTCCAAGAACAAGCTCGTGCCTCTCTCGCAGTTGCCGGCTTCATGTTCCTCCCGACAACATCCTTCCGAGCAATCGGAAGCAGTGTAGAGGTTACAGACATCGCATTTGGGACAAAGGATGGCGATACCGTTCTGCACTTCACCTTTGATCCTGCAACGCAGAATGTGAGTGCCATTACTCAAAATGGTGTCACGATGCCGAATACGATGGAGCTTGGGAAGTTTGTGGATTGGGGAAGGAAATAAAGGATGTTAAAAAATTCTTGATGCCTCCATACAAATAGTATAGTATGCATTACATTTCCTCTTTGTCATGAATGCACCAGAAGTATCTAATAGTGGCAGCAGAATAGCTCGACCCGAAATGCTTCAGAATAGACTTAGAGTTCTGAACCAGAAACTTGCCGACGAACAAAAAAAGCACAGTGCGGCTATTAGGGAAATCCAAGAGAGTACAGGAGCACTTGCACGATTGTTCGTTGGATATGGGCAGTCTTTGTCTGAGGAATTAAAGAGGAATCGGAAAGCAGTCGCTGAAATCCAAAAGGGAATAGAAGCGGTGGCAAGATCGTTGATGACCGGTGTTTCATCTGTAAATTCTGGACATATGTTACAGAATTACTCAGTTGAGCCTCAGCAAAAAGCGGAACTTTTGCAAACACTAAAATGGAGAATGAGTCGTAGAGGTGAATTTGCACAGCATAATGTACTGCCATTTGTTGATGTACAAAAAGTGACTGACTCATTGGAAGCGAGCCCGAGCGCACTCTGGAGTGTTGCAAGAATGGAAATGACTGGTGGTGAGCCGGATGTGGTGGCAATTGTGGATGATAATTTTATTATTGTAGATTGTTCATCAGAATCTCCGAGACAGCGTAGAAATTGTGTATATGATCGAGCTGCAGAAATTTTCGATGATCCGATCAACGGTAATGCTGTAAGCATGGCAAATGAAATGGGTGTGGAAATACTTTCCGCAGATGATTATCGTTTCATGATTGAGTTTCAATGTTTTGACACATATTCTTGGAATTGGCTGAAAACAAGCGATGAGCAAAGAAAGAAAGGTTCTGCCTTGTATGGAACGCGTCTGTCGCCCTCGCCCGGAGTGGGGAGATGGGATCCTGTAAAACATGACAGCGATGGCGGCTGGCGAGGAAAACTTGTTGTTCCTATTGTTTGAGTATGTCAAAGAAATCACTGTCATTCGATTTGCTCAGCAATGGTTTACCATGAGCAAGTATCCTTGCGTAGCAAGTGCGAGTCGAATGGTGGGCGATGGCTGACTTGAACAGCCGACCTCGACATTATCAGTGTCGCGCTCTAACCAACTGAGCTAATCGCCCGATGATATGAATATACTTGAACGTGCATCAGTTGGTTAGAGCGCATCGCGCTTTTTTAGATTGCGCCTCGTGCAAGCACTCGTCGGCCCAACTGAGCTCATCGCCCGTATTTGCTTTACAGCAAAGGCAGACAGAGGGTACGGAGAAACGGGAACGGGGTCAAGATACGTGTGATAGTGGTCTTGGAACATCTTATATCAATAAAAAGGCACCCTGAGGTGCCTTTTAGATCGCAGGAGGAAGCTTTATTTCGTCCTTCTTTGATTGTTTCGGCTGTGTTCCTGCAGACAGGAAGCGAGCTGTGTGTTTCGTTCTCCGGCGCAAGGGCCATTCTGTGTTCCAGCTGCAGTTTTTGAACGCTTCATCATCATTGTTTTGCCCATCCTGGAGTGTGCATCTCGCGTTCCTTTGACGGTGCTTGTCATACATTTTCTTTTCTCTGTGCCCTCTAAACTTTTGCACTGTGTCATTGCTTCTTTTGCGCGGGTATTTCTCATGTCCGGTGCGGTGCCAAGTGTTTCTGCTTTTGTCTTTTCATGAACACAAAGGACACGATCGACACCGGTTTTATCCGAGCAGCTCGCAATGGCAGCAGTTGCATTGCAAGCGGCGAAGCCGAGGGGAATGGAGACTGCCACCGAGGACAGTGCGACGAGAAACGAAACAGTCTTTTTCATAGAAAAAAGGGGGAAGGACAAGAAAAATGTACCACGGACATCGTAAGAAAGAGATTGCAAAACAGCGCGCTTATTTTTTCTTGTAGATGTCGGTGACACTTTGTTTCGTGTCGATATGACGAATGACTTTCGCGAGGAGCGGGGCGATGGGGAGCACGGTGAGGCCTTTGAATTTTGCAGTGACCGGAATGCTGTCTGTCACGACAACCTCTTTGAAATTGGCTTTCTTCAGCCTTTCAATCGCAGGTCCCGAGAAGAGCGGATGCGTCGCTGCGACGTAGATATCTTTGTGCGCACCTTTTTCCAGCAGTGCATTTTTTGCAGTGATGAGCGTGCCTGCCGTATCGATCATGTCATCGTAGAGAATGCACGTGCGACCTTCGACTTCACCGACAACCTCAAGAATTTTTGCTTCCTGATGAGCACTGCGGGTCTTATGCAAAATTGCCAAGTCAGCACCCAGTACGTCTGCAAATTTTTTCGCCTGTTTTGCGCCTCCGATATCCGGAGACACGACGACGGGATTTTTTATCTTCTTCTGAAAGTAATCAGCAAAGATCGGACGTGCGTCGAGCACATCGACAGGAACAGAGAAAAATCCCTGAATCTGATCACTATGGAGATTTAAGGTGATGATGTGTTCTGCCCCTGCATTTTCAAGAAGGCTCGCCATCAGTTTTGCAGAAATCGGTTCGCGTGGTTCTGCGATGCGGTCTTGTCTCGAGTAAGGGAAGTACGGCAAGACGATATGAACGTGCGAGGCAAAACTCAATTTTGCCGCCTGGCACATCAGAAATAATTCAAACAGTGCGTCGTGTGCGTTGCAACCCGGAGCTTGAATAAGATACACCTCCTGTCCGCGGATCGATTCATTGTACCTCACGTAGCATTCTCCCGACGAAAATTTCTTCAGCACGATATCACCGAGCGGCATGCCAAGTTCCTTGGCAAGACTCGCGCTCAATGCCGGATGAGTTGATCCCGCGAAAAGGTGCATTGTGTAGTACTATGATAGCATACGGCTTCCGATTTTGCTACGCCGCGATCTCACTATGCGCGCCCGATTCACCACTACTCTTGGCATGATCGTCAGAGACGACAGGTTTGAAGAGGATCTGGGAGTTATCTCGGGCATACTGATTCATCCGGATAACGGCATTGTCGAAGGGTTTTTTGTTGAAAATGTCGGTTTTTTTCAACATGCCACACTTTTTTTATCAGCCATGGATATCGTGCATTTTGGATCACGTATTCGGATCAAAAATGCCGATTCACTTGCGCCTGTGGAGGATCTGATACGTGTGCAGCGTGTGCTCGAAGAGGGGCGAACAATACTTGGTCAACGGATGATGACGCAGTCGGGACAGTATCTTGGGCGTTGCAAAGATGTTCAGTTTGAGACGAAAACATTTCAGACAGAATGGTATTTCCCCAAAAAATTTCTCCGGTGGGGCGTGCCTGTTCCGAGGTCAGCGATTCTGGAAGTGAAGCAGGATGTTATTGTTGTTCGCGATTTGATTCTTCCTGTTTCGGATTCCGATACGGCAGCGGAATCTTTGCTGCGGCCACTCGAAACGTTGGTCAGTCCGCCCGTTTCACGTGTGAGAGAATAAAAAACGGAGGCCGAAGCCTCCGCGTTTTGCTTCTATGAAAAGGCGCATTACACCTGACCTGCAATATAGTCTGTCACAAGACCGACAATGACACGCGCGAACAGAACGATGAGTAATCCCGCAAGTGCGTAGAAAATCGTCTTCTTTGCCTTGTCCTTTGCCTCGTCTTCTCCCTGTGACACGATGAGACGGATACCTGCAATCACAACCACCACAACAGCGACTAATGCCAAGAAATTGAGCACAGCAATCAGAACTTTTTCGATAATAGTTCGAATACCATTTGGGTCAGTGGATCCGGGGACTCCGGGAATGGTCGGATCAGGTCCTGCAAAATCAGCAGCGAGTGCTGACGATGCGAAGACGAAGGTGGTGATGCCAGCGACAGTGGCTTTTTGAACAAGGGAACGAACAGTTGTCTTCATAGGAGAGTGGAGGGAGAAATTAGACCCAGTCTCGTGGATGCACGCCGCAGGTGCAAGCGATTTGTGTGTGTGGTAGATGACATTCCGTTGACAGGTTGATGAAAATGATTTTATTTTTTACTCTTTCCTGTTATTCACAATTCCGACACCCAGAAGCAAAATTGCCGGCAGACAGAACCACAGATTTTGGTAGTCCACCATAATTTGCACGAGACGACTTTGTGTGAGAAGAGGAGTGAGTAGCGGTGCAGCCGCAAGAGTATTATCAAGGATCGGGCGCGCAGCTATAAAAGTAAGAAGAGCAGAAAGCAGAAGTCCTGCTGTCGTGAGGCCAAAAAGTCCGGTGAGCACAGTGTCCCAGATTCCCTCAATATCCTTTGCGTAGTCCATTTCAAATCCACCGCGGATTGCGAGAAAGATAATTGTGGCAACAAAAAGAACGAGCTTCACAGTCGACAGAATATCTTTACTGATAGAGAGTCCGAGCATCTGCATGACAGATTGTGACGGACCTAGCGCAAGCTCGAGCAGATTGCCGATCGCCTGTACTGCGACGATAGCAATATAAGAAGCGATGACGATCTTCACCGACTCATTTTTTCCCATGATAAAGCTGTACGCGACGATGACCGCAAAGAAGACAATGACAATGAGATCCCATGTGAGGGTGACGTGCATGGAGGGTATGGTACCGCTATTCATTCGCAATAGAAAATGTGTCATGGTGAGGGACTTAAAAAATCCTTCCTCTTGTTCTTTCTTGTCAACGGCAACAAGAAAGAACCAAAGAAATGCTCCGCCGCCAATCCCATCGACCGCTGACCCCTCCACCCCCCGTGGCGGCAGCACCCGCTCCTTTTTTTGAAACAACTGTGTCACGGTGAGCACGGACGAATCCGCGACACACTCATTTTGCATGAATCGCAGCGCTCAGCGGCAGCGATGCCTCTGTGGAAAATGATTCATTCAATGATTCTGGATTCTCTTTTACAAGAAATTCCGCGGCCGCGGCGATCATCGCGGCGTTATCGGTGCAGTACGACAGTTTTTTCGGGAATCGTACGGTCTGATTTCCTGCACACAGGTTTGTGATGATGCTTCGAAGAAATGTATTTGCCGAGACACCACCGACGACGTGTACTTCTTTGATCTGAGGAAATTTCTTCAGAGCCATGCTGACACGATCGACGAGGTGGAGGCAGATCGCGGCTTGGTAGGAGGAGGCGAGGTTGGCGCGTTGGCTGGTTGGCTCGTTGCTCGTTGCTCGTTGACTCGTTTCTTGTTCCTCTAACCAGCCAGCAGCACCCGGGACTTTATCCTGAGCCAAGTCGAAGGACGGGTGCGGCGGCAAATCTCGAATCGTATACCGCAACGCCGTCTTCAATCCTGAAAAACTGAAATCAAATGTCTCATCTTTTTTGAGTGGCAACGGAAAAGGAAATGCATCGGGGTTGCCACCTTCTGCTGCTTTCGAAATCGAAGGCCCACCCGGATAGGGGAGTCCGAGAAGCGTTGCGCCTTTATCGAATGCTTCGCCTGCGGCATCGTCGCGAGTTCTGCCGATCAATTCTCCGTGTGTGTGACTGGTTCGCAGCCAGAGTTCGGTGTGTCCGCCGGATGCAGAAAGAGTGAGCATCGGGAAGTGCGGTAGATCATTTTCTTCTGTATCGAGCCATGTGGAACTCAAGTGCCCCAGTGTGTGATGCACGCCCATCAATGGTTTTTTGTGGATGCTCGCGAGAGCTTTTGCTGTCACCGTTCCGACAAGGAGTGATCCGAGCAATCCCGGTCCTTTCGTCACTGCGATCGCATCGATCATGCTCCAATCAGATTTTGATTGTTCGAATGCTTGCTTTAGTACGGGTAGCATACATTCGACTTGTTTGCGCGCAGCTTCTTCCGGAATCACGCCGCCGGACGCCGTGAAAGCGCTCATCGAGCTTGCGATAATATTGCTGAGAACCTTCACACCGTCTTCCACCACGGCAATGGACGTTTCGTCGCACGATGATTCGATGGAGAGGATTCTCAAAAATGTAAAATGTAGAATGTAAAATGGAGAATGAAGGAATTTCTTCTTATTTATTGTACAGTATGCATTCCACATTCTTGAATGCGCATCATTTTTATTACACGCAGTTGGCACGGAATTGGCGGTATGCAGCGGCTGAGTAAGGATCTGTGGCGGGGGATTTCGGAGACGTATGGCGATGAAGCGATGCTTTTGCATCCATATAAAGAAGGAATAACGTGGCTTCTGCCATTTGCTTTCAGAGCTTTTTTCAGGGGAATGTGCGCAGATCACATTCACTTAGGCGATGCGTCGCTTGCGCCGCTCGGAGTGCTCATCAAACGATTTAGCAAAGCTCGTGTCACAGTCACCCTTTGCGGACTCGATACATTCTATTCCGCATGCTGGTATCAGTGGCTACTCCGGCACTCACTTCCGCGTCTCGATCACATCGTGTGTATCAGTGGAGTTCTGCGCGACAGAGCAATAAAAATTGGAGTTTCCGAGGATCGTATCACGGTGATTCCGTGCGGGGTATGGCCGGAGGATGTGCGTGCAATTTCCTCTCACAAAAAATCAGATCATCCGGTAATTGTAACAGTCGGACGATTGATTCCACGGAAAGGTGTCCTATGGTTTCTGGAGAATGTTCTTCCGGAACTCCTTAAAAAAATGCCGACAGTGGAATATCGAATTATTGGCGATGGTCCGGATATTGCTGCGATTCGATCAGTCCTGTTAGAAAAAAAATTAAGTCATGCCGTGTGCATTTTTTCCAGTGCCTCCGATGCGAAACGCGATCATCTACTTTTGAGTTCAAATCTGATGCTGGTTCCAAACATTTCTGTACTGGGAAATGGAGAGGGATTTGGAATTGTCTGTATCGAGGCTGCTGTTCGTGGAATCCCCGTTGTCGCTGCGAGAATCGAAGGATTGCGTGATAGCGTGATTGAGGGGAAAACGGGGCATTTTTTTGAGTCGGGGAATGCGCAGGATTGCATTGCGATTATTGAAGAGATGATGAAGCAGCCATTGTCGACAGATGTAATTCGAAAGACAGCGATTGAAACATATGACTGGCACACACTTTTTCAGAGGTATGATGCAATCTTCTCTGCAATGAAGTAATCTAGTATCCGTGTCCCTCCTCAAAAAACACACCATTGCATTGAGCGTGTGCGTGCTGACACTTCTTCTCCTCGCCAAATTTTTCTGGCCGCTTTTTGTGTATACCGTCCCGCTTGGCTACGACGTCGGGCTCTATCGCTATCTCTTCATCCGTCATGCGACGGGCTTTCCACCATTCATCATCTCGCCGATGGACACGTGGGCGCTTGGGCATCCGCTCGGACTTTTTATTTTTACGAGCATTCTGATGAAGGTGGGATTACCCGTTTCATGGCTCATTGGATGGATCTGGAATCTGTTTCCGGTGCTGCTTGCGTTGGTCATTGCATGGGTGACTGCAAAGCGAGAGGGGAAGGCTGTTGGCGTTTTAGTGCTTCTGGCTGCGATTCTCTCTGTTGCGTACTTCGATGCTTTTGCCTACATGTACTGGAAAACGCTTGCATCGCTTCTGTGGTGCGTGCTGTCCTTTCATCTGCTCGAGAAAAAATCACCGTTTGCGGTGCTTACGGGAATATTGACGGTCGTGACGCATCATCAAACCGGACTTCTCTTTGGACTCGTCTTTCTGTCGTGGACAGCAATTCAATTTTTTACAGTTCCGGCGTCACAGAAAAAATCGAAGAATACAAAAATGATGGTGATGATGGGCAGCGTCATTTTGGCGCTCGGACTCGTCTTTTATATTCCTGTCTGGAACCTAGCAGTGTGGCCGCATATTCTGGAACTTCTTCAGGGGAGGTCAGCACCCGGTGGCAACTTCCCGAGTCTTCTTTTTTATCTGCGTACCGAAGGAATTTTACTTGCGTTTGGAGTCGTTGGGTTTGCGTACACTCTGAAAAAGAAATCTTTTTCACTGTCGTTGTGGCATCTGTCGGTCGTGTGGAGTGCTGTGTTTGTGCTGTTGCGTCTTCTTTTCTATAAAAGGTTTTTCCTGCATCTCGATTTTTTCCTGCTTCCCTTCGCTGCTATCGCGATCAAGGAATTATGGCTACGGTACAAGGTTCCCTCAATGCGCATCTTTCTTGTTTGTGCCCTTTTCTTTCAGTCCCTCGTGACACTTGCCGCGGTCTCGATGCGGACACCATCCATCGACGACTCAACCTACGAAGCGCTTTCACATCTCTCGGAATCTATCCCGACAGGTGCGACTGTGCTCGGACTCGAAAATGAAACGACGCCGTTCCTGCTTGGTTTTTTACCGGATACCAAGGCTGGTGGGCCGGGTTTTGAACTCAGCTGGTCGTACGACGATTGGAAACAATTTATCCTCGGCACGCATACGGATCGCGCGCGATTACTCGGCACACTCACGAAGCCTGTCTTTGTGTACGCTCCTCCTGCGTTCAAGAGGTATTACGGAACCTACGCAGATTTTTTCCTGCAGGACGCGTGCTTCACAGAGACCCAAACACCGTACCTCTTTGCCGCTGATTGCAAGTAGGGAAGTGGTGCGGATTCATTTTCAGACGTACACTCCATTCGTATGTTCCAGTTCTTCCCTTCGCGCATCGTCGCTCTGTCTGTCTATGGATTTGATATCCACTGGTACGGGCTGATGTATTTTTTTTCATTTCTTATCGCGTGGCATCTGGTGCCGCGACTCCAGAATAAACGCAATCTGAAACTGACGAATGACGATTGGGCTTCACTGCTTTCTGCTGCGGTGATCGGGGTGATTGTCGGTGGCCGGCTCGGGTTTGTTTTCTTCTACCAGCCATTTTATTTTTTCCATCATCCGGATCAAATTTTTGCGGTCTGGAACGGCGGGATGGCCTCGCATGGTGGATTTATTGGTGTCACACTTGCACTGCTCTATGCCACGCGCTGGAGGACTACTACTGCGAAGCTGTGCATCGGTGATATTGCGGTGATTCCGGTAGCAATCGGCCTTAGCCTTGGTCGTATTGGGAATTTTATCAATCAGGAACTCTACGGTACATTGACGACACTTCCGTGGGGTATGGAGTTTCCCGGTGTAGTGGGGCTTCGTCATCCGATCCAGATCTATGATTTTTTGATCGAACTCTGTATCGCATTCATCTGTTACAAAAGTCTGAGCAGTACTCCCATTCGTCCCGGCCGTACCATTGCGATTTTTCTTGTCCTCTATAGTTTTGCGAGATTTTTCTTGGAGTACATTCGCGAACAAAATGGCGTGTATTTTGTGATGGGTTCGGTGGTTCTGTCTCAGGGGCAAATGCTTACTATTCCTCTTCTTATTGCCGGAATATGGTTGTTTTCATGGACGGGGAAGCGGCAGAGTCTCGAGAAAGAGTGGGCATGATATTTCGCAGGAAAGTTCTGCGATGGATCGCACAGGGGCCATGTTTTTTGATTGCCTCAATGTGCAGGGAAGATCCATATCCTTTATGTCCGTCAAAGCCATACACAGGAAATTCTTTCGCGGCTTCGATCATCATGGTGTCGCGTGTCACTTTCGCGATGATCGATGCCGCGGCGATCGTGGGCTCGCTGTCATCGCCACGAATGATGGAACTGTGCGGATAGTCGAACCAGAAATGATCGCGTCCGTCGATGATCACATACGTGGGAGTAATGTGTTCCGCGAGCATTTGTAGTGCCGTCTGCATGGCCACTTCTGTGGAAGCAAGAATGCCTTTCGTATCAATCGAAACGTTATCCGCAATCCCGATGCCAAAAAAACAATTTTGTGTGATCCATTCAAACGCCTTCTCACGTTGATCTGGAGTGAGAGCCTTGCTGTCTGCAATCAAAAACTCATCTTCGCGTATTTTTTCCATCGGCGCCCACGCTCCATACGATTTTTTCCGTTTGAAAACGGGGAGGGGAATGTGACACGCAGCCGCAACGACAGGTCCTGCGAGTGGCCCTCTTCCCGCTTCATCGATGCCGACGATGACGGTGGCACGAGACATCATCGTTTCTTCAAAAGACTTCGCACGATCTCCCTCTCGTTCCACGGAATTTGTCCGTTTTTTACCCACATTGTTGTGTCACTTCCTTTGCCACAGAAAATCACAATGTCTCCGGAATTGGCTTTCCCTAGCAAAAATTGCATTGCTTCTTTGCGACCAGACATGCGGTGCGCTTCTGTCTTTTTTTGATCAATCCCTGCCCACACTTCATCAATAATTTTCTCCGGATCTTCCGTGTACGGGTCTTCATTTGTCACGACCATGATGTCTGCGTAGTCGCTCACGATCTTTCCGACGAGTGGTCTTTTTTCTTTCATACGATCGCCGCAACTGCCGGTGAGGACGAGAAGTTTTTTTCCATGGTGTAGTAATTTTTTGAGTGTCGTGAGAGTAGATTCATACGACTTCGGTGTGACGGTGAAATCGATGTAGACAGAAAAATTTTGTCCTTCGTCGACGCGTTCCATGCGGCCGGGAACGCCCGAAAAAGATTTCAATGAGCGTATGCAATCGTTGATGGGAATTCCTGCTGCATGTGCACAACCGATCGCACATAGTGCGTTGTCTACATTAAAAGTTCCAACAATAGACAGTGTGAGCGGCTCTAGTTTTTTTTCTGTGTTGCAGAATATTTCAGCTACGGATCCGTCAGGTTGTATATGGATCTTGCCAGTCCAAAAATCAGGCTCATCAGTATCTTCTGCCTGCCCAAAGTATCCATTCGTTGTGTAACCTGTTGTCCGGTGCGTTGAAATTTTGTTATAGATCGAATACGTTTCATCATTACCATTCAATACTTTTGTTCCATTTTTTCTGATCATCCGAAACAGTAAGCTTTTTGCGCGGATGTATTCCTTCATCGATCCATGGTAATCAAGATGTTCTTCACTGACATTCGTGATTCCCGCAACCAGAGGCCAGGTGAAGAGCATGCGACCCTGCACCAATCCATGTGACGAATATTCGAGCACCGCGTGTGTACATCCTTCTCTCACGAGCTTGCGCAGGAATTTTTGGACGGTGAACGGCGACGGAGAAGTTTTTTGGGTGGCGTTCCAGGTGATGATTTCATTGATTTGAAAAAATGCTGTGGAGAGTGCCCCGACTCGGATGCTGCTTTTCTGCAGAATATGAGCGATCATGCCGACCGTCGTTGTCTTGCCATCCGTGCCTGTGACTCCGATCACCGTGAGCTTCTTTGCCGGAAATCCGTAGCGAAGTGCGGCTGCGAAGGCTTTCGATTTGTGCCACGCGAGTCGCAATGGATGCTGCTCGGGGATCAGCCGTTTAAGTTGATGAATGACCATGAGCCTCCAGAATACCACGAGCCTGCTCTACGTCCTTCGTAATTTGTTCCATTAAAGCATCTTTTGAAGGAAAATCTGTGACGTCGCGAAGGCGTTCGACGATGGTGACCTCAATCGTATGTGGTGCATGCAGAATCACTTCATCGATCACATGCACTTCACATGATTTCGAATCCTGAAAAACCGGTCTCGGACCATAGTGCATTGCGGCTTTGAGGTCTTTTCCATCTACATTGACCATCACCGCGAAAATGCCCTCTTCAAGATCTTTTGGAACATCAGAAAGATCCACATTCATCGTCGCAGCACCGATATCTTTTCCTCTGCCGGATCCACTGACCACGCGTGCGGTGAAAGATAGGAGAGGATGATTCATCCTCTGCAGCATAGGACTTCTATTGTCATACAATCAACCCACAGGCAAAGGAATGACTCGTGCGGTGTTTAATCCCAATTTTAAAGTTCCTTTTAGGACATTTGCGATGCCGCTTCTCGTTTTGTCTGTGATGTACCTAATAGGTTGATTGATAAGTCCCTCCTTTAAATCATGCAGTCTGTTTTTTGTAAACTGCTTGGTACCATTCCATGCCCATTCCGCAGTGTTTTTTATAAAATTCATGGGTGTGAGTTATTTGCCCGCATGCGCCATGCCGTGCTTCTGGATCGTTCTCCAGTCAAACGGGAATCGGTAGGTTTCGAGTGCGCGGACGACGGCTGCGAAGCTGCTCCAGACGGTCAGTTTGTCATAAAGGAATGCATCTCCACTTTCTTGGTTTGGGTCGTAGTTCCGTACTTTTTTTGTTGTCGGACAGAGTGGGACAGTGCCGTACCGGAGGCACGCGTCGAGCTCGGGCATGGTTGAAGCGTCCGCAAGAAACAGGGCCATGTCCGACGCTGCGAGCATTGCGCAGATATGTTTTTCATCGTTTGGAACAATCGCAACTTTGTGACTGTGTTC
>CALREJ010000010.1 GCA_943355155.1 Candidatus Peribacteria bacterium
TTGCTTCGGCAATGTCTCGCAAGGAGAAGTTCTTCTTGAGAAGAATACTGAGCTGTAACTGTTCTGCCTCTGAGAGTTGCTGATATGCCATAGGGAGTGAGGGTAATACCTCACCCCAAGTGGTGCACTTCAAAGTTCAGCGGAGGCTCGGCAGATTCTCCGCACAGCCGACACTCTTCATCCCGGTACCACCGAGGATGAGGCTGCATATCTAAAAGACGAAATGTTCGTCCGAACGAAGCAGCCTCCTGAAAACGGGGGTCTTTTTTTATAGCTTCTTTCACCACAATCATGAACACCACTCATACATCACAGGCAAAGACGATCGTCATCAAAGTCGGAACGGATACATTGAATGAAAACGACAAACTGAGTCAGCAAGTGATTCAACATCTCGCAGATCAAATAGCAGAATTAAAAAAGAGTATGTACGTCATTCTCGTGACGTCCGGTGCAATCGGAGCCGGCCGATCGCTGATACCTGCGAAACATTTAGCAGCGCTCAGAGATAAGAAGCAGGCGCTCTCCGGTCTTGGACAAACCATGCTCATGGATATGTGGAGAGATGCATTTGCAAAACATACGATTCTCTGCGGACAAGGTTTGGTGATAAAAGAAGATTGTACCGTTGCAGAAAAAATACAAAGCATGCAAACAGTGTTTCGAGAGTGTAGAGAAATAGAGGAAATAGCGGGATTGAGAATTGTCCCTGTGATCAATGGAAACGATTTTGTGAGTTACGGTCCCACCAGAACTGATAATGATGAAGTCGCCGGCGCCATCGCATTTATGGTGAAAGCAGAAAAACTTCTGCTACTCACAAACGTTGACGGACTCTTCACCGGTGATCCTTCGCTTTCGACTTCAGAACTCATTCGTAAAATCGATGTAGATCACGATGACTACAGAAGCTGCATTAGTGCAGATACGTCCGCAGGCGGAACGGGCGGGATGCTCTCGAAATATGATGTTGCGGTGCACGCCGCTCAAAACGATATTGTCACCCACATCGGCAATGGGAAAGCGCACAATGCGATTCGCCGGCTGATTGCGGGGAATATCGGAACGAGATTCCATAGATGAAGCGCATTGAATAGGAAGGCCTTTTCCCTTAGAATCAGCGGGCTTTCCTGTTCTTTAGAGCTTTTAGTGCAAACAAAGTCGTGTCACCCTGAGGACGCTCGAAGGGCGACACGTTCACTGAATAGCTCGAATTCAACTGTGGGTCGGTACCGAAGCAGTCAAACGGGGCAGACTGTAAATCTGCTGGCTTATGCCTTCCAAGGTGCAAATCCTTGCCGGCCCACCATTCGACTCGCACTAGCTGCGCTAGATGCTCGCTCATGGTAAACCACGTTTAAATCGAGATGAAGTACTTCCTCATATCTTGAATTTTTCGTAAAGTGAAGACATGCGCTCTCGCAATCTCTTCGACCCGGCGTCCAAAGAACCCTTCAAACTAAGCCGCTCCCGGATCGAACGATTTTTAAAATGCCCATGTTGTTTTTATTTGGATCGACGGCTGGGGGTGGATCAAGTATCCGGACCCGCATTCACACTCAATAGTGCCACCGATACTTTGCTCAAGAAGGAATTTGACGTGTGCCGAGCGGAAGGAAAGAAACATCCGATTATGGCCAAGAACAACATCAACGCAGTCCCCTTTCAGCACCGAGACTTAAACGAGTGGCGCGAGAATTTCAAAGGTGTCCAGTACCATCATAAACCCACCAACTTTATCGTCACCGGAGCGGTGGATGATGTGTGGGTGGATCCAAATGGGAAATTGATTGTCGTCGATTACAAATCTACGAGTACGGCAAAGGTCATCAGCCTCGATGATGAGTGGAAGCAAGCGTACAAGCGTCAGATGGAGATCTATCAGTGGTTACTGCGCCGCAATGGATTTGACGTGAGTAACACCGGATATTTCGTCTACGTGAACGCGGATACAGGGCAAGATGCGTTTGATGGAAAATTGGTGTTCGATGAACAGCTGATCGAATACATCGGCGATGATAGCTGGGTCGAGGACGCGATCACAGAAGCGCACTTGTGCCTTATGCGCGATACGATCCCTCAATCAACTGCGACGTGCGATTGGTGCAATTACAGAAATGAGAGTTTGGTTTTTTTTAAAAACTAAAACCTCTTCCCCACATCCGTCTCATCATTCACCCGAACTCGCGGCAGCTCATGCGAATGATACTCTGATGTTGCGATGCCGTGGTGAGTGGTGACGGCGAAGGGCACGCCTGTCGTGCGCATGATTTTTAGCGTGTCTGTACTATATTTCCCTACAGGATATGCAACGCTGTAGATCCGAATGTCGAGCGCGTTTGCAAGTATTTTGACGCTTTCTTTGATTTCATATTCCTGATTATCCGGTGAAAGTTTTGAAAGCTCGTGGTGCTGAGTGGTGTGAGCGGCAATTTCCATCCCTGCATTGCGCATCTCACGGAGTTGATCCCACGTGACATATCCGGGTTTCCCAACAAAATCAGTAACGATATAAAAAACGCCTTTCATTCCATGCGCTACGAGCCGAGGAAATGCCTCGGTGTACGCGTCTTCGTAGCCGTCATCAAATGTCAGAATGATCGGTTTGATTGGCAGAACTGATTCTGAATTTGCGAGATCCTGAAATCCAATTGTCTGATAACCTTTCGCTGCATAGGTATCGAGCTGATGATCAAACCTGCGTGGATCAACGGAGAGACTTACGCCCCGCGGATCATTCTTCGGTACTGTTCTGATGTAATGGTACATCGCTATTGGCACATGAAATGCAGTGTGCGGAACGATGACAGGCGGCGAAGAAGGGCGAGATGCGGGTGATGCTGCGGAAAAATTTTTAGGCAACAAACACTGAACCATTTCACGCGACGATGCCGGGCACGCATTGAGCAAAAGTGCAGTAGACACCCCCAAAAGTTGCAAAACACTGTTCATAAATATTACTTGGTCGGAACATTCTTCCCGGCCGAATCCAAACGGAACGTGGCAATCGCAACGTTAAACGCCTGAGCGTTGGATTCATACTCAGATGCCGTGTCACTGCCGGTTATCACGAACATTTTATCACCCGATCGAAACGCCATCATGCGGGTGATGAGTGTGTCACTTCCCGTCTTATATTCGATAAGCACATCGGACACTTCTCCCGCGGCTGATGGCGAAGAATGTCTGTTGAGCTCCGTAAATCCCTTGGCATTCTTCTGAAGAGTGGTACTCAGCCATTCAGCGGGTGATTGCTTGTTCCCCGTGACATTCACGACACTCACAGAAATTTCTCCTTTGATAGGAGTCTGCGGATCGGTCATCCAGTCTCCCGGCTCGCGAAACACCGCAATGTCCGATGGGGTGCCGTCTGCAGCGGGATCTTTCTCAATTTTTGTCGCAAGTGTTTTCCACTCAACCGGAACCATCATACGAAAACGGTAGGCGGGAATCGGCGAAAGATCATGATGCAGTCTCTGATACTGCGTATCAAGAACTTTTTCAGAAGGTAAAGTGGTCGGAAACGGATACTTCGAGGAAAGCGTATTGACTCCGGTACAGGCAGAAAGTGCGCACGCAATAGAGCAGATGGCAATATATCGTGAAAGATTCATAGAGCGAAAAGTGTAGCGGACGTTCACTCATATCTCAATGCTTCCATAGGCGAAAGTCTCGCCGCTCTGCGTGCTGGATAGATACCAAAAATAAGTCCGGTTCCGACTGCCATCACGACCGCGAGAAAAATTGCGGTGATCGAGAGAACGAATGTGAATGTTCCGAGAAATTTCGACGCGACTGCACTGAGCAACCATCCGAAAAACGCACCGATGATGATGCCGATAATTCCACCGGTGAGTGTCAGGGAGACTGCTTCCAGCAAAAATTGAAAAAGAATATCGCGGCGACGCGCACCGACGGCTTTGCGAAGTCCGATTTCTTTGGTGCGTTCTGTGACAGACACCAGCATAATATTCATAATTCCGATACCACCGACGAGGAGTGAAATACCTGCGACGAGCGCTAGGAAGATAGTGAGTCCGAGAGTCACGGAACCGACGATGCTCGATACTTGATCCGCACCACGGGCGATGAAATCATCTTTATCTGGGTCATTTGTAGGATTCACAATGCGATGCCTTTGGCGAAGAACAGACACAATGTCCTCTTTTGCAATCTGCGGATCACCGACGGTTTTGAGCGTAATGTACGTCAAATTTTTTTGACCACTCACGGCTTTCGCCGTGCTGTAGGGAATGAAGAGCGGTGTATCGAGATTAGAAAGAACGGCAGACCCCTGCGCAGATGTCACACCGACAATCGTGAAGGAAGTATCACCGACGGTGACTCGTTTCCCGACGGGATCGGCATTTCCAAATAAATCCGTCGCGGATTTGGGCCCGATCACCGCATTCGTTTTTGCACCGTTTTCGTCGTTTTGGTCGATGAATCTTCCGTGATCAAGCTTAAGTCCGAAATTCTGAAAAAGGATATCGTAGGAACCGATCACCATCGGACTGATCACTTCTTTTCCGTTTTGCACGGGCTTACCGACAATAATAACCGGCGTGATATTTTCGACGGTCGTGAGGCGTTTCACCGCCAGATAATCATCGAAAGTTAAGGAATCGAGATTGCCGCCAAATTTTTCAAACCCAACGGGGAAAATATCCATCGTGTTTGTTCCGATCGACGCAATTTGCGTGAGAATATAATTTTGAAAACTATTGCCCATCGAAACCATCAGCACCACGGACGCAACACCGATAATAATCCCGAGCATCGTAAGCGACGACCGCGTGCGGTTCACGGTGATTCCGCGGAAGGCCGTTTGAATAGTGTCGCGGAGGAGCATGGAGGAGGACTTAGGAATTAGGAATTAGGAATTAGGAATTGGAAGCGCGGCCATTCGTAGCCGCAGTTTATTCGTAGCGAAGAGCATCGATTGGATGAAGGTTTGAAGCGTGGCGAGCGGGAGAGATGCCGAATACTAAACCGGTGACGGCCGCCATGAGGATTGCGGCGATAATCGATGGAAGTGACACGGCAAAATGATACGTGCCGAGGAACTTTACAACCACAAGCGATATGACGAATGCAAAAAAGATTCCGAGCACCGTTCCGACGAGGCCGCCGATGGCGGTGAGCATCACGGATTCCGAGAGAAATTGCAGGAGTAAATCGCTCTTGGTCGCACCAACGGCTTTGCGAAGGCCTATTTCGCGTGTGCGCTCTGTGACGGACACGAGCATGATATTCATAATCCCGATGCCACCGACGAGCAAACTGATCGCCGCAATCGTCGTGATAAACATCGTGAGCCCGAGTGAGACGGACCCGAGAATTTGGCTCGCTTCTTCCGATGAGTGAATGACGAAGTCGTCCTTCTTCGGATCGTCGTCGGGATTTTTGATCCCATGTCTCGTGCGGAGAAGAAACTTGATATCGTCGAATGCGAGATCAAAACTTTCCGTCGCATTCAGTGTCATGTAGCTCAGATATTTTTGTCCGGTGATGTTTCGTGCAACGGAGAACGGAACATAAATGCGATTGTCCGCGCTTTGAAAAAATTGGGATCCAAGTGCCTTCGTGATGCCAATCACCGTAAAATGATTGTCACCGATTTTCATGCTTTTTCCGATCGGGTCTTCATTTCCAAAAAATTTTGTCACAACTTCCGGCGCAATCATGGCTACACCCTGCGCGCCGTTGACATCATTTTCATCAATCAAACGTCCTTCGGTGACTTCAATATTCTGATTGTTCATGAATTCGGGAACAATCCCGAGTACCTGCGGTGATGATTCCTCTGTTCCGTAGGACGTTTTTCCGGAAAGGAAGATGACAGGAGCAATTTGATCGATGGTTGATAATTTCTTGAGCGCGGCCAAGTCTTCGAACGTCAAGCTATCGTAGCCGCTTTGTACTGCGGCGGGTCCGCCTTCCTGTGTTCCGGGAAAAATCACCATGCTTTTGCTTCCGAGACTGCTCACTTGACTAAGTATCACCGCCTGCATGCTCGCACCGACAGAACTCATGAGCACCACTGCAGCAACACCGACAATGATCCCAAGCATCGTCAGCATCGACCGAGTGGCGTTGACCGTCACGCCGCGGAGAGCCGTTTTGAGAGTGTCGTGAAGTTTCATGGAATGATTGACTCTAAATGTAAAAAACAACTCACTACAAACTACAACTTACTCACTATTTCAGGTGCTCCTGATCCTTCGCGACAATCCTCTGAAAATCCGATGTGTCCGATTCGATCCTTCCGTCGCGGATGTGGATGATGCGCTCTGCGTGCATCGCGGTCGTGCGTTCGTGCGTGACGAGGATAATTGTGTGTCCGCTTTTATGAAGTGTCTGGAGCGCTTCCATGACAGCAACGCCCGATGCGGAATCGAGGTTACCCGTCGGTTCGTCTGCAAAAATAAGATCGGGGTCTGTGACAAGTGCGCGCGCAATCGCGACGCGTTGTTTTTGACCTCCGGAAAGTTGTGAGCTTAAAAAATCTTTGCGATCCAGAAGTCCCACTGTTTCAATTGCCTTGAGAGTTTTTGAAATTCGTTGAGATTCCGGAATGGTCGGATGATAGAGAAGCGGCAACATCACGTTTTGTAACACCGTTGTTCGCGGAAGCAGATTGAATGCCTGAAACACAAAACTCACGCGCGTTGCGCGGATGCGCGACAGATCGTCATCGTTGAGTGTGACAGTTGGTTTTCCCTGAAACAAATAGTCGCCAACGGTGTGCGTATCCAAAAACCCCAGGATATGCATCAGCGTAGATTTCCCGGAACCCGAAGGCCCCATGATCGAGACAAATTCCCCTTTCTTAATGCTCAAATTGATATCGAAGAGTACCGGCGTTTCCACATCGTCATTGAAGTACGATTTTCCAAGATTGCGCGTTTCAATAAGAAAAGAAGATGTATTCATACTTATTTTTTCTCAAGAACCACAACGGTTTCGGCTTCTGCGACGCCGTTCACAATTTCTACGTTTCCATCCGTTCCTTCCATGCCTGTCGTGACAATACGCTCTTCAATTGTGTTATCCTCTTTCATGATGCGCACAATTTTTTGTCCGGCTGCATTTTGAATCACGGCACGAAGCGGAACGCTGACGACATTCGTTCGGAGCCCCGTATCAATCTCGCTGTCTCCGGTCATCCCCACTTTCAAATCATCATGCGGATAATTGAAATCCAGACGAATACGATATTTCGAAACACCATCTTTATCGGTCGCAGCACTGTCGATTTCGCTGACGTGCAGTTTAAAGCGTGTGCCGCGGAATGCATCGAGTTCGACGCTTCCCGTTTGTGATAATGCGACTTTCGGAATATCAATTTCAGACACATACATTTCTATGCGATACGGACTTGTTCCAAGCATCGTGATTGCTTCGCCTGCGGGAGCAATTTCCCCCGTCTTCAGATTCACCTTGGTAATGACTCCGCCAATCGGAGCAGTGAGTACGGTATTTTGATAATTTGCGACTGCGGCAGCGAGTGAACCACGCGCCTGCTGCAAGCTTGCTGCTGCGGAGTTCAAATCCGTTTGACGTGCGGGTGCCCGCTTGAGTTCCAGCTGAGCCTGTGAAATTTGCAGGGACGCTTGGTAGGTTGCGATATCCGCAAGTGCTTTATCACGCGCACCTTGCGCACTGATAAGAGACGATTGCTGTTGAGCAATTTGCGTTGTAAAACTTGCAGACGCATCGCGTAGCGTTTTTAGGGTGCTGTCGAGTGATGTAAGTGCGGACTGCAACGTACTTCTCTGCGCAGACACAATGTCTTTGTAGGAACTGCGCGTCGATTCGCTGAACGCAGAGGTCACGGGTAATTTGCTGATGAGTGCGTACGTGCGGTCGACATCGTTCGCAGCGGTTTGCACAACGTCGCGCGTCTTACTCCAGATCGCAATCGAGGTGATGATATCCACAGGTTTATCCGTACTATTTTGCTGCGCACGGACAGCCAATTCGTCTGTCTGCAACGTAGATCTCAGAACATCGTATTCACTGGTGCCATATTTGATCAGCGCATCTGCGACGTCGATGTTCGAAAAAATATCGATCATGGAAGAAAGTGCAATGTCCGCAGTCGTGAGCTGCTGCGCATTTTCACTTCCTATAGTGGTGACATATCCGGACAAACTTGTGTCGGCCTGCTGTTTTAGGGCAGTCAGATTCTCCTGTGCACTCTTCACTGCAGCTTCGGCATTTTGCAAACTCGATTTTGCCGCATTCAAAGATGATTGCTTATTGAGCACATCCGCCTCGGAAATCGCAATATCCTGCGGACGACTCCCCTCCTGCAATGCCTGCAATGTCGCTTGCGCAGCCAAAACTCTTCCCTGCGCGGACGCAATATCAGCAGACAAATTTCCGGAACGAAGTGTCGCAAGCGTTTGACCCGCTTTCACGGTGTCGCCCTCTTTCACTGAAACAGATGAAACAATGCCCGAAGAGGGAAACTGGAGTTTCAGATCATGATCGGAAATCACCGTACCAACCGCCTCCACTGTTTGAGTTAAATCACCGCGAACTGCTTTTTCGGTGACGTACGTTGGTTGGGTGGGTTTCGTTGCAAACCATACAATCAGAAGAATAGGAAGAATAATAACAGCGGCGATGATGAGTCGCCATTTGTTATGGAAGATGAATGCGAAGATCGGAGTGAATCGTGACATAGTGAGGGAGGAGGAGTGAGGTGCGAAATGCTACTTTTTGTGTGTGTGAAGTGCAAGGGTGGAGCGCAAAGTCGTGAGAATGCGCGCAAAGGTCTTTTGATCTGCAGAGGAGAGAAGTGAAAAAAGATCATGCATCACTTTCGTATGTTCCTTCATTTTTTCCGCAATGGTTTTGATGCCCGCTTCCGATAGTTTCAAACGAACAAGCTTTCTGTTTTTCCCATCTGCAAGACGCTTGACCCACTTCATTCTTACCATCCGATTCACAAAAGAAGTCGCGGAAGGTGAGGTAACGCGAAGAAATTTCGCCAATTCTGTCATGGTCAGACCTTCGTGTTCCTGAATGATCATAAGCGCATGCATCTGCATCGGATTCATACCAATACCGGGTTTGCAGCCGTGCATCATGCTTTGGCGGAGCAATCGCGTGATTTCCATCCACTGCGTGATGATGCGATCCGGGGTGCTTGTTTTGATCATAGTGTGAATAATGATTAGAGTATCTAATTATATAGGAGTGAAAGTGTAAGGTCAAGAAGAATACAATAAAATACACATTGATTTTTGTGTCAGTCTGAGTTGGTCGAAGACTCCACACAAAAATCATTTGATGTGTGCACATTTCGACCAACTCAATGTGACACATTAAATTCAATTTTTCATTTTACATTTTTAATTTTCCCATTGCCTCTCTAAGCACCACTTCCGTCGGCCGCATAACGATTCCTTCTGCCTCCAGTTTTCTTGTGGAAAGCAGACAATTACTTCTTCCCACTTTCACAACATCACCAAGATGATCAAGCGGAAGCTTTTCAAACGTATGAGCTGTGTCCACAATCTCACGGTAAATCTCCATGATGCGATAGGGCGAAACGGGCTCCGGACAGACGATGTTATAGACACCCGTGCGTTTTTTTTCGATCAATTGTTTTGCTGCGTTAAAGAAATCCGGAAGATACGTGAGAGAATTTTTTGCATCGAGCACTTTCTGATATTTCCTCAGTTTCATGATCAGACTGCGTGGATTTCGGGTGCCATCAAACGGCATGCGAATGCGAAGAATCAGCACCGGAAATTCTTTTAGAATTTGATCAGACCAGATCTTGCTGCGGCTATAAAAACTTCCATAAAAATTTGGTTCATCTTCTTCCGAAAATCCTTTGCCTCCGTTATCACCTTCATAAATACATCCGGAACTCACATGAACAAAATAGATATTTCTCTTGATGCATTCATCCAAAAGCACAAGTGGCCCCGTCACATTACTGTGCACTGTTTCCTCTTTATGATCTTCACACCAATCCACATTCGGTCGTCCAGTTTTTCCTGCGCAGTTGATGATAACATCCGGTTTCTCTCTCTCAAAAATCTCAGCAACGGCATGTTGATCGGCAATATCGACACTTGGTGTGATCGCCTGTGGATACAGACTCAAAAATTGCTCACCCAGATAGCCTTTGGATCCGAAAATAATGACTTTCATAAGCCAATTGTACAAGATTCAGAAAAATTCTCTAGTACAGAGTAGAGCACATATTCTATGCTATGGATATGTTTGATGATCAAGACGAGTTTGAAAATAGTTTTGAAGATAGACAAGACACAGTGGAAGTATCTGTGGAAAAAATTTTACAATCGATTTTTGATTTCTGCAATGACGAACTATCAATAGGTGTGAACTTGCAAACGTGGGAAGTAACAGTTGATGAACCGAGTGATGAGTTCTCACATGAACTTTTATCAAAACTGAGAGATGGGCTTAGTTGGGATAGGCGAAGATCAGCTAAAGTATTTATAACTAAAAGATTGCAGGATTTAAAAATCCTCATAAATATGCATACAAATGAAAGGGGATATATAAGTGAGAAAATCTTTGCTTTCAAGAAATGGATATATGAACTACTCATGCGCAATTTTCTGATAATTTCTTTATCAGACAACGACGATATGCTTTTTAGAGAAATACACGGAAAGAAAATGATAAAAATTGCTATTTGGGAAATCATTGAAAGAGAATTGGAACGTATACTGCCAGAAACTGATTCGGATGAATAAAATCTGATTGGTTACACACTGTGAATGAGATACAATCTCATCCATATGGCAAAAAGGAAGCGCCGAAAGGCCAGACGAAAGCAAGCTGCTGAACCTCTGATCGAGCTTGAGCTCGACCCTCAAACCAAACGCACGATCAGCGGGATTGTGCAGATCTCGGGGGCGGTACTCCTGTTCCTTGCACTTAATAATGAAGCGGGAACACTCGGGGACAGTGTACATAAAATTCTGACATTCTTTTTCGGATCGTGGGGATTTTTATTTCCGTACTTTTTGCTCGCGTCGGGAACGCTTCATTTATTTGGAGCGGGGAAACTGGAACTGAAGAGGTCTATCGGACTCGTTGTGTGTCTCCTTTCATTCCTTGGACTGATGCATATCGGCGCACCACTCGAAGAGATCGGACCTAATCGCGACATGCTGGCCGGTGCAGTGGGATTCATGGTCAGTCTTCCGTTTTTACTCTTTATGAGCAGAGCGGTCGGCTACACCGTTCTTGGCACAACATTTCTGATCGGGCTTTTTCTTTCGTTCGAGCCGGATATCGCAGCAATCATTGCATTTTTGAAACCGCAGAAAGTACAACGACTTTCAAGAAGAAGTGCGATGGCTGATGTGGCGATGGAAGAAGTAGATGTAGATGAAGAAGAGGAAGCAGCCGAAGACTATTCGGACGACTCCGACCTGGTCGAAGATGACAAAGAAGCACCTGAACTGAATATCGTGCGTCCGAGTTTTGCGCAGCAGATTGCGAAAAATAAGGCGGAAAAGATGATTAAAGACAGGCTAAAAAAACTGAGTAAAGATGTGCTGGAAATGAAAGACACGCGATTCGAAGAATGGACGTTCCCCAGCATGGATTTACTGGAGGATCAACAAAGTGAGTTGCAGGTGAATGACGCGGAGTTGAAAGCACAGGCGAAACTGATCGAAGAAAAATTGAATGAGTTCGGCATCGAAGTGACGGTGCGTGACGCACGCCCCGGACCAACCGTTACACAATTTACGTTGCAACCGGCAGAAGGCGTGCGCCTCAACTCGATTGCGAATTTGAAAGATGACTTATCTCTTGCACTTGCAGCACAGAGCCTACGAATAGAAGCGCCGATCCCTGGAAAATCATTGGTGGGAATCGAAATGCCAAACTCTGTTCGTACGATCGTGCATCTTCGGGAAATTTTAGAGAGTCCACAGTTTCATGAAAATACATCGTCACTCACGCTGCCTCTTGGACGCGATGTTTCTGGCGAAGCGGTCGTAGCAAGTCTCGACGAAATGCCGCACCTTCTCATCGCCGGTGCGACGGGTTCTGGAAAATCTGTGTGTATGAACGTCATCCTCACCGCCCTTCTCTATCAAAACGCGCCGCATGAACTGAAGTTCATTCTCATCGACCCAAAACGTGTGGAGTTGATGCCATATAATGGAATCCCCCACTTGCTCACACCGGTGATTACTGAGTCAGACAAAGCCCTGCAAGCTCTTCGCTGGGCTGTTGCGGAAATGGGACGTCGCCTTCACCGGTTCTCCGAGCAGGGCGCGAGAAACATCGCAGAGTACAACGAAAAGCAAACCGACGAAGCGAACTTGCTCCCGAGAATCGTGATCGTCATCGATGAACTTGCGGACCTCATGATGAGACAATTTAGAAAAGATACAGAAACAATGATCGTTCGTATCGCCCAGCTCGCCCGCGCCGTCGGCATGCACCTCATCATCGCCACACAGCGTCCATCGGTGGACGTCATCACCGGACTTATCAAAGCAAACGTTCCGACTCGCCTTGCGTTCCGCGTCGTAAGCTCCGTCGACAGCCGCACAATCCTCGATGGGATCGGTGCAGAGGATCTACTGGGAAAAGGCGACATGCTCTACATGACCGCATCGATTGCAAAGCCTCTTCGCATTCAGGGAATCTACGTCGCAACGAATGAAGTCGAGCGCGTGATCAACGCTGTGAAGATCGCAGGAGGCGGACGTATCACGGAACAAATCGGACTCGCAGAAGATGATGAAAATACCGAGCGCGATGAAACGGATATCAATGGAATGCCTCCTTCCCATCATATTGATTTGGAAGCAGACGATAACGGCGGAGATGACTTATTCTTCGAAGGCGTCCGCATCGTCCAGCAAATGGGCAAAGCCTCCGCTAGCCTCCTCCAGCGTCACCTGAAAGTCGGCTACGCCCGCGCCGCTCGTTTACTCGACATCATGGAAGAGAAAGGAATTGTCGGTCCTGCGGATGGGGCGAAGCCGCGGAAGGTGTATATCGAGCAGATGGCGCAGGAATCGTGATCTTGCACTGCCAAATATTAGTAGTACAATCTGCTAGTTATGAAGGATATTTTAGGAAGCAAAGGAGGCTTTGATATTCTGCAATGCGAAGATCTCCTTCGTTCCGCGGAGCAGCACTTGTTGGCTAAAGATCTTGAGGAAGCACGTGTTGCATTGGCTGAGGCTCTGCGCTTGGCCACATCAGATTCTGATACACACGTTAATCAAGTTGCGAGTATTCTGATTCCTTTAGAAGTTTTGGAGAAGCAGCTTAAAAATCTTAGCGAACCTGCAGAAAAACAGATGGAATTAGCACTTTGAAGAACAATCAATCATCTACATTGATCTTTGCATTACAGATATCCAGAGAGACGGGGAGAGACATGACTCATTGATCCGTCCAGCAACTCCTTCTCCCGCGTATGCGGGGGAGATCAGTGCTCCTTTCATGCCCCTCAGGGGAAAGATACCGTTTTGCATTCAACTATCTCTCCACCTCTATCGGTGGTTTTTTTAACTACGTCATGGTGAGGTGCTCGGCGATCAAAACCGAGCCTCGAACCACGACATTCCTCTACTTCCTAAGTCCTAATTCCTCACTCTCCCCATGCCCATCATCCTCCCCAAACTCCCGATCGCCGCACAGATCAAGCTCGATGGTATTCGCGTGATTGATGAAGCTCATTATTTGAAACACAAAGGGATTCAGATTATCGAGGAAGACGCCGCACGGCATCAGGACATCAGACCCATGGAAATTTTGCTTTTGAATCTCATGCCGAATAAGCAGGGCACAGAGGAACACTTCGCGCGCGTTCTTGGCCACACACCGCTGCAAGTGCGACTCACACTTCTGCATACCGGAACATACAAAAGTACGCATGAATCACCGGAACACCTCAGCACATTTTATAAAACGTGGGATGAAATTTTACATAAGCAGTTTGATGGCATGATCATCACAGGCGCGCCGATAGAATTTTTACAGTGGAACGAAGTGCAATACTGGAAAGAGCTCTGTTCCATTTTTGATTGGGCTCAGCAAAACGTGTACTCACGTTTGTATCTCTGTTGGGGTGCACAAGCGGCACTGCAGCATTTTTATGGTATTGAGAAATTTGTTCTTCCCGAAAAGGCATTCGGCATTTTCCCCCACACCGTCCGCGACTGGCGACATCCGCTTGTCGAAGGACTCGATGATGAATTCCTCGTTCCCGTTGCACGCAATACAACTATCAAAACCTCAGACATCGAAGCGATTCCGGAGCTTCAGATTTTATCTGAATCAACAGAAACCGGTCTGCATGTGATTCAACACAGAAACGGACGAGACACATACATGTTCAATCACCCCGAATACACAGCAAATACGCTGAATGCAGAATACACACGTGATCTCGGAAAAATAGCGCAAAATCACATTCCGCATAATTATTTTCCGGATAACGATCCAAGCAAAAAGCCTGTGAACCGCTGGCGCGCGCACGGACGGATCTTCTACGGCAACTGGCTAAGACAGATGTATCAAAACACTCCGTTTGATCTGCGAGAGCTGATGACGATGCAAGATGATGCGCCGATTGGGGATATGGTGGAGGTATGAGGCTTAAATAAGAAAATCATGAACTCAATGTCTAAATTTAAAACAGCCTCTGCCATACTCATATAATAATATAATATTATATTATTATATGACTGTATGTGAAAAAAACGATGCGCGTTATTTTTTGGTAGAATGCTGAAGTGAAGTTATTACTCGGAACATCAAACAAAGGCAAAGTCCAGGAAATCAGCGAGGCACTTGCTTCGCTTAATCTGGAAATTGTAACACCGCTTGATCTTGGTATCACGGAACTTCCACATGAACACGGATCAACGTACGCGGAAAATGCAGAACAAAAAGCGCGATTTTATTTTGAGAAGTCAGGACTGCCGACGCTTGCAGATGATTCGGGGGTTGTTGTTGATGCACTCAAAAACGAACTTGGTATTCACACACGAAGATGGGGAGCAGGACCGGACGCATCGGATTATCAGTGGGTAGAATTTTTCCTTGAGAGAATGCGCGACGAAAAAAATCGCGCAGCACAATTTCTTTGCAGTCTCGCATACATCGATGCCTCAGGATCGCTTCACATGTTCGAAGGAAGTTGCGATGGAACTATCACGCCCGAGCTGGAAGCGGACTATTTACCGGGACTTCCTATCTCCGCATGTTTCAAGCCAAATGGCTACAGTAAGGTCTTTTCAGCGTTATCTGTTGATGAGAAAAATGCGGTTAGTCATCGGGGGAAGGCGCTGTCTGAATTTGTACAGTATTTACAGGGAGTGGTTCACTAGACATCCATTCCTGATACCCATCAATCCCAAGAGTTTGAATTAATAATTCTCTATACAGAAGGGTCTTGCTAGGATCTAACTGTTGTAATGCTTGTTTTAATAGTTCAAATTTCTTCCCTTGAACATCACATTTTTGAAGCCCTCTGGTAACCATGGTAACTAACTTTTTCACACGATAACTATTTACACCAAAAAATGCTGTCAATGCTGTTGCAACAGCAACTTCCAAACCTACAAAACATTGGATAGCGATGACAGCACTTGTTCCGACAATAGACGTTTTCAGGTTGGACTTTGCCCATCCCAAAAAGTCTTCATAAAATTGAAGATCTACATCCCGAATATCTTGGCAAATCATTTCAAGCTCAGGAAACAGATCGACTTCTTTGCCTCGCTTGTCCATTTCCAAAATTTCATCATGTCTCCTTCGGTATCCCTCTACAATTTGTTCATATTTTGCAACGATACCTGTTGTATTTAGTTTGTGTGAACATCTGAAATGGTCGATTAAAATATCAGTTTCGGTCCATCGTTGTTGCAATTCTTCCAATGCCCAAGCAAACCTCCCACCGCGAGTAGGTTGATTATCTGTCGATGTGAGATGGCAATCCTCTAAAATACGCTCAGAAAAATCATTCCCATCTTGCGCTTCTGATATGTATGAACGCTGATATGAATGCAAGTGTACCCGCCTATGTCTTTCGTGTGCATTCATTTACAAAATCCTATTCCATTTTATCGTAATCGCAAGTGCATCACGCATGAGTCTCTTCAAAATCGAGCGCCTGAATCCTCCCCCACACTTCTTTGATCAATCCACGCAAATCATCCTTTTCCTCTTCTGTAATCATAAACTGGCGAGAAATCGTCTCTTCGCCATTTTCGCCTATGTACTCGAGGGAAAACGATTGTGGAGTGAGGAGTGGTTCGGCTTTTTCGAGGAGGATGCTGTAAAAGACGAGTTGACGGAAGCTGCGGCCGTCATCGGTTCTGGAAACTTTTCCTGCTTCAAGTCCTCCCCGAATGTCAGCGGGCGTGTGGGATCGACCGGTTTTGTAATCGATGACGATTGCGTCGGATGATGTTGCAGAAAGAAGATCGATGCGATCGATTTTTCCTTTGATCGGAATCGGTTCGAGTGTTTTTGCGTCGATGAGTGTTGCATGATACGAACGTTCGACTGTGTAGAGAAGTGGATGACGATCTTTCAGTTGAGATTCGAAGTAGGAAGGAAGCGCTTCTTTTCCGTGCGCAAGAAGATCCGACCGCTGCTGCTCGGTTAAAATATTTTTTGTGCGCAAATGCAACTCAAATTGTTCCAAGAAATTTTCAACGGTGAAATGTAATTGTTTTTGCACAGACACAGCCCATTCATTGAGTGCCCAGTGCACAGCACTTCCGTATCCAAGCGCACGCAAAGATGCTTCACTAAATTGTTCCGGTTGATTGAGTAGATCGACATAGAGAAATTCGCGAGGGTTATTGAGGTAGCGACTGAGAGACGTTGGAGACAACGCAAATGTTTCAAGTTTTTCTCTAATGTAAGCCTTTAATTCATCATCAAGATCTCGTTTTGGATGAAGCAAAAGGAGCGATGATTCCTGTGGAGTTTTGAGAACACCTTCTGACTCCGGCAATGATCCCGCTTCCGCAAAAAAAGCAGATGGTGACACAGCACGCGTCCTTTCACCGACAGAAAATTCTTTCGGACAGACAAAAATCAGTTCCCTCTTCGCACGCGTCATCGCGACATACGCAACTCGCCTTTCATCCTGATGTTTTTCAAAACGCTTCTGATCAGTTTCATATCCAAAGAGTAAATCTTCGGGCAATGAAAGTTCAGCTCTGTGTTTACGCTGATCCCAATGTCCGTCACTAAAATCACTCAGGATCACTGTGTGAAATTCTAATCCCTTGCTTTGATGTGCTGTAATCAGCTGCACTCCCGAGGTCACAAGATGCGGAATCTGATAACTCAGTCGCACTTGGCTGTATTGATCATTTCCATAAAAAGAAAGATCATGTAAAAATGCGTGAAATGTGAGGGTGGGTTGATTTAAGGATCTTTCCTTTGTGTAGCGGAAAAAGGACTCAACGACTGCGAGATCAAATGGATCAAGGCTCTGGGCTGATGCTCCGATTCCCGATCGCCTCAGCATGTCTTCGACAGTTTGTAATACCGTGCGCGAGTCACGTTTTGCGCGAAGATCGAGCAAGTTGTCGCGAGACTCAATCAACTTCGCACGATCGATGAGTGGAAGCTCGTCATTTTCTGCAGTGAGCAATACATCGACACTGCTTTTCTTTTCACTGCGCGCAATTGAAACAATCCTCGCGATATCTGCCGGGTGACAACCAAAACATTCACACGCAAGTGCCGTAAAAAAAGATTCATCGGTGGAACTTCCGATGCACTTGAGGATCGTCATCGCCTGCATCACAACTGGATGAGTCAAAAGATCCGCTTTCCCAAAAAGAATGGTAGGAATATTTCGTGCGCGCAGCACATCGTAGATCGGACGAAGTTCACCATTCGTTTGTACAAGTACTGCGATCTCATCTGCAGGAATTCCTGCGGCCAAACGTTCTTCGATAATATCCGCGATCAACCACGGCTGCGCGATGTCGGACGCAGCTCTTAAAAGAATTGGCTGAATACCCTCCTCTTTTGTATGAGCAGTAAGATCTTTATGAAGACCATCAATTTTTCCAATCAATCGTTCTTCGTTGTGAGCGATGAGTCGACCTGCGGAATCGAGAATTGGCTGCGTGGAGCGATAATTTTCTGTAAGGACAATGATCGGAGCAGACGGAAACCTTTCATGAAACCGAAGCATGTGCGCCATGTTCGCGCCCTGAAATCTATAAATCGCCTGATCGTCATCCCCCACTAAAAAGAAATTGGGTTCATGGGGCAACACATCATATGTCGTGAGTCGATCAACGACCGCCCACTGCGCACCATTCAAATCCTGCGCTTCGTCGACAAGTATGTATTGAAATTGTTCCTGCACACTCGCGAGCATCCACTCTTCTTCATTGAGTGCCTTGAGCACGGTCAATATCATATCGTCGTAGTCATATACACCGCGCTCAGCAATCGCTTCCTGATATTTTTGAAACAGATCAATGAAATCACGAAACTTTTTTGCCTGCTGCAAATTTTTCAGATGCACTTTCGTCCCCTCTTTGCTCTTCGTCGCCATGATGGAATCGTATTCATTTGCAACTTTGAGTAAATCCTGAAGCGATTTTCCCTCACGCTTACACTCACTAATTCGGCCAAGGATAGCCGTAATCCTCGCATACGGATCTTTGCGGTTAATCAATGACGAATCGCTACTCACGGAATCAATCAATGTTTCCATCAGACGATATTTTTCAATGTCGGAGAGCTACACCTGTGCAGCAAATTCCGAAAAAACCTGCGCATGCTTTCGTATCAGTGAATCACAAAAACTATGCACGGTCTGCACGTTCACCGCATACGCATCGGGGCCAATCAGAGATCGAAGTCTTTCACGCATCGCAGTTGCTCCGGAATTGGAAAACGTGAGACACAAAATATTACTCGGCCGCGCCTGAGTTTTTTTGAGGATGTTCGCAACGCGCACACCAAGCACCTGCGTCTTCCCCGTCCCCGGCCCCGCGATCACCATCACCGGACCTTCAATCGTATCGACTGCCCTTTTTTGTTCTGGGTTTAGTGATTCATAGGAAAAAGAAAATGCATCATGCGTTGATTGCTTGAGAGCTTTTTTCTTTGCATCGGTCACAATATCTGAGCGAGAAGCTGATTCGGCTAAAGTCATGTAGCTATAGTACTAGTGAAGAGTAAAAATTGGGACTGGTGGACAAATTAAATATTTAGATTACTATATATGTCCTACCTCAGTGCGACTCACTCGGTCACATCAAGCACTGAGATGCTCCAATTTAGCAATCCTGCACCTAGGATTGCAAAAAGACGGGGCACATCCCTGCTGCAATGCCTTTCACATTTGAAAGGCAACTAGATTCACCTCTGTGCAGCAGGGGTTCTTTTGCTTACATCAATATAAAATCTAGCTATAATGCCCAACCGATCTGCATCTAGTAGATCGACAATTCATCGACTTGGGAGAGTAACTCACCACTCTTCCGAGTCATGACCCCTCTCCGCGGCGCAGGACGCGGAGGGGGAGATTTTTATAGCTCATCATCCTCCTTCTCAAACGCACAGTGATCACATTTGAGGATCGCTCTGCCATTCACATTGAGCGGCGACAAAATTCCCTGATGACACTTTGGACACATGAGCGATTGCGCGAAGGCCGGAACCGGCGCAAATCCGACGCGCTTTGGTGGGAGTCCATGTTCGCGGATCGTGAGGGAACGCGGGTGATCGCGCATTTTCTGGAGAACCTTTGCTTCGATCTGACGGATGCGCTCGCGTGTGACCCCAAATTCCTGCCCCACTTCTTCGAGCGTGTGACCGATACCATCGGCGAGGCCGAAGCGCATTTCGATGATCTTTCTCTCGCGTGGCGTGAGGAAGTCGAGCATCGCGTGGACGTTTTCTTTTTTGAGTTGGCGGTTTGTCGCTTCGAACGGATTGATCGCCTCTTCGTCTTCGATAAAGTCTCCCAGTTTGCTATCTTCTTCAGAACCGACAGGAGCTTCCAGTGACACGATGTCTTGGCTGATTTTCTGAATGTGCTGGACTTTCTTGATATCCATTTCCATTTCAACAGCGAGTTCTTCGAGTGTCGGTTCACGACCGAGTTCCTGCACGAGTCTTCGCTGTGTGTGCGTGAGTTTGTTAATTGTTTCAACCATGTGCACAGGAATACGAATGGTGCGGGCTTGGTCTGCGATCGCGCGTGTGATTGCCTGACGGATCCACCACGTTGCGTAGGTAGAGAATTTAAATCCGCGTTCAGGATCGAACTTTTCAACGGCGCGGAAGAGTCCGATGTTTCCTTCTTGGATCAAATCAAGGAAACTGAGTCCGCGACCAATATATTTTTTTGCGATGGAAACAACCAACCGAAGGTTGGCTTCTGCAAGCTGTTGCTTAGCACTGGCATCACCCTTGCGGATGCGGCGGGCAAGTTCAACTTCTTTCTTTCCGTCGATCAGCGGCACACGTCCAATCTCCGAAAGATACATGCGCACGGAGTCATTGGAAATTTCGAGAAGATCAACCTCGCGCTCTTTTTTCCTTTTCTTTTTTTCTTCGTCAGACGCTTCTTTGTCATCAATCGCAATGCCCGCGGTCGCAACCATCTGCATCACGCCGCCGTCTTCATCGTCCTCTAACTTTTCTGCGACGCTGTCTTCGGCTTCGTCACTCTCATCATCATCTCCGAGCACTTCTTCTGTCACGATCTCCGCAAGATCCTCCACAGGTTCCGCAACAGTAAGTGGCCCTTTTCCTTTCTTTTCCCAAATCAACGCATCTTTCACATCGATCACTTCGATGCCGAGGTCAACGAAAAGCATGTAGACCTCATCGAGAAGATCCACATCTTCCTCGGCATTCGGAATCGCCGAAATAATTTCCTGATGGGTGACGTACCGCTGCTCGCGGCCTTTTTTTACAAGATGGCGAATATCCTCCGGAAACTTTTTCAAGTCGTCTTCGGTGGGCTGAACAATGAACTTACGTGGGTGTGATGCCATAGGACAAAACAAGATGAATCAAGGCGGAACTGCCCTGCTCGGAGTATTTATACAGGAAATGGGAAGAAAAGGAAAGAAGACCGGAAAGAAAACAAGAAGTTTGAGGAAATCGAGGAAAACGAAGAGTGCGAAGAAATCAAAGAGTGATTGTACTCAAATCTTTTACAATCATCGTATTCGTTGTATTCGTTGTATTCTTCGTTTTCCTTGTATTCATCGTTTTCCTCGTTTTCCTTTATCAACCAGCCATCTTCGACAATTTCAGCAGCTCCAGATACTGCGTCGCAAGCAACTTTTCCTCCTGCACATTCTTTTCGGCGCGAGCGAGCAGCAATTTTTGCGTAATTTCCTGCTGCTTCCTGCGGATATGTTCATGATTCGCATGCTTACAATTTTTGCGGATCTCACGGAGAGCCACCGTGTCATTCCAGTCTTGAAATCCATTTTCCTCACAGTAAAGAAGGAGAATCGACAGACGTTTTTTTGTATCTTCATCGATATCGAGTGTGTCGATACTGATCGGTGCTTTCGCATCCGCATTTTTTTTGAGAGCGGTAAAGAGTGCGAGAGCAAATGGTTCTTCGGGGGTGATGAACTCTGAGAGCAATGCGATGGTGCGTGGATAGAGTACGAAAAGCGCAAGAGTTACTTCCGTACTTGAAAAAAGATCCATGGTCGTCGTACTTGTGGATGTTTGCTTTTTCATCATGGGCACATGCGCTTCAAATTTTTTTAGATCATCCATGAGTGCAGTTTCGGTAGTGCCGAGTGTCATTGCACTGTTGCGCACCATGTGTTCGCGCTCGGTGGAAGATTGAATCGCCTGCAACAGTGGCAATAATTTTTCGAGCGCATCAAACCGCGCTATGGGAGTAGAAAGATCGGACTGTTTAATGTCTTCGAGGACAATGTTGATGAATGGCTTCGCACCGGTTTCGAGTAAATTTTTGAGTCCATTGGGAGATGTAAGCACTGCGTCTGCAGGATCTTTATCCGGTAAAACAATTCCTTCAACCTGCAATCCTTCTTTCGAAGCAACGATGAAAGCCCGTTCTGCTGCGGCTCGTCCTGCGTTGTCTTGATCGAGACAGAGCACGACATGATCCACCGATCGTTTGATGATTTTTACGTGATCTTCCGTGAGTGCCGTGCCACACGTCGCAACTGCTTCGAAAATTCCGACACGATGACACGCGAGGACATCGAAATATCCTTCGACAAGTATGACACGATTTTTTTCACGAATCGCTTTCTGCGCGCGATCGAGTCCGAAGAGAACCGAGGATTTATGATAGAGAGGCGAATCGGCATTGTTGATGTACTTCGCATCATCATTTCCAAGCGTGCGGCCACCGAAGCCTATGATGCGTGCTTGAAGATCGTGAATCGGAAACATCAGGCGATTTCTGAAGCGATCGTAGATCCTCTCGTCTTGAATGTCTTTTTGGATCCCAAGACCGGCATTCTGGATTTCCTTGCGGCTGAATCCTGCTTTGAGCAAATGATCATACGTCGCAGAAAAACTATCGGGCGCGACGCCCAGCTGAAAATCTGCCATTTCTTTTTCGGACACACCACGATCTGCGAGATATTTTTTTGCGGTTGCGGAGGATTTTAATTGCGCAGCGTAGAATGCGGCAGCCGCGTTGAGACAATCGCGCATGCGATCTTTTTCATCTTTCTTCACAATATCTTTTTCGCGCTCGGGCAGCACGACTCCCGTTTTTTCTGCAAGGTCTTTGATCGCCTGCGGAAAATCGACATGTTCGATCAGCTGATAAAAACTAAAAATATCTCCACCCTTCTGACACGGAAAGCAGTAGCAAATTCCTTTGTCCGGTGACACCAAAAAACTTGGCTTGCTGTCTTGGTGAAACGGACAGAGTCCAACGAAATTTCTGCCCTTTTTCGTAAGCTGAACGTACTGACGCACAAGTTCGTCAATCGGGAGGCGCGCTTTGATTTCGGAGACGGAGTCCATGGGGGAAGAGTATACCTGATTGTAACGCCGCAGCCACGAAGGGCTGCTGCTGTAGTGAAATGCAGATTCATAACAATACAGGAGCACCCGTTCCCGGGTGCGGCTTCGAAGAAAATTCCTCAGAACCGCACCATCCATCTCGGCAGATTATTTTTCACCCTCCCATCCTTCGCAAGCCCAAGCCCCACACATCGCCCTTCATTCATCAGAAGTACATGCCCATTCAATTCCTTCGGACAATCGATGCTTTGCGCCTGCAACAGCTTTTCGAGATCCTCTGAGCCGATCTCGACGCGATTCTTCGTCGCCATGTGCCCGCGGAGCGTCGCCACTTCGTGATCAAGAAGTACGCGGCCGTCTTTCAGTCTTTTTCCGAATGGGATACCAATGGAATAATCCTCCATCGGCAGATTAAAGAACGACACTTCGGCAGTAGAGAGGACAAGTAAGTCGCCGCGTTCGAAGAGGCGATCGTCTTCCGTCAAAAATCCGGTGCCAAATTGCGCCTCAAGAATATTCATCACTTCATATCTTCGTGACCGCGGCAATTCGTCCTCCTGAAATTCCACGCGATCCATTTGCTCAACGTGTTTCGTCGGTGCGATTTTTTTGAGAACAGCACAGAAAAATCCTTCGGTGTCGTAGGTTTGGGGCCAGAGGCGGAGAAATGGAGAATTGAGCCCTTCGGCAGGCTCAGGAGAGAATTGAGAATTATTTCTGAAAGATTCCTGGACTTTTATAGAATCCGCAATCGCCTTATCGAAAAAAGATTCCGAATTTCCTAAGTCCTTACTCCTAAGTCCTAAGTCCTGCATATACGTTCGCGGATCAACTATTTCAATCTGATCCGGAAACCGCGCGAGCATCTGCATCACCACTCCCTCATTTTCCTCCGGTGTGAGCGTGCATGTTGAATACACGACACGACCGCCAACCTTCGCAGAGTGAATCGCAGACTCAAGAAGTTGATATTGAAGACGCGCCATTTTTTCGATACTTTCCAGTGAACAATACCGCAGCGCATCACTGTCTTTGCGCACAGTTCCCTGCGCAGTACACGGAGCGTCGCACTGCACGCGATCGAACCGTTCTGTCATATGTTTTGCAAACCACTGTCCGACTTTTTTGGTGACGATGACATTGGTCACGCCACATCGGTGAATAGCGCTCTTAAGTGTCCACAATCTTTTTTCCTGAATGTCGTTGGCGACGATTACTCCCCTGCCGTTCATTTTCGCACCGGACTCCGTCGTCTTACTTCCCGGCGCCGCACTCATATCAAGCACCATCTGTTCGCCTTCCGCGCCGAGCAATTCCGCAGGCAACATCGACGCTGCTTCCTGCATGTAGAAATATCCGAGCAGATGAAGCACGTCTCGGCCGAGAGCTTCTTCCCGATTTTCTCTATCGATGTAAAAACCCTCCGCACACCACGGCACCTGCTCCAATTTCCAACCCTTCGTTTTCGCGTACTTTAAAAAATCTTCGACAGTGATTTTGAGCGTATTTACACGAATCGACTTGCGCAGCGGTTTTGCACTGCTTTCGTTCAGCGCTTTGAGATCAGTAAATGCCGAGTAGCGGTCGAAGGGGTGGGACATAATGACAATATGTACTCTTTATCTTGATTATACCAAGAAATGTAAATAACAGTGCGAGTTAACTAGATTTGTCTTTTTTGTGGTAGAATAACACAAAGCCGACTTACTAACGAGGCTATACGTATGAAAAGTATCGACGAATTTCCAGATGTGATTGAAACAACGGCACAGCCAAGTCATTTATTCAGAAAACTCTCTGCTAGTACTCAAACAGTCTTACAAGATGACAGTCCTGAGTGTTTGCTGATTGGAACACACCCTCACATACCATTTGTTGGTGAAGAGATGATTTCTGCGGAACACTTTCCATATCATCTTCGTTCAAGAGAAATAGGAACACCAAACAAAGTACTGCAATCCCTTCGTCAAAACAGAGTAATAAACAGAAATAGATTTGCGATTGTTCTCGCGGCGTTTGAAACGCATCATTTTCACGGGTGCGAGTTGGAAGAATATTTGCAATTATTACACGAACTTTCGCATGGTGTGGTCCTTGCAGGGGACTATGCGTTTATGGCAGAAGATCCGAAAAAAATAAAACCTACAACTTGTTCCAGAGCAGAAACAGCACAGCAAGAAATTTACGGAAGCTATGATGCATGGTTTAAGGAACATGCTGTTTATACTCAAGCGACATTTTTTGAAAGCATCAGATCAGCAGACCCAAACTCCATTCAAGGTTTTTCACTACCAAATGGCAGAGTGGTATCTATTTCCTCACATCACTTGAATCAACCTGAGTTAGGAACCATTATTTCAGACTGCCACGTACATAATTTCAGTGCCAATCAAGCACAAGATGGAGACTGCGCATGGAAAAATAAATCAACAATATCATTTCAGCAATTCTTAGATCTGATCAGTCCGCAAAAATAATCTTACACCACAAAACTAATCAATCTATTGGGAACGTAGATTTCTTTTTTGATCGTCGCTCCATCGAGGTATTTCTTCACATTCTCCAATTCCTTCGCCTTTGTAAGAATCTCTTCTTTCGAATCAGTCGCATCGACGACGATATCGCCACGGACTTTCCCATTTACCTGAATCGCAATCGTCATGGTGGTGGATTGAAGCAAGGATGGATCGAAGGTGGGCCAGGGTTGGTTGATAACAAAATTTGTTGGCTTGTTGGCTTGTTGGCTTGTTGGCTTGGTTAACAATTGCCACAATTCTTCTGCCAAGTGCGGAGCGAGCGGAGCGAGAAGAATAGAAATGATCTTGGAAGTCTCGAGTGAGCATCCTCCTTCCTTTTCAATCAGATTTAGCAATTCCATCAGCGCGCTGATCGCAGTATTGAAATGCAAGGCCTCGATGTCTTCGGTTACTTTTTTGATCGTGCGATGGAGCGCGGCTTTCACGTCGGGAGAATCGGGCTTTTTTTCTGCATTCAGCGTTTTCCAAAGGCGATCGATGAAGCGGACGATGCCCTTGATTCCGGTATCACTCCAATCCCCTCCTTGTTCAAAAGGCCCCATGAACATCAGGAACATGCGAAACGCATCGGATCCATATTTCTCAACAAACGTGTCGGGGCTCACAACATTTCCTTTGCTCTTGCTCATTTTCGCTCCTTGATTTGTGATCAGTCCTTGATGCACCAATTTTTTGAAAGGCTCATCGTGCGACACAACACCTTGATCATGTAACGCCATCATCACAAAGCGCGCGTAAATAAGGTGCATGCAGGCGTGCTCCGGCCCGCCGATGTAAAGATCGACGGGCATCCAGTTTTTCTCCATTGCTTTATCAATGAGAGTGTCGTGGTTCGTGGCGCTCGAGCGCACCTCACCATGACACTGTTGTAGATATCTCAAATAATAAAAACTACTACACACAAACGTATCCATCGTATCGAACTCCGGTGTCCAACCTTTGCCAAAAATTTTCTCCGTACGTGCGATAAATTCTTTGCTGTCTGTGAGTGGGGATTTGCCCGTAGGTTTAAACTCAACATCCGTCGGCAGTAGCCACGGCAAATGTTCCTCGGGAACGGGATGTGGGTTACCTTCGGGGTCATACACAATCGGAATCGGTGCGCCCCAATAACGCTGACGACTAACGAGCCAATCACGGAGGCGAAAGCTCACAATGCGCTTGCCCCAGCCTTTTTTCTCCATGTGATCTTTCATTTTCTCCTTTGCTTCCAAGATGGGCAGTCCATCAAGAAAATCTGAATTGATCATCGTTCCTGCTTCTTCTTGCACCTGCGCAACGCTTGTGACAGGAGAAGTGTCTCCGTCGGGACCAACAACAACACGAATGATGGGTAATTCAAAGGCTGAAGCAAATTCAAAATCACGAAGATCATGTGCCGGCACACCAACGACTGCACCTGTTCCAAAATTCGCAAGAACAAAATCGGAAACCCAAATAGGCATTTCACGATTGTTCAGAGTATTCACCGCATAATATCCTGTGAAAGCACCTGTCTTTTTACGCCCTTCTGCTTGGCGTTCCATTTCTGTTTTCTTCGCAGTAACAACGGCATAATCTTTGACTTCTTTTTGATGAGCGGAAGGAATTTCTTCCGCCGAAATTTTCTTTGCGAACGGATGATCCGGCGCGATCACGATGAATGTCGCACCGAAGTTTGTATCAGGACGCGTTGTAAAACACACAATTTTTTCAGATGAATCTTTGATTGCGTACGTAATATCAATTCCTTCTTTTCGCCCAATCCAGTTTCTCTGCATGATCTTAGTCTTTTTTGGCCAATCAAGATCATCGAGTCCATCGAGTAAGCGCTGAGTGTAATCCGTGATTTTCCAATACCATTGATCAAGTGGCTTTTGTGTAACTTCCGTCCCACAACGTTCGCATTTGCCATCCCATACCTGTTCATTCGCAAGCACAGTCTGATCTTTCGGACACCAGTTTACATTCCCCAGTTTTTTGTACGCAAGACCGTGCTTGTGCATTTCCAAAAATAACCACTGCGTCCAGAGGTAATAACTCGGGTCCGATGTATTCAGAGAATACTTCCAGTCGACCATGACACCCATCCGCTTAAATTGATCAACCATCGTATCGGCGTTCTGTTTTGTTGAAATAGCAGGAGGCGTTCCCGTCTTGATCGCATAGTTTTCCGCAGGCAGACCGAACGCATCAAACCCCATTGGAAAAAAGACATCTTTGCCGCGCATCCGAAGAAATCGACCATAGGAATCAGGAATCGAATACTGGAACCAATGTCCGACATGGAGGTTTGCTCCACTCGGATACGGAAACATCACTGTCATGTAATACGGATCTTTTGCTTTTGCGAGATCGAAATCATACACATGTTCCTTCTCCCACAATTTCTGCCACTTCGCTTCGACGGAGGATGGATTGTATTCGTGGAACATGACGACAGTATATCCTGAGGATTCGATCAATCATACTCCCCTATTACCTAAGTTGAATTATGTCTGCATTGAGCACAACTTCAGGATTCAAACCAATGGATCTGTAAAGACTAATTCGGATGCCATGGGGATGACCAAGAAGTAAATGGTCAATCTGAATAAGAACAGAAATCTGTTGTGGTGAAAGTGAATCAATACATTCAGCATTGATCGAATGTGTCAGTAACATTTCCGAAATGTGAACCAAAACCGCTCTCGTTACATCGCCTTTTTTCGTATAATTTGACCAACCCGTAACGATTCTTCTTTCAAAACCAAAGTACTGACAAAATCGCACAGACGCGCCACCACCATACCGTCGCATATGCATAAATATTCTAAACGCACGAGCTTGCTCATCAAAAACAGAAACCAAATGCAAATCGGATGAACGCGCAAGTTGTTGATTGAAATTGTTGAGATCTGAAATAAAATCCGGAGACATATTTGCAAGATTTAATTGCAAATTTGTTGCAATTGCCTCAGCAAAACTATTGTCTACAGGTGGCGGTATCAAAAAGGCATTTCTCTCCAGTGTCTCTACAAGAACAGCCATGGAAGCAGGGTATTTTTGATCAAACAAAAGTCGAATATTTTTCTGAATATGTCGCGAGAGAAGATTAATGGCATCAGAAGCCGAATACCTTAGGGTCTCGACTAGATTAGAGAATTCTCTACTCTAGTTCTGCTTATGCCAAAGCCAAAGAACAAGTATCTGAACCATTCCCATATTTCGGAGAAGGTTTTTCGTAATCTTTTGCGATATTTTTGTCATGATGAAACAGCAGCAAAAGCA
>CALREJ010000011.1 GCA_943355155.1 Candidatus Peribacteria bacterium
ATTGCTTCGGCAATGTCTCGCAAGGAGAAGTTCTTCTTGAGAAGAATACTGAGCTGTAACTGTTCTGCCTCTGAGAGTTGCTGATATGCCATAGGGAGTGAGGGTAATACCTCACCCCAAGTGGTGCACTTCAAAGTTCAGCGGAGGCGACAGAGCGCCGGAGTCCAGAGCAAGCTTGTTTGAGCGCATGAGTGTCTCTGCTGATCTGAAGGCAGAACTTTTGAATATTGCACTCACACTTCCAGCGGGTGTGTATGGTGATTTACGGAGCAGAGGAGATTTTCTTGAAGCAGCCGAAAAAATAGGTTGTGCATTTGATGGTTCAGAGATCGGCATTCTTTTGCAAGAAGTAAAAGCAGGAAATTGCGTTGTTCTGGAAATACATAACTTGCCTGTTGATCCGTTACTTCCTCCCGCCCCTCTTGATGGAGCTTCACCAGTCGATAAGAAAACCTTTGTGAGCGAAGGAATAGCAGCGGGCTTAGCGCAAAAGGTTGGATTTCCCAGTCTTTTGATCGGAGAGAAAAAGCAAGCGCTCGTTCATCAAATCACACCGGTGCCGGGTCGTGAGCATACACTTTCAAACGAAGGGTCGGTTGATTTAGGTTTTCATCAGGATCAAGGGCCGGTTCCCGATGCTCCGCAGATTCCTTATGGAAGATTTATGCCGGATTGGCTGATTCTCACTGGAGTCCAAAGAGGTTCCGGCGTAACTCCTACGTTGCTCGCATCTGTCGATGAGGCGTTGGTACATGTGAGCTCGAAGTCGCAGACCATACTGTGTGATCCAAGATTTATGACGGATCCCCCCGAATCTTTTCTGAAAGAACGTGATCCGCATGCAGGTCCTCTGCAGGTGCCTATCCATCCAATACTTGAGCATTGTAACGGACACATTGAATCGGTGTTCGATAGTACGAGCAATCTCCGGCCTGCAGATCCGGAAGATACAGAAGCCTTACAGGCATTACAGGAATTTCAAAGTGCTCTCGGGAAAGTGTGTCGGGAAGTTGTTATTCAGCCCGGGACATCCGTCATCTTCAACAATCGTCGTGTTGTGCATGGTCGTGGAGCAGTGCAACAAGAACAAGAAACAAATCGTGGTGCGAAGCGCTGGCTTCAGCGTATGTATATTTTCGATATTGCGAGATTTGCAAGTAATGTAACAAAGTCAGGGATGGCATTATCTGCGGGAGGTGGTGTGTTGCAAGCTACACCCATATCTACAACTCCTCATCCGAAGTTGCTAGCGTTATTTTCCGAAGAAAATCCACCTGTAACATCTTCGAAATCTGCGATCTGATTGCGTATGATGTTCAGAGGTCACAGAGCAATTTCCCGATAAAAATTTTCAATCACTCTGCGCGTCTCCTCCACATTATCCGCAAGCATCCGATGTCCGGCATGGGGGATTTCGGCTTTCTCAATTGTGTCCGGAAGGCGCGCGGCTTTGTCTCTGTTTTTGTCTCCGTACACAAAGAGTTTTTTCTGTGGAGCGCTGAGGAAAAACTTCAGAATTTTTTCACTATTTGCCCACTGCGTTATCGACTTTGCGGACTTGTAAAAAACGAAATCTGGGATGAGGGATAGCCACTGCAACCGCTTTTCCGATCCCTTTTCGTGCGACTCTGCAACTGTTTCCTTAAATGCGTCATATCCCCCAGAAGAAAATTCTTCCAATGATTGCGTGACGACCGTGAGGCTCGCGCCGGAATCCTTCGCGGTCATATTTGCTTCCATGTTTACGATCGACAACGCCCGCGATTGCAATTTTTCAAGCATCAAGATGCCGATCATCCCTCCCATGCTGTGACCGATGAGGTGGCAGCGTTCGATATTCAACTGATCGAGAACGTGGATCATGATGTCTGCCTGATCTTTTAAATCATACGAAAAATCTTTTGGTTTCGACGAATGTCCAAAGCCAACGCAATCGATTGCGAGCAGTGAAAATTGCTGCATGAAAGGCTTCTGTAGTAGCTCAGAAAATACGTCTTTGTTTGATTGGATTCCGTGGAGACAGACGACCCATGTGTCGGATCTTTTTTCTTGATACGTGCTGATCGCATAGTCGCCGACGGTGATGATATGTTCCTTTATAGGGTGATGATAGCAGACACAAACATTCTCAAGAATCTAAAGAAAAATCCTGAAAATAGAATACTGGAAGCCCAAAAAACCGAATCATTTTTGTATACAACAATGCATGGTACAATCACAGTGATGAAAGATGCCATCCACATCGCCGCCTTCTACGCCTTCAAACAGATTGCAGATGAAGACATTTCCCTTCTCCAAAAAGAGTTGAAGGAATTCGGCGAGACTCGCGACATGCGCGGACTCGTGTTACTTGCGAAAGAGGGGATCAATGGAACGGTGTGTGCGAGTGCGGAAGCGATTTCGCAATGGAAAGATCTAATGATTCAAAAATTCGGTTCGATGAATTTCAATGATAGTTTTGCAGACGAGCATGTGTTCCCGCGCTGGCATGTGAAAGTGCGCAAAGAAATTGTCAGCTTGAAACAGGACGACGTACATCCGAGCGGTCTTCATAGACATCTCACGCCCGAGGAATTTCAGGAAACAATTATCAACGAAGATGTTGTGCTGCTCGACACACGAAACACCTACGAGACAGCAGTCGGAACTTTTGAAAATGCGATCGATCCTTCGATTCAGAGTTTCCAAGAATTTTCTGATTTCGTTTCCAAAAATGAATTACCGAAAGATAAAAAAATTCTCATGTTCTGTACCGGCGGCATCCGCTGCGAAAAAGCGTTGATCGAAATGGAGAAGCAGGGATACGAAAACGTGTATCAGCTGAAGGGCGGAATCCTTTCCTACATCAAGCAGTTTCCAAATGGAAAATTCAAGGGCGAGTGTTTCGTGTTCGATCATCGCGTGTCGGTGGATCAGGCATTGGAGCCTTCGAAAATATATGCGCTCTGTCCGACCTGCGGTGACCCGGCCGACCAGCACATCAGTTGTGAAAAATGTGGCAAAGAATCGATCAATTGTGTAGCTTGTCTGCAAGATCCTGATCAAAAAGTTTGTTCGAAAGATTGTCGCTATCATGTGCAAAGATTGAAGAATCAGAAAATTGCAGCTTAGTGAAGCATCAAAGAATCTGATCTACTCGTTCCCATCGCTGCAATGCCGACCACTACACTCACTCCGGCTACCCTCCTCCAGAGTGCGGAAGTTTTTGCGAGAGAGCACATAGAAAACATTCGCCGTGGATCGGGGGAATCGTATGCGGAGCATGGGCGCGAGGTTGCGAGCGTGCTTTCAGAAATTACCGATGATGCTTCATTATTCAGGGTTGCAACTGTGCATGATATTCTCGAACATCCAGACGGAGAAAAACTTTTGAATCAAGCACTACTGACCGATGATGAGAGGTCACTTGTGCGTCAGATGTACCGGCTGAGGCGTCGCCACATCGATGAAAATACGGACGACCTCGACCTTGTGATTGATGCGTTCTTAGAAGACCCACGCGTTATGTTTTTGCGTATGGCACATCGCATGAATGATATCCGGCACCTCGACCGATTCAGACGTGATCGTCGGCGTGAACTCGCGCACGAAACACTACACATGTACTCCGCGATCTCTGGACACCTTGGATTTCACAGGTGGAGATGGCAGATGGAGGATATCTGTTTTCAGGAGTTACAACCGCGGACATTTCGCAGCCTCCAAAAACAGTTCCGCGCAAGCGAGTCGGTCGATCATACATGTCTCGAACATACGCGATTATTCCTTATCGGTAAGCTTCAGGAGAGTGGACTCACAGCGACGATCGACTGGAGGATCAAGGGAATCTACTCGACATACAGAAAAATGGTTTTGAAGCAGCGCACATTTTTTGATCTGACTGATCGATTGGCACTGCGCATTCTCCTTCCTACCGTGGATGATTGCTATCGCGCACTGGGGATCGTGCATGCGGCGATGCATCCGGTGCCGGCGAAACTCAAAGACTATATCGGTCTTCCGAAAGCAAATGGTTACCGTTCGATTCACACAGCCGTCTATCCGCTGGCCGGTGTGACGGAACTGCCGATTGAAATTCAGATTCGCACCCATGATATGCATCGCGAGTGTGAGGGGGGAGTTGCCGCGCATGGCACCTACAAAAATGTGCACTACGCACTGTCGACGAAAACTGCGCGCGTGAATTTATTCCGGAACAGAGAACATTTGCGATCGTTCAGTGAAACGCCCGCTGATTTTGAACGCGCTCTGCGAACGTCTTTCAGCGATGAAGATATGTTGATCTTCGACGATAAAGATCAGTGTTATCATATTCATCCTCCCGCGACAGCGCTTGATTTTGCCTGCACGACATTGAAACTCGATCCACGGATTGTGGAAGCCGTGCGCATCAACGGTCGCGCATTGTCGCTCAGTACTGTGTTACGTGATGGGGATACGGTTCGGGTGATCACCGGCAAAGTAACGATGTCACGCGAACAACTCATTCGCAGTTGTCATCACATTCAATCAAGAAAATTGATCCGAGACGCATGGCAAAAAAGTGTGTGATGTTCTGTTACGAGACGACTAAGCACACAACCCCAATCCCCATCGCAAACACGCCTCCCACGCGCACTCCCCACGGATCTGTCATTTCCATCGACATCCACGTCGGTCGCGCAGGGCCGCCGTTTTCGAGAATGTGGATTCCCATGAGCAGTGACTTTGTCATAAACATCAGAGGCATCGCGACGAGCAGTGAGCAGATGCCGGCACCGACGAGCCACACTTCCGCACCACCGTTTGAAAGCCAGAGCAATGATTTATCCGGATCGACCATGCCGAAAACACAAGAGGGGATCAGCAGAACCGCACTCGCAACCACCGGAATCGTGAGGGCGAAGATCTCGGAATATTTGGCTTGTTTGCGAAGTGCCCATAGCCTCCAGACAGACGCGCACAGAAACAGACTTGCGAGAATACCGAGGCCGAGAATGAAGTAGGTGACGGAGCGCATAAGGTTTCAGTATAGCACGCGCGGAAAGATTTTATGCCAGACCTCTTTTCATTTCTCTTCTTTCGCATTCAAATCGAACAAAAATTGTATTCATATAATTTCAATCGATAGTTGAACAGACTGCGTTCAGCTGTCTCATGCAAGTGCTCTTTCGAGCGATTCTCCACACGCAGCGATATGATGCGTTGGTGTTTTCGACCTTCCTTCCAAAAAAACACTGTCTGCTCCGTGCGCGCAGAGTAGGTTGCAGCTTGCTGCAGCATAGTTCTCCGGCATTTACGATCTTTGAATTGATGATCTCGATGGCTATTTTGTCGGTGCTTTCGACGATGGTGATTTCGGCTCTCTCGCCACATGATTTGATCGTAAGTGCGAAAGATGTCGCACGTTCGTATGAATCGAATCAAACATCCAATGCTCTGACGCAGGCGGTGATCGCCGGATATGGTCTGAATGAACTTCCTAATTTTCCGACAGAGAATGGCACCGAAAATGCCGTCCTAATTTGTGCGACCGGCATGTTTCGTGATGTGAATTGTGTGAACCTGGATGTGCTCGTATCAGAGGGATTTATAGCTTCGATTCCGCAAGATTCAGTGGAACCCTGTTTTCAATATTCAGGTTATCAGGTGTTTCTTGACAACGATCAGCCGTTTATCCAGTCCGTGCACGATGGGAAAATCTCAGGGGACGATCTCGTCAGTCATTGCAAACTCGACTCACTTGCGCCGGAGATCACCGATGTGAATTCTTCCTTATTTGCCGCAACTGCGAATATTACGTGGTTCACGGACGAGGGAAGCGACGCGCAGGTGGAGTATGGCGTTGAGGGCATGGGGTACACCGACAAAACCGCTCCACCTATTCCTTTTTCAAGTACCGCTACGTATCACAGCGTGATTCTGGAGGGTCTCAAATCCTATACGACGTATCATTATCGAGTCTATTCCGGTGATGGATCGGGCAATAAAAATATATCGGATGATAACACCTTCACGACGGGTGACACGCTTCCGCCGGAATATATCGGATTTCCAAATATTCAGCTGACGCAGTCGAGTGCAACGGTCGCATGGGAAACAGATGAATCGTCTACCTCCAAAATTTTGTATGGCGAGACATCGGGATCCCTTACGTCGAACCTCTACGACAGTACGCTCGTCGCAAAAGATGGAAATAATAAATACATGCACACCTTCAAAATCGAAGATCTGTTTCCGGATACGCGATACTATTTCAGACTGCAATCCATTGACTCGAGTTTCAACGACGCAGGAACGTACTCGCCGGAATATAGTTTCAGAACACTTCCGGATATCACTCCACCGGTGATCAGTGACATAGATGCGAGCATTGCAGGGACCACACTGACCGTGACGTGGAATACCAATGAAAGCTCCACGACCGATGTCGATTATGGGCTGGATACGGACTATGGCTCCACTATCTCCGGAGATTCCGGACTCACGCACGAAGTGGAGATCACGGGTCTGGCCATGAATCAAACGTATTATTTCGTTTTGAAATCGATGGATATTGCCGGCAATGAGAAAATTTCCGATGTCCAAAATAAAACAGTGCCGGATAGCATTGCACCTGTTATTACCGTTGGTCCGGTTGCATCACCTGTCACCTATAACAGTGCAACGGTCACATGGACGACAGATGAGCCGTCGATCTCGTGGATCGATTATGGGGTAGATACCAGATACCAGAGCGGAAGCGTCACAAATATCAATGCTTCCACCAATCATTCGCTCAATCTTGCAGCACTGCGATTCAACACACCTTTCCTCTATCGCATACGGCTTCGTGACGCTGCAGGCAATTCGGCAACCGGCAGTAATTTTACGTTCAAAACAGATCATAATATTTACAATGTCTCCGTTCCCACTGCGCTGCGCAGTCATAGTGGTGCAACGTTCACATGGGATACCCGCACCGCAGCCGATTCACAGGTGTATTTCAGTGCAAATCCAAGCATGAGTCCGCTTCTCGCAGGATGCGAAACAGCGAAGCTCACAACTCTCCAGACAACCGGACACATGCGGTGGAAACAGTCGACAAGTTGTTTCAGTCCAGATACAACGTATTTCTATCGCATCCAGTCTGCAGACAGCACGAATCAGATGGATACGCTCAGCGGGAGTTTTCTCACAAAACCGGATACGACACCTCCTATTATTTCTGCAATCAGTTGTATTCTTGGTTGTGCGAATGGCAACTATAATTCCGGAACGACCGTTATGAAGATCCAGTGGACGACGGATGAGCCATCCAATTCCTTGCTCAAAAAAGGAAATAATTCCGCATTAACAACGTTTCCCGTTACAGTGACGGATGGCACCATGGTGTCGCCGACGCATCAGCTGAATTTTCCGACGGGTCTGCCTGCTGCAACCTATTATTACAAAGTGCAATCTGATGATGCAGCAACGAATTCATCTGGCTTAAAGCCTGCTACAGCGAATCAATTGATCATTGATACGACGCTTCCTACGACGCCGAATGTACCTTCGAAGAGCAATGATCAGGGAATATCCATGACGCTCGGGGCAACATCTGTGAGCGAGAATACGAAAGTCATTTTTTATTACAGCACTAGTGCGTCGTGCACTGTGGGAGTAACGGCTAGTCCCTGCACTGCATCACCTCTTTCTGCTAGTTTCGTTACATCTCCCAGCGTGGGTATCACGGGACTCACAGCAAATACAACGTATTACTATTGGATGCAGCTCAGAGACAGAGCAGGTAACAGGAAAAATTATCCCACAAGCGGAAATTATTCAACGACGACAGCAGCCGATGCTTTAGGACCGACTGTTACAAATATTACACCTACCACCAATCAAAATACGCTCACTCCTACGATCACGTGGCAAACGAATCTTAATTCCGACAGCCAGATCCGCTATTCCCTGAACAGCAATATGTCAGCTTCGACGAGTGTGCCCTCGACGGGTCCCACAGGGTCATCCACCGCCCACAGCGTGCAGATTCCTACCAGTCTCGTACCCGGATCAAGATATTATTTTCAGGTGGTGTCTGTGAAAACATCAAACGGAGTCAGTTCGGGTTGGGTGACTCCAAACCCGAGTTTCTTCTACGTCGATACCACAGCACCGACACTCAGCGGCACCCCCACCGTCACACGTGCACTGCAGAATGGAACGGGGCCGAATCTCACAATCACCATTTCATGGAACATGTCCGATGCTGTGTGCTGCTCACCCGGTAATGCACAACCTAAAATAAAACATGGTCCGACTAATACCTATGGAAATAATCCATCAGCAGGAGCACTCTCAGGCAATTCACAAACCTATGTTCTTAACAATTTGGCACAAAATACGACTGCAACCAGCCCCTATCACTTTGCTGTGCAGTCGATTGATCAGGCGGGGAATGCGAGTGCGTGGTCGTCGGACCGTACCTTCTGGAACGATCTCACAGCACCAACCATCACCGTCTCACCTACTGAAATAAATGTGACAGACACCGATGCGACGATTCAGTGGACAACCAACGAAGCAGGCACAGGAAGAGTGCTGTATGGTCCCACCACTTCGTATGGAAGTATGAGCGGAACGATTGTGTCTGCGGCTGCGCATACTATTCACCTCAAAGGCCTGACTCCAAATACCACCTATTACTACGTCGTTTTGTCATCCGATCCGGCAAAGAATCAAAGCATTTCGAGTCCCAATAATTTCACGACGACCGATCACGTTCCTCCCAGCATCAGTATTGTGGAAGCAACGGTAACATCCGATACAGATGCGACGATCACATGGGATACAAATGAACCGTCCAATTCGCGCGTGGAATACTCGCTGAACCCTTCGTTTAGTCCAAGTAGCTTCAGCTCACTGGATGGCACAAATGTTTCCTCACACTCGGTAGATTTGATCGGACTCACGCAGGCGACACAGTACTACTACCGTGTGCGTTCCTGTGATGCTGCGGGAAACTGTTCGACATCCACTCCGGATAAAACATTCACCACAACAAATACCAACCCTCCCGTTTTCTCATCCATTCTCGCGAGCGGTATCACCGATCACTCTGCGACGATTTCATGGACGACGAACCATGTGTCGGATACGCAGGTCTTTTACAGCACGCTCGCAGATTTCTCCACGTATCAATCTACCACACTCAATACCTCTCTCACGACCTCCCATAGCCAAACTCTGGACAGTCTTACCGGAGAAACACCCTATTATTTCCGCGTTGCATCGAGGGACGCTGCGGGAAATTATGCTATTGATACCAATAAATCTTTCAGCACGCTTGGCGACGTGACGCCTCCGGTCATCAGCGCCATTTCGCACGCGGTCGATGGTCCTGCACTCTCTGCAACGATCACGTGGACGACGAATGAAACGGCAACGGGTGCATTGGATATGGGTGCAACGACGGCATACGGAACGACAACGCAACATAATACGCTGACAACAAGTCACTCGTTTACCGTCACCGGTCTCTCGGCCAATCAGCTCTATCACTATCGTGTGCGATCCAGCGACACGTCCGGAAACGAAACGCGAGAGTATGATTTCACGTTTACAATCAATGATTCCACCAACCCTGTGGCGACATCCGGACCCACTCCTGTGAATGTCACGGCAACCAGCGTGAATATTTTGTGGACGACGGATGAGCCTGCGCATACACAGGTCGACTACGCATCGAATGCGTACTATACGTCTCATGGAAATACCTACGAAAATCAAGTGGTCGACGGAACATTGTCACTCGATCACGTCGCCAATCTCACACAAAATGTCGGAGCGGTCGGGCAGAATATTTTGTATAACTACCGCGTGAAAACACATGATTCGTCCAATAATACGACGACGGTGCTCGGCACGTTTACGACCGACGGTATCTCACCTGTTGTCACGGTTGCTCCGGCCTATTCCAATCTCACCAGTAGCAGCGTCCGGATCACATGGACGACCAATGAGCCGTCAACAACGCAGGTCGATTATGGTCCGACGGGGAATAATCTCACGACAGTAATCAATCCCACTTTGGTCACAGATCACATCATCGACATTGTCGGCTTGTCATCGAATCAGGGCTATCGGTTCTTCCCGATTTCCATCGATTCTGCGCAAAATCGTACCGATGCGACGGCAATTTTGCTGACGACTCCTTAAGGGATTTTTCCAAAGCACAAAAAAGCGGAGCAATGCTCCGCTTTCGTCGTCGATTTTTTGCTGCTTACTCTGCTGCGTCGCTACTGAGAGTCTCAAGTTTCTCTTCGAGAGCCTCGATCTGATCCGCAAGTTTTGCTTCTTTTTCCTCCAGACGTTTTTCAAGCTTTACGAGAGATTCCAGGCGTCTTTCATAGCGATTCTTTTTCATCGTCTCCGAAGTTGATGCAATTTTTGATCTGTAATCTTCAATCAATTTTTCATTATCTTCAAGTTGTTTGAGCAAACGGTCACTCGTTTGATTCAAAATCGTGAGTTGCATCGTGACCTGATCAATAATTGTATTCATATTTTCCGGCTTCGGTGAAGGCATACCGCTTGGCATGGTGCGCATCATCTCTTCATGACCGGACTGCATTGTGTTCTGTGGCATTTCCTCTTTTTTGGGCATCATTGCAGGTGTTGTTCTATCGAGGATCTGCATGGATTCTTCCTTTTTCTGCTGCTCGATCTTTATTCGTACTTCTTCGTCTTGCTTCATGAGTTGTGACGGATCCGTTTGCACCGGCTTGTATGTATTTGTCGGGATTTTTTTCATCATCTCCATTTGCATCTTAAGCATTTCTTCCTGAGTCATGCGAGGAGCGTCACCCTCCGAATTATATTGCATCTTTCTCATCTCTTCCTGTGTTTTACGCATTGCTTCCGGGGTGACCATTGTAGGATTTGTTCTCTGCATTCCTTGCATACCCCTCATCATCTGGGTTGCATCCAATGCGCGGCTATTGCGCGTGTCCGATTCCTGTGTTTTCATGATCATATCTCTTTGCATCTCCATCATTTTTTCTGTGTCCATTCCGGGCGCCATATAATTTGCGGGCGGCTGCATCCCTTGCATCATTTTCTGCTTGTCAGTTGTATTCATCTGCTCCGGTACATAGGTCACGGATGCGAGTCCTGCGTTTGTAAAGACAGTGACTGCCAAAGCAACGACGGATGTCGCAAGGACCTGTTTCTTTGTATGAAGTTCCATAGTGAATATTGGTATGTGTATAAAATGAAACTAAGAACATTATAACATAATTGTACATATATGTAAATACCTCACATTCCGCACTTCGTATGTCGATACCATACATCCTGAAAATCCTGCTTTTTGTCTATCCTCTTTTTCTTTGTGCTCAGTAGAATCAAAGAACATTCTGCCATTTCCATTTCTTTTCTCATGAAACGGCTGTTCTTCCTTTTCTTGCTCTTCTTTCTCCTACTCGGATCCTGCACATGGGCAGTGTTTTTTAGAACGCCACCACCTTCGACTCAGCCGATTGTTGCGCCGCGGGAAAATCCGACTGCGGATATCAATGCACTGTTGCCGATTTTTGGCGGACAAACACCGTACGCTCCGCCGGCCGTCACCCTTCACCCGTCTCTCGCTGCAGATTTTAATCTGACGGATGTCAAAAATCTCGATGAAATTGCAGAAACCTATGGCATCACGCTGACCTCCTCGGATAGGGAATTTCTTTCGAAGAATAAATTTCTGGTGAAAAATATTCTCGCAACGTCGATTCGTCCAAAAAAAACAAGCCCGACGAGCCGCGAATTTTTGGATTTGTACGAGCGCGTGCGTGGGTCATCCGACTCGAAAGAACGGACACCTTCCCATTCAGTTTTTCTGACTGCGGATGTGTTTTTTGATTCCTTCAGTGCGCTCACCGCTGCAACGTTACAGGAACTGGAAAACAAAGAACTCTACCGATCGCTTCGCGTACTCAGTGCAAATTTCTACCTTGCAGCAAAAGAAAAAATCGTCCTTGCCTCGACACCGGATGAAAGGCACATGTGGACTGCGGTTCGCAATTATTTCGCAGTTCCCTACGTACTTTTAAGCACCGTACAGCCGCCGCTCTCTCAGCAGGATTATACACTAGACGGTGAGCCGCTGGATCCGCTTGTCGTTCAGGCCGATTTTCAGGCAAAGGATGCGAGTGTCGATAGCCTCGAGAACGTCACAACGTTTCTGCGATTACTCAGAATGGATCCCGTCAGCGAAGCGTCTGTGCTCGCCGATCTCAAAAAAATTCTTGCCGCGAAAGAAACATCCGCCGTTCCGGTCATTTTTCAGAAAGAATACAGCGACTATGTATCGCAGGAAGGCGTGAAATTTTCCGTTGATTTTTCGGATTTCCAACCCCGCGGTTCGTACACAGCGCGCTCACAGCGTCGGCAATATTTCAGAGCGATGCAATGGTATGCGTCGATTCCATTCTTCATAAAAAGCAATACGCTGACTCAATATGCATTTTCCATCATTCAGCTTTTTGCAGACTCTCCACAAGATTTGCGTGATTACAGCAAGATGAAAACAACTCTCGGTTTTCTGACCGGAAAGTCCGACACCCTTCTTCCCGAAGACTATATTCAGTCTCTTGCCTCTTCCAATCAAAAAACTGATGCGGCAACTTCTGTGCTGAAATCTCTGACTTCATCACGTCCACTCGCTCCATTTTCACCAAGCGGATCACCGACCACTTCGGCCGACAGACTGAAAATGAGCGGCATGCGACTCTTTAGTCCCGTTGAAAGAATTGATGATCAGTGGATGGCGCTTCTGACGCAGAATGATCAGAATAGAAAATTGTCTCTTCCGACACTGCCCTCGTCGCTTGAAATTATGGGACTCCTTGGCAGCGATGAAGCGTTATTGAATGTTCCGACCCTCGATACCGTGACTCCGTCGACAAGCCCAGCTTTGAATCAGGTGACGAAAGATATCGTCACGCAGCAATCGAAACTTCCGGTGTCATTTTGGCAGACATCCATGCACAGTGCAGCACTCTGGTCACTGAGCGGTCTTTTTTCTTTTGAAAGGGAAAACAAAAATGCACTTCCTGCGTTCATGAAATCATCGATGTGGCAAAAAAAATCGCTGATGGCGGCATCCTCTTTTTGGACAACGCTGCGACACGGTCGAGATATCCGTGCGTCGGACTCGGTTTTGGGTAGCACACAAAAGAGTACGACCGCGTGTGATACGCGTCGTGTCCCGATCCCTTCAAAAGGCTACATAGAGCCACAAATTACTGCCTACACACGCCTTCTCTATATCGTCCGTCGTACGGAAAAAGGACTCAGAGACGCCGGCTATACACTGGATAATCTTCGTGCACTTCAGTCACTGGAACGTGCACTCACACAGGCGATTGATGTATCCATGAAGGAACTTCAGAATATGCCCCTGCAGGAGAGAGTGGTTGCGAATGCCGTCCCCGACCCGATCAATGGGACGAAAGTCTGCACCAGCTATTCTATCGCGGAAAGTGATTGGGAGGTGCTACGTCGATCAATTCTCGATGCACTTGCCGGCGCGGAACCCATTCCTTCAAACGGAACATTGCTTTCGGCCACTGATCGACGTGCAGGACAGATTGCTCATGTGTACGACGCTTCGACGAATTCCCAAAACAATCTCTACGAAGGAACAGGCGTTCCGCATGTCATCCTTGTTGCCGTGGAGGATGAGAACGGCGCCCGCGTCACGATCGGGTTCATCTCCTCTCACGGTGAATTCACTGCTCCTGCACTTGATTCGCAGCTCACGGATGACGATTGGCAGAGGCGATTTTATAGCGGCAACGACTCGGAAAATCCGTATGACTACGTTTCAAAACCCACTTGGCCGGAAACGAATAGCTGGTACAGCGGGTTAGTGCAGTGACATTCGAGTCAATATATCTTGTACCACGGAGCATCGGACGACGATGTGCTGCTCTGACTTTTCTCAGATGAGAGTGAAGACGTTTTCTTTGGCGCAGCTGCCGGTAACTTTTTTTGCGATACAGTTGGCATGAAACGAATCGAAGCTTTTTCGATTTCTTGTAAACTTCGTGATGGATGCCATGTGATTCCTTCGGATACACGTTGCACCATCTCGATTGCTTCTCCATAGGTCAAAATATGATTGAAAGAAGTGATGGTGACGGGGATCGCACCTCTGTCGCTCAGTGCTTTCACGTACGGGGTAAACCAACTGCCTACATGTTCTGCATCTGCAAACGGAGCGAGAACATAGGCCTTGGATACAATTTTCGCAGCTTCCGCGAATGTGATCTGCTGGTCCGGCCTAAATGATCCGTCAGAAAATCCACGGATCATCCCATCGCGCATGGCGATACAGATTTCTTTTGCGTAGGCGTGTGACGTTTGTACATCTGTGTAGAGGAGGCTGAAGTTCGATGAGGGCGACGGCGCGATACTCAAAAAACATCCGTCGATTTGTCTCTGTGTATAGATCGTATCAACAACGTCTGCGACAAATGCCGCACGTGAGATAGGGTCTGACGTTCGTGCAATCGTGATATGAATCATCGGAGGCTCACTCGTTTTTGCACCATACTGAATCCACTGCGTCTGCTCCATTTCTACAGCTGCCAAAGCGACTGGTGCGTATACAAAAGACAAGATACCGAGTGTGAACATTATTCGAGGGTGCAGCATAGGAATGAAAGCTGGGAAAGTAGTCAATCGTACAAAGCCCCCGATAGGATGTAAAGTACCGGCGATCACAGACTTTGTTCTCCTTCCCCCATTTATATGAAAAATGTTTCATGCAGACAGTCGATCGTGGAGGCCATCGGTACTTTTCTCTTGGCTTTTGGTGTGGGTGTCTCCGTTACCTTTCCGCCTTTTCCAGTTCCTACTGTGATCCTCGCAGGTCTCATTCTTGGTATAGCTGTGTACACGATTGGTCCCATCAGCGGCGCGCAGATCAATCCTGCAGTCACGATTGGACTTCTGAGCATTCGTAAAATTTCTATCGCACAAGCCATTGGAAATATCGTCGCGCAGCTTATTGCAGGACTCATCGCCTTTCTTCTTTTGAAACAACTCGGAATGCACAATGCTCCTTCGGCTGACACGCTCAAGTCTTTCCTTGGCGAATTACTCGGAGCTTTTGTCCTGATGTGGGGAATCAGCGCAGTTGTCGCTGGAAAAGTTCATAGCGCAGCATCGGGTATAACGATTGGCGGATCACTGAGTCTTGGTATTTCTGTCGCACTTTTTGGATCACTTGGAGTCTTAAACCCTGCAGTTGCGATTGGAGTTGGAGCATTTAGCCTTTTCTATTTTGTAGCACCGATCATTGGCGCACTTTTTGCTGCTCAACTCTATAGCTACATAATTTTAGAGAAAACTTCGAGCAAAAAATAAGAGAAGTATTTTTGGTATATCACTCTCTGAAAAGGAAAAGTATGATCAAAAATAGTGATCATACTTTTTACTTTAGCCAACTATTATCTATGTCGCAGGCAGAATTTTATGTAATTTCATAGACTCTAGGCTGAAAAATCGTATAGTACAGACATGCAACCCATGGATAACGATGCAATACAGGCAAAGTGTGAAGCATTTCTGAAAGGTCTTGGAATGCCGGGTTTTATTGTCTTTGGATGGCAGAAAGATCAAACCTCACCGGAGGCTACGGTAGAGTTTGGCATCGTTTCATCTTTTCATGACATGCCTGTACCTGCAGCTGTGAAAGGGATGACATGGGCTCTCAATGATTTTGTGATTAAGTCGCTATAAAACGTGTCATGGTGAGCCGCGACGAATCCATGACACATTCCTCCCGTCTAACTTTCTTTCTCTACCACAGAAAGAAAGTTACAAAGAAAGGTCACCGTCGGCCAACCCACACTCCGCCCGCCCTGCTGTTTCGACGTTACTTCAGTCCAAGGCTTCCCTCGCAACGTCGAAACAACGTATTTTCTGCGGAAAATAGCAGGGCTTCCCCTTCACCCCCCGTGGCCGACGGAGCCATCCCAACGAATCTATAATAAAAAACGTGTCATGATTACAAAATCCTCAAAACTTAAGCAACTGCTTCATCACCCAGTTTGCTATTCCCAAAATAATCGCAATGAGCAGGAAGCCTATCCATCCGCCGAGCACATTGAAAGTCACAAGCGTAGCATCAAACTTTTCTGCGATACGAATGGTGAGCCAGAGAAAAGCGTAGTTTGCTGCGATGGTTGCGATGAAACCGAAGAAAAAATGGAAAGGTGCAAAGAATAGGTGAATGATCGGGCGCACAAAAAGATTCATTAATGTTATAAGTGCACCAATGATAATAATTCCTTTTAGGCCTCCTGTAAGGGAAAAATATTGATTCAAATTTGTGCTCAATATCCATACTAAAAAAATGGTGACAAGGAACCGACCAATGATCCTTGTTGCAATCGATGTCTCAAATTCCTGAGCCATGGTTAGGATTTATGGAAATGGATAGTGACTTTTTGGTCTTCAATATCTATCACATTCATATTTTCTTTTGAAACTCCAAAGGTTGAGCATGTTTCCTGTTTGATGAACTCAGCGTGTTTCTTTGTGACGTCCTCGAGTCCTTTTACAGAGAGTATGATCTTTTCACCGAGCGAAAAACCTGATTCTTTGCGGAGTTTCTGGACTGCGCGGATCAGATCTCTGGCGTAGCCTTCGGACACAAGATCATCACTGACCTTCGTGTCCATACTCACCACAATGCCCTTTGCAGAGGCCACATCTTCTCCTTCGCGCGCTAGGTAGACGATCTTCACTTCTTCGGGCATCAATGTTTCATCGAGGATAAGGATCGTGCCATCGGCATTTTGTGTGAATTCACTGCGTTTACCGGCAGCGATCACATCCTGCACTTTTTTACCCATGCGAGGTCCCACTTTGCGTGCATCGACCATCACAATTGTTTGTCCGAGAGATCCTGCATCTTCCGTGAATGATACTTCTTTTACATTGAGTTCCTGTTTCAGAAGTTGCAGATCTTCCGGTGTGAGCTCTTTTTGTTTGAGCATCGAAGCCGGCACACCGATCGTCGCTTTGCTCAGCGGTTGGCGATTTTTGATCTTTTTATCGGAACGGATGCTATTTCCGAGGCTTACGATTTGCCGCATGACGCGGTTTTTCCTTATCAGCGCCTCTTCTTCCTTTTTCAGCTTTCGAACTGCCGGCCAATCTGTCAGGTGGATCGATCCGTGTTTTTCGGGAGACAGATTCAGGTAGATTGACTCTGTGACAAACGGACAAAATGGTGCGAGGAGCTGGCTGATGGTGATCAGTACATCGTACAGCGTCGTTAGCGCGTCAGTGCGATCCACTTCGTTTCCTTCGCTGTACTCATCTGCATTGTCGATGCTCGATTTTCCGGCAAATCTGCGGCGTGAGAGGCGGATGTACCAGTTTGTCAGCGCATCGATCGTATCGAATAATTCTGAACACGTTGCGGACAAATCATAACCATCGAGCTGTTCCGTCATTCGATTGACGAGATCTTGCACTTCCGCGCGCATCCAGCGATCGAGAGGATGATTCGATGTTCTCGGCTTTGCCACAGCCTCAAACTTCGCATCATTCGCGTAGGTTACAAAGAAGCTGTAACTGTTCCAGAGTGGAAGCAAAATGCTTCGGACGGATTCCTCGACAAATTTCTCGGAAAAACGCAGATCTTCCGCGCGCACAGCGGGTGAATTCATCAGTGCAAAGCGAAGTGCGTCTGCACCATGACGTTCGAGAACGGCGTTTGGATCGGGGTAATTTTTGAGTCGCTTACTCATTTTGCGTCCGTCCTCCGCAAGCACTGTTCCGTTCACGACACAATTATAAAATGCCGGTTTTTTGAAGAGTGCGGCGGAGAGAACTGTGAGCGTGTAGAACCAACCGCGGGTTTGGTCGATGCCTTCGGCGATGAAGTCGGCGGGGAAGCCTATTGGCTTGTTGGCTTGTTGGCTTGTTGGCTGGTTGCCTGCTCTAAAAGGAAAGTTATTTTGGGCGTACGGCATCGATCCGCTTTCAAACCAGCAATCGAGTACATCGGGAATGCGCTTCATCGGGGGATTCAAGTTTAATTCCACTTTCTCCGTATTCTTGGGATGCAGTGAGAGCGCTTCTGCGTAGCCACGATTTTCCACGACTGTGCGGAAGCCCTGCATAAAACCGCCATGTGCGACAAGCAGGACGCGCTTGCCGGGATATTTCTTCAGAATCAATGAGGCAGCTTCCTCTGTTCTATCTAAAAATTGCTGCATAGATTCTCCTTTATTCGGAGAGTGGTGGCTCATTGCAGGATTCAATTTCTCATAGGCTGGAGGATTCGCTGCGGTGACATCTGCGCGTGATTTTCCAGTCCAATCACCCAGATCTCGCTCACGGAAGATCTCCCACATTTCTTCATGGTCGATGCCAAGCGCCTGTGCGAGATACTGTGCCGTTTCGACTGCTCGTTTGAGATGAGAGGAAAGGATGATGTCGTACTGCCCTTTCTTCAGCGTGCTTGCGAGCGCCTTTGCCTGCTCGTGACCCGTGTCATTCAATGGGTGATCCATTTCACTTCCCTGAATAATGTCATTTTTATTCAAATCCGTTTCGCCATGGCGCACGAGAGTCAACTCGACTGATTGATCGGTCTTTGACCCAGGCCACGTGATGCCGTCAATCACATCTTTATGTAGATCCATCTGAGCATTTCTGCTGTGATCCCAGAAAAATGTGAGCGGTGTGGCGAAGGGGGCGTGGTCGATTTGGACTAATTTGAACGGATCCTCCTTGGTGAAGAAATGTTTGATGTTGTGGATCGGGTCGCCGTGCGTGACGACGACGATGTGCTCGCTTCTGTGTTTGGGCAGTGTTTCTTCAAAAAAAGAATTCATGCGTTTTTGCACGCTGTCCCATGTTTCCATCCCCGGCAGGTGATACGTACTTTGCGGCATCTGCATCTCTGCTTTGTCTTTGCGGAGTTGCTTACTTACTTCAAGATCATGAAACGGTATCACTTTCCCTTGGTGTTCACCCATGTTGATTTCGCGCAGGCGATCATCGATGATGATCTTCGCTCCTGTTTCCTTTGCGATAGCTTCGGCGGTTTGGAGGGCGCGGGCGATGGGGGAGGAGTAGATGACGGTTGGTAATTGAGAATTGAGAATTGAGAATTGAGAATTTCCAGCAAGGAATTCAGCAGCATTTTTTGCTTGCTCACGTCCACGATCGGTCAGGTTTGTTCCCGGAACATTTCCTTGGTAGATCGGGATCAAATTTCCTTCACTCTCGCCGTGGCGGAGGACAGAGACTTTGGTGAAGCGAATCAGTTTATGTGCCATCAAGTCGTCTCGATTCATAATCACGTCGATGTCTTTGTTGTTACTGCTTCTCCAGATCGGGAGCGGCGTTCCCCAATATCTGTTTCTGCTGATCGCCCAATCGCGCGCATTCTCGAGCCATTTTCCGAAACGTCCGTCTCTCAAATGCGATGGCACCCATTCTGTTTCTGCGTTCACCGTCAGCATATCTTTCTTGATTTTCTCGACCTTCACGAACCACGAACTTGTCGTATATGGAAGAAGGGGAGTGTCACAGCGCCAGCAGTGCGGGTAGCTGTGCGTGATCGTGAAGCTTGAAAATGCGCGGCCGTGCTCTTTGAGTTTTGCAATCACCGCCTTGTCCGTCGCCATCGGGTCTTCGCCTTCTGGTTTTACATGTAGTCCGTAAAAATCCGTCACCGCGGGAATGAATGTTCCGTCGATGAGGACGTGATAGAGCAGATCCACCTTCTGATGCATCGCAACGTGGTAACTGTCTTCGCCGAGACACGAGGTGATGTGCACGATGCCTGTTCCTTCGTCTTCCGATACTTCCACTGCGTCGTCCATGATCACTTTATATGCGCGCTCGCCGTAGGTTACGGGCTTCTTTGATTTCACAGTTGAGGGAATCACGGTGTCGATGAAATAGGGGAACAGCGGTTCGTAGTGCCTCTCCACCAGTTCCGATGCGTCGATATTTCCAAGGATCACGTATGTTTTTCCAGCAAACACCTTCGGCACCAATTTTTCTGCGAGGATGTATGTCCGACTATCATTTTCCATCCGCACTTTTGCGTACTTGATGTGTTTCCCCACCGCGAGCCAGAGGTTTCCGGGGAGCGACCACGGGGTTGTCGTCCACGCCAAGAGATGAATTTCGTTATATTCCTTTTCTTCTTTTTTCTCCTTTTCTTCCTTCAATTCCTTCAGTTTAAAACTCATAATCACCGACAAATCCGTGCGATCTTTGTACCCTTGGGTCACTTCGAAATTTGAAAGAGGCGTCGCGCAGCGCGGGCAAATGTGCATCGGCTTGCCGCCTTCGTAGATCAATTTTTTGTCGTAGAGATTTTTAAACACCCACCAAATCGACTCCATATAAGAAGCGTCCATTGTTTTATAGTCGTTATCCATATCGACCCAGCGGCCCATGCGTTCCACCGTCGCGCGCCATTCTTTGGTGTAGCGCTGGACGATGCCGCGACAGAGACTATTGAATTTCCCTACCCCCATTTCCTCTATCTGCTGTTTGCCTTTGATCTCATATTCCTTTTCGATCTCATATTCAATCGGCAGTCCATGACAATCCCACCCAAACCGCCGCTCCACACGCTTTCCGCGCATTGTTTGATATCTCGGGATCACATCTTTGATTGTTCCCGCGAGCAAGTGCCCATAATGAGGAAGTCCCGTCGCAAAGGGCGGACCATCGTAAAAACTAAACGTCTCGGCATCATTTCGGCCCTCAATCGACCGTTTAAAGATATTTTCGTCCTTCCAATACTCCAAAATCCCTCGTTCGAGGTCGGGGAAGGATTGCCGAGGGTTTATGGGGTCGAACATCTAAGTAAGTGGCAAAAGTAGGAGCGTGTCATCCTGAGGAGTCCCGCAGGAGCGGGACGTCTCGAAGGACGAACCACGAACATATGTTGAGTATACAAGAAAAGTATGAATCACACCTCTCTTCATTCTCTAGTCTCAGTATCACAAAAGTCAGAAAAAAATGTTGACAGTTGGCTCGGGTAAGACGAGAATCTACTCACTATGCCAGTTGACACCGCTGATGAAGAATTGTCTGATAGGACAACATTATTGGGAGATGGATCTCCAGATGGAGTTCAGGCTTCTGCAGCTACCGGAATAACACCTGGAGTTGTAAGAGTGGTTTCGGTTGCAGTTGATCACGTTGCTCTTGGAATAGTTAATGAAATTCCAAATATTACTCCAAATTCAAGAAGAACAATTCGCACATTACTGAGTGGAAAAGTGTGTCCAGAAGTACTTGATAAAAGCTTACAACCGGATGGTAATTTGCGTATTGATTTCTTAAGTATTCATCAAGCATTGTTAACTGCTTTGAATGGAATGGCAATTCTATAATAAATTGAGCATTTACAAATACAATATATATTGCTAAAACATATATTCTATTGTAGATTTGCCGATAATGAACGAATCCTTAAATACTACTCAAAGGCAAGCTTTAGCTGATGCATTTGCAGCTGCCCATGCTGAAATTTTGAAAGCTGAGGAAATTACTGAACAATGTAGGCAAGGAGCTCGTTTGCAGTTTACAAGAGCTTTGCATACTAGAGTTGAATTACTTACAGGTTCAAATAGACATCCTGAAATTCGTCAGCGTGATGCAGTAAGACTAAATGATCGTCACGAAGCTTTTTATATCGCTCCTGCCATAGTGGAGGCGTGCTTACAACTTTCTGAAGACAAAAATAGAAATGCACAGGTACTCGCAAAAATTCGCCAACAAGCAGATGAGTTAGGCTATTTTTTGCAAAAATATAATCCGCCCTTTGAATTGAATCGTCTTGAATCACCACAATATATTATTGCTGAGTCATATGGACAACATCCAGATTCAAAAAATGCGCGTGGAAATGAAGTCCTTGCTGCTTCCGATTGTCAGTGTGAAATTCCTCTGGCATCGAACACGGCACCCTTTGTGATCGAGTTACCGATTGAAGGTGATACCGTGAGAGACTCGGGATTAGTTGATCACATCAAGGAAAGGCCATGGTCTATAGGGATTGTTCATGATATTTCCACGGATGCAGGAATGCAGCGTCTAAAGTTGGCAATGGAAGCCCAAAGAGCTTCTTTTGCGCACATTATTCATGAAATTAATCCTACTCGAGGTGAATTTCCTGTTGAAAAAATAGCTGCTGCTATTGCACAGGTTCGGGGCATACAATGTCCCGACGGCAAGCAAATTTTACTCTCTAGCTTTGGGGAATCCGCAATTATGAATCAGCCTAGTTTGGCAACTCATCTCTATCAGAAAAATCCACCGGCTCTGGCTTACGAATTGCAGCATAGAAGGGTTCCTGTTGAAGTAGATGGAGTGCAGTATTGGATTATAGTGACTTGGATTGTATTTGTGCATAGTCTCAACGCACACGCATCTCAACAATAATCACCCGCCATTACTCAAAGAGCGTTTTTTGTTGATTTCGTATTCATTCCACAAAAATAAAATCACCACAGGAAGAACAATAATGTGGGAAAGATTTCTGAAAAGAATCATTTCTCCAATCATCGTGAAAAAGACGACGAACGGAATACTGCGGTCGAGTAGATTGGCCGGGATCTGCCTCATGGATTCAAAATAAAGACCGTAGGGCAGTACAGAAAAGATCAGAATGAACAGAATGCCCTTCAGCATTTCATCGGTTGGAATCGTATTCAGATGAGTGAACGGAATCAGACCAAATGAGAGAATGAGACCAATGGCAGAGAGCCAAAAGAGGAATGCCGGATAACGTGCCTGAATTCCTGCATTTTCGATTTGATATCGTTTGCTGATTCTTGAATAGAGTGTAAAGGCAAACGCGCTGCCAATAGATGCAAGGATGGTAGAGACGTGAGCATGCTCCTGAATGGTTGTGAAAAATGCAGCACATCCAATGAGCAGCAATGAAACACACGCACTCATGCGCTCTTTTCTCTGCAGTGTTTTTTCAATGCATGTTGCAAGAACAATGCCAGAGAGGATATAGAAAATGTATTCTGTGGCAGTGTTTTGATGGAGTGCGATGTAGGAAAATAAGGCTGTGCAAAAGAGTGCCAGTGCAGAAAGAATCAATGCAGGGTGCAGAGGTGAAAGAGGTTTAAGTTTTTGTTTTGAAAAAAGGAGCTGACCTGCATAGATCAAACCGGATGCGACGAAAAATGTGGATACACGAATGAAGGTGAGATCGAGGTAGGAAAAAGATCCCTGCAACAGAGACTGTGCAATCACAGGATCGAGTCCCCAGAGCATTAGCAAGACAAAAATAAAGACAAACCTTTTTACTGCAGAACCTGCAGATCGTATGGATATGTCAGATGTTCCGGCATTTTTGAGATCCAACGCAATCGCATCCTGCTCTTCCCGTGTCAAAGACACTCGCACGCGCACAAGTCCATTCAGTAGAGAAAATGGCCGCAGTTGGATGTGTTTCATCTCGATGCCATATTTTTTGTAGATCTCGATGGTGCGGGCGATGACATCGATATCTTCGAGATCAATTCTGAATTGAATCACACACAACTTCGCTTCACCCTTTTTCCCATTCGTTTTTTTTGAAAATAAGATGTTTGTCACCTCGGACGGTTTGATATGGCCGTCGGCGATTGCTTCGTAGGCTTCTTCGAGTGAATTTTGTCCGATGAGCTTGAGAGTATTCTTCAATTTTTCAGGATTATATTCTTCTATGTAACCGGCTTTGCGCTTCGTCATTTCTTCCTGCAATAACTCCTTCCCCTTCTTCAATTTATTATGTCTCGGCTCTTCGCCAAGGGCCTTTCGGATTATCGCTGTTGCGAGGCCGGTTTTTGTCCAGTCGAGCCATTCGCGGGTGACAGTTTTTTCTTTGCTGAGTTCGACTTCCAGGCTTTCTGCGTGATGCAGTTCACGGTTGAGGTCGACACGATGACCGTTCAGCAGAATCGACTCGATGCGATTTGCTTTGTCTTGAAATAAATAAAATGCTCCATCGAGTACGGTCGCACCTTTCGGCACTGCAACGGTCTGATCGCCCGGACCGTGGATGATCATAAAACTGCCGAGAATATCTCCCTGCAAATTTTCCCAGAATTCCTCACTTTTATTCTGTGTGTCCGTCGTCATCGCGGAAATTTGTTTTGTCCATGGAAGGATCTCCCCCAGTTTTTTGAGTCGCTCCCCAAAGCAGAGAGTTGTGATGCCATCGTGTGCGTAGGATTGCATCTCGTGAGTGCGGATTTTGCAGCGGACGCGTGTGCCATCGGACAAAATAATGGTTGTGTGAAGCCCTTTGTAGCCATTCAACATCGGAGAGTTGATGTAGTCCTGAAAGGAAAGTGTTTCGCGTTTCCATCCCTGATGGAGAGAGCCCATCACGCGGTAACAGGCATCAACACTCGGACAGACGAAGGTGATGGTGATGGCAGAGAGTCCGGTGACGGCGGACCCCTCCGCAGCGAGTTGCTGACGCAGCTTGTCCCATGATTTTTTTTCATAGAGGAGAGTGACGTGTTTGCTTTCTTCCGCATATTCCTTCGACAGGGTCGTACGCATATCTTCCATCACACGTGCACCAAGTTTTTCATTGGTGTTCCGGAGATGTCTCAATTGACTCAGCTCTTCTGGTTCAAGGACCGAGAGACAGAGAGACTCGAGCTCATCGCGAAAATCCATCATCGACAGACGATCGGCAATTTTCACATACACGTCCAGCGTTTCCTTCGCCATTGTTTTTCGTCTCTCCTCAGACAAAAACTCGATCGTCTGCATATTGTGTAGCCTGTCTGCAAGCTTGATCACGATGACCCGCACGTCGCGGCGCATGAGGTCGAACATTTTGCGGAGCGTTTCGATCTGTTCATCGAGATTTGTTTTCCCGCGCAGGTCTTCACTCGTGAGTTTTGTGACTCCGTCGATGAGGTCCGGAACAGAGTGATTGAATTCTTTGCGAACGTCATCCAGTGTGAACGGGGTATCTTCCACTGTGTCATGGAGGAGTGCGGCGATAATCGTGTCGCCATCGGCATGCATGTCCGCCAAAATTCCCGCGACCGCGATGGGGTGCGTGAAATACGGCTCTCCGGATTTGCGGGTTTGTCCCTCGTGCAGCTTTTTCCCAAGTTCAAACGCTCTGCTTACACGCTCCAAATCTTCTTCGGAGAGGTAGGAAATATGAGATCGGAATTCTTTCCACTGCATAAGGCCGATTCTACCTTATTTTTGGCCTAAGTAAAAGAAAATTCACATTGTGCAATACTTGCAATAAACCTTACAAAATCACAGAATTTCAAGAATATACCCCCGCACATTCGCGAAAATATCAGCATCAGGCAATTGTTCAATTTCCTCCATCGTGAACCATCGCAGTTCTGTGCCTTCATCCTCTTGTAATGTGAGAGCTTGATCCTCATCAACCGGTCTCGCGAGGTAGACAAAATCCATGTGCTGATGCGCTTCTTGTGATCCGTTTGCGGGAATATTTTCGAGGAGAAAACAGAATGGTTTTTTGAGCATTTGTCCTTCGTGTCGATTTTTTTCAAATACATCGTCCTGCGCATCGCCGACAATGACAACATCGAGATCCGTCTCTTCTTTACATTCTCGTCGAGCAGTTTCCTCCGGCATTTCATCGGGATCAACATGTCCGCCCGGCGGCATCCATCGCTGCAGTTTTTTATGCCACAACAAAAGGACACGCTTTTTCGAGTCGAGGACGAAGGCGGAGGCGGTGAAGTGACGATGCATGAGTATGAGGAGTAAAAGGAGGAAAAGGAATGAAAGGAGTAAAAAGAACAACGAATCTGAAGATTTTTACTATACAAAAACAGAGGAAGTGTATCATGTTGTATGTAGTAATTTTCCTTTTCTTCCTTTTACTCTTCTTACTCCTTTTACTCCTTCACCCATGGTTCTCATCCAAGACAACTCCACCGTCCTCGCAATTGGCTCCCACATGCCGCATTTCTCATTACCTGCGACCGACGGAATGACGGTTGATACACATCTGATCAAAGACAAAGTGCTCGTTGTCATCTTCACCTGTAATCACTGTCCGTACGCGAAGGCATATGAAGATCGGATCGTCACACTTACAAATCACTTTGATGAAGAAGGAGTGCAAGTTGTTCTCATCAACAGTAACGATGCAGAAAATTATCCGGAGGATTCGTTTGATGCGATGGTGAAACGTCACAATGAAAAAAATTATCCGTTTCCGTATTGTCACGACGAATCGCAGGAAGTGGCGAAGGCGTATGGCGCTCTCTGCACGCCGCATTGTTTTGTATTCAATCATAAAAGACTTCTGAAATATAAAGGAAGAGTGGATGACAACTGGCGTGATGCTGATGCAGTCACAGAACACAATTTGCATGATGCGATCGATGCGTTGGTGCACGACAAAGAGCCGCCGGCACATGAGGTGAATGCGATTGGGTGTTCTATCAAATGGAAATAATATTCCCTTTCCAAGGGGAGAGGGTTAGGGTGAGGGGTAGAAAAACTGTGTCATGGTGAGCCGCGACGAATCCATGACACATTCCTCCCGTTTGTTCTTTCTTGTCAACGGCAACAAGAAAGAACCAAAGAAATGCTCCGCCGCCAATCCCATCGACCGCTGACCCCTCCACCCCCCGTGGCGGCAGCGCCCACTCCTTTTTTAACGAATTTCCACCACCACAATCTCCGGCACACAAAAAAGTCTCGCTCTTGCCCACGTTTCCCCCAGTCCATGCGTAATAAAGAGAGTACAATTTTTGTTCATCTTGAACAGTCCCTGATCATATTTTTTGGGGATGCGAATGGGCATAGGGCAGAGAGGACCGATGAACGGCAGGCGGATTTGTCCGCCGTGCGTGTGTCCGGAAATGATCAGGTCACAGGTCTTACTGAGTGAGTCGCGGATGATGTCTGGGTTATGAGACAGCAAAATGATGGGAATATTTTTCGGAATATCTGCAATCGCACCTTCGAGATCACATTCTTCCATGAACGCATCATCAATGCCGGCAATTGCAATTTTCTTCTTTTCGATCTCCAAAATCGTATGTTCGTTTTTTAAAAAATGAATGCCCATTGGCTCAAGCATCGCCTCCAATTCTTTTGTACGGTCAACAGTCTGATATGGACGCTTATGAATATCCAGATACATTCCCGCATCATGATTCCCTGTCACCGCAAATATTCCCTTTGGTGCTTTCAGATTTTTCAGAGGTTTGAGATCTGAGAGATTGCTTTTTTCATTGTCGAGGAAATCACCAACAAGGAAGATAACGTCCGGCTTTAACCCATTGATCCGCTCAACGACATGTTTCACAAAAGCCGCTTTTTTGTATGGGCCGACGTGAAAATCTGATGCAATGGCGATGCGAAGTGTCGGGGCATTCTTGATTGCAATCTGTTGATGTTTGATGCGCAGGAGCTTTGGCTCAATGAACGAACCGTAAAATGTGAGTAGAAATCCAATCGACATTACTGCAAAAAAAGTTCCGAGGCCTATGGTTATGAGTGCATCATGTGGCTTCTGTAAGAGAAAAAATAACCAGTGACTGGAAGCGGCTGATACGATTAATAACAGGATGATGAGCATGTCCCAGAACCATGCTTGGTCATAGAAATGTTGAGAGGAGCGTTTTTGCATTGGGATGAGAGAATTTTACTGGGAGCATTCTACAGATATTTTTTAAACTGTAGAGACGACCCGGTGGGGCGTCTCCGTTTTTGATTCGATGATTGCATGATGCAGACCAGAGACGTGCGAATCGCTCGTCTCTACGTGAAATGGAAAATATTTTTACCCCTCACCCTCACCCTCTCCCTTAGGGAGAGGGAATACAGAAGGAAATTTTCAATTTTACATTCTCCCGCCTTCGCCCGCCTCAGGCGGGCTACGGACGGGCAGGCACTTTTACATTCTTCTCCAGCATCTTCTTCAAATACTGTCCCGTGTAACTCTTCTCCACCTTCGCAACTTCTTCGGGTGTGCCGGTTGCAATGATGTAGCCG
>CALREJ010000012.1 GCA_943355155.1 Candidatus Peribacteria bacterium
ATTACTTCCTTTCTTCTTCTTTTTATGGCTGATCAGCAGCTTACGTGCCGCGATTGCGGACAAGTCTTTACGTTCACAGACGGTGAACAGGAATTTTATGCCAGCAAGAACCTGAGCGCTCCACAGCGCTGCAAGGCTTGCCGCGCAAATCGCAAAAACGACCGCAATGGCGGTGGTGGTATGCGTGAAATGCACGATGCAGTGTGCGCACAATGTGGTGCACAGTGCCAAGTGCCATTCAAGCCACGCCCCGTTGAGGAGGGTGGTAAGCCAGTTCTCTGCAAGGCCTGTTTCATGGCTAAGCGTGACATGGCTGCGTAATCCGGCTTTTCTTCCTAAGGTAACGGAGTTTATCCTGAGCCTGACGAAGGACCGCGATAAACTCGCAATTCCAAGAAAGACGCCCAACCGGCAACGGAAGGGCGTTTTTTGATCAGTGACCACCGCATCCCAAACTGCTATAATAGAACTAATGCAAACGACACCGACTCCTACGCCCAAAAAGTTCCCATGGCTGATTGTCAGCCTCGGCATTGTCGTAGCTTTGGTCGGGTATTCGTTTGTGATCAAAGGCCAACCCTCTGCCGTTGCGAATGGGTATAGTTGTCCGGTGCAGCAACCAATCTGCAAAGGTGGAGACTGTATGAAAAATCATCTGTGTGCGGCAGGAACGTGTAGCAAAGAGTGTCCGGGAAATTGCCAGCATTCTGCTTAATCTATGAAAAGAATCATTCGCTCTGCACGCTTTTGGATCCCATTTTTGATTGCGACGATTGTGGTCACGACCTTTTTTGCATGGGAACTGGATTTTCTGAAATCCTTCCTCCCCTCTCTCCCGCGCATTGCTCCTACGACCGAGGAAATTCTTTTTTCTGCGCTCCTCGGATTTCTCCTCTCCCTCACGACGGGCCTCCTCTTTTGGAACATCAAAGAAGGCAGTTGCCCCATCGGTATCAAGCGCGCAACGGGGTTTGCCGGTGCACTCGGGGCCATCACCCTCATCTGCCCAGTCTGCGTCATCTTCCCTGCATCCCTCCTCGGACTCGGCATCGCACTCGGTGTTATCGCGCCTTTTCTCCCTGTCCTTCGGGTGATTGCGATTGTGGTGCTGGGGATTACGGTGTGGATGTTGTGGCCGAGACTAGAGTAACAGAATAACGGAATATCAGAATATCAGTACGAAATAGTCCTGTTACTCTGGTAACTGGTAACTGTTACTCTGACACTCATGTCCCCCCGCTTCCCCGAACTCGACCTCCTTCGCACACTCGCGATTCTCGGCATGGTGATCTATCACGCTGCGTACGATCTTGTGACGTTTTATGGATGGAATCTGAACATCGATCAGGGCGGATGGCTTATCTTCCAACAATCCATCGCGATTACATTTCTGACACTCGTCGGCATCAGTTTTGCGATTTCGTATAGCAGGACAAAATCGGATCTTGTATGGCGGAAATTTCTGAAACGCGGACTGATCGTTTTTGGCTGCGGGATGCTCGTCTCATTCGCAACGTACATTGTGGATCCTGTGACATACGTGCGCTTTGGGATTCTGCATTTGATCGGAATTTCGATCATCTTGCTTCCGCTCTTCGCACGCCAGAATGTACAAAATCTCATCCTCGCAATCCTCGTATTCTTCGTTTTCGTTGTATTCAAACCTCACATATCACACTCCCTTCTCATCCCACTCGGCTTCCCACCCACTACCTTCCAAACCGTCGACTACTTTCCCCTCTTCCCATGGTTTGGATTCGTGCTCATCGGACTTGCGATTGGAAAGCAATTCTATGTGCAATATCTTGAGTGGAGAAAATATCTCACACCGCTACTCACTACCCACTACTCACTACTCACTCATCCCAGCCGCTTCGCACTGCTGATTTATTTGATTCACCAGCCCGTACTACTCGCGATGATGTGGATGATTAAAATACTCACTGCATGATGCACTGTGTCACTCTGAGTGAAAACGTATCAATCCTTCGATACATTTTTTGCTCGAGCAAAAAACACTCAGGATGACACGTTGGAGCCTGTCCTGAGCCAGAGCCGAAGGGTATCGAAGAGCGACACAGTGCTACTTACTTCTTCGGCACCACCTCACACACAATCCTCAGCGGCTTCACCGCGTGTGCGGGTGTCTCCCCTTTTTTCCATTGATCGATCGAGTCGAAGGAATCGGTGAACATGTTCCTCACGCTGTCATCGGCATAGAACGCGATGTGTGGCGTGACGACGACGTTTTTGTGATGCACCAAGGCATCGTCAAGTGTGACATCTGCCTCGTGTTCCAGCACATCGAGCAGTGCGTAGCGGATTTTTCCGCTGTCGAGAGCGGCGATGAGCGCGGGCGCATCGATGAGCGAACCTCGCGCGGTATTCACGAGGATCGCGCCATCTTTCATCTGCGCAATCGTCCCGGCGTTGATCATATTTTTCGTATCTGCAATCGACGGCACATGGAGCGTAATGATGTCACTTTTTGCGAGGAGTTCTGGGAGTTCTACATATTCAACGCGATAATCTTCCATAATATCGAGCACGCGACAAACGTCGACTGCGAGAATATGCATCGCAAATCCGTGTGCAATACGCGCAACTGTACGACCGATCCGACCTGTACCGATGATACCAATCGTTTTTCCATGCAAACTCATGCCACGCAGTCCGTGATAATCAAACTGTCCGTCCTCGACACGCGTGTCCCCTTCCGGAATGTGACGAATCGTCGAAAGCAGCAGTGCGAAGACGTGTTCCGCGATCACATGCGAACCGTAATCCGGCACATTACAGACAGTAATGCCATGCTCTTCGCATGCAGCAACATCGATGTGGTCGTATCCAACCGAGCGCGTGCAGAGAAGTTTTAGCTTTGGAAGTTTTGCAATCACTTCGCGCGGGAACGGTGTGGTGATGAATGTGGAAATCACTTCAGCGTCCGCACAGGCAGCAACAATTGCATCTCCGCGCAGTGCACTGTCCAAAAAAACGGCATCCGGAAAACGCGACACTACGAGCGTTTGATCTTCGGTATCCGTATCAAAAAAATAGATTGTCGACATCGCAGAAAAGTGTAGCACACATCGACGCATTTCTTGTACACTCACCTCCGCATGTCCTTCACGGTCCGTCGTTTGGCTGATGAAACAAAAAAAAAGCGGAAACCATTTCCGTGGCAAAAAGTCCTTATTGGTGCGCTCACGGTGGGGAAGCCCCTGCTTTCTTTGCTTGATGCTCTGCGAAAAAGGCAGCAGGCGGCGAAGAAAGAAAGAGAACGTTCCATGCTTCTGAAACGGATCCTCGTGATACTTGTCACGGTTCTCTGCGCTGCATTTGTGCTGAATGCGACGGTACAGGCTGTGTTTGGTTTAAAACTCCTCAGCCTCCGCTCGATTGTGTCGATCTCTGCTGCAGAACTCCCCAAAGATTCCTCCGGTCACACCAATATTCTGCTCCTTGGAAAAGGTGATGATGCCCACGACGGCATCGACCTGACAGACACAATGATGGTGGTGAGTCTGGACCCAACCAAAACGAAAAGTGCAGTGATGCTCTCGATCCCGCGCGATCTGTATCTGCTAAAAACACAGAATATGGGCAAAGGTCGCATCAACACGATGTACCGAGATTATAAATCTACTCTTATTCAAAGCGGAAAGTCACACGCAGAAGCATCCAAAATCGCCATGCAGGAAGTGGGACAGGAGCTCGGAGATGCGCTGGGAATCAAGATTCACAAAGTCGCACTCGTTGATTTCATCGGCTTTGTGCAGGCGGTGGATGCGATTGGTGGTGTGGATATTGATGTGGCGCAAGACTTGGTGGATACGCAATACCCCGACACCGAAAACAGTTACACCACCTTCACCGTTCTCGCAGGTCGTCAACATTTGGATGGAGAAACAGCGCTCAAATATGCCCGCAGTCGGCACTCCACAAGTGATTTCGATCGTTCGCGCCGCCAGCAACAAATACTCAAAGCACTCGCAGACAAAGTAAAAACGGAACACCTCCTCACAAAGCCAAATCACGTGATCGAACTCCTCGGAATTTTGAAAGATCATATCGATACCACCATGACCGTGCGGGAGATGGTGGGGCTCGCAAACCTCGGCCTCAGCATTGACCCTGCACATATCCTCTCGATGCAATTGAATGACCGCAATGGTTTATATGGATCGCTTGTTTCGCCCGGAGGATTCCTCTACACCCCTCCCCGCGCAGAGTTTGATGGTGCATCTGTGTTACTCCCCATTTCGATTCCACCGGATCCGATCACATGGAAACAAATCAAAGTACTCACATATATTTTTGTCGATACGCGCTCCCCTGTCCTCGCTCGGCTGCCGATCGATGTACTGAATGCCGGAGCACCAACCGGAAGCAGTAAAAAACTGGGAGGGGAACTCGCACGGTATGGATTTATCATCAATGGAATGGCCAATGCCGAGAATGGTGTGAAAAACCCCAGCTCTGTCATTGTCACCAATGCGCAAAATAAGGAAGTTGCCACGTACCTTGGGACACTTCTGCACATGGAAGTACAAGATGCGGACGCTGCAACGGAAATGCAAGGTATTACGATTTTGCTTGGGAAAGACTATACGTTCACTCCTCTGCAATCTTTGATTCCGAAAGCGCAATGAGCACCATGACTCCACGGGAAATCATCGCTGCGGCGTGGGCTCTCACAAAAAAGGAGCCGGCTGTCCGCCGCTGGGCATTTACATCGTCGTTTCTTGAAACTTTGCTGGATTTAAAGCTACTGATTTATCAGATCTATTTCGCCTACGAGCATTTTTGGGGAAGTGGTCAGGCAGGATTTTTTGACATTGAAATCCTCATCTATAAATCGATGCCTTTTTCTTTTTTCCTGTCGTTTATCATCTTCTTTATTGTGCTTGTCATCGTCGAAATTTTCATGCCACATCTCTGCACCGGTGCGATTATTGGTCTTGCGGCAAAGTCCTATCGCAAGGAAGAAGTGCGCGGCGGTCTGGTGCTGGGGCTCTACAATTTCTTCGCAATTTTTGCGATCCATGAATTCCTCGTCCTCGCGAGCTTCCCCACAGCAATTACAGTATCATCATTGATTCTTCGCTACGTCGATGGAGATATAAAATGGTGGGCTATTGGCATTCTCTGGATTATTTTTATCATGAGCAACGTCCTGCGATTTATGTTTAGCTTCGCAAACCAAGCAGTTGTTTTGCAGCGGGTCAGTGTGTTCGATGCACTTGGAAAAAGCTTCAAGATCATCGTCAGTCACATCGGTCACATCATGTTCCTGATGCTCCTGCTGATTGTGATTACTCTGCGCGTGATTTTAAATGCTGCAGTGGTGATCGTGATTCCCGCCATCGTCATCGCTGTCGCCTTCGTCCTCGCGTACTTTCTGTCACCGGTGATCAGTTACACCATCGCCGGCATCGTCGGCTTTGCGCTCACGATCGTCTCTAGCTACTTCTTCGCATACCTCCACGCGTTTAAGCACACCGTCTGGACGATCACCTATCTGGAATTATCCCAGAAAAAGGATGTGGATGTGATTTTGTGAGAAGAATAAATGTGTACAAGAGGACTTGTGCAGTGGATTTGGCAAATATAAAATATGTGGCATGAGTAATCATTTAGAGCGTTTTAATAAGGAGGCACAATTTACATTCGTTCCGGAAACCTATGTAGCTACTCATGCAATTGACGATGGAAAATTTGAAACTATCATCAATGCTCACGAGGGTTTTCGCATGGCATTTCTACGCGTATTTTTACAAGCCAATCCACATACCGATATTCAGCAGCTTAGGGCACTGGTAGAAAATCGGTTCAATCAGCTGATGGTGACACGCAAACAGCCTGTGCCCGAGCCGGATATTCGCAATCTGGCAAAAAGAAACTATAATACTCGCATTGCTTTGGGCGGCACGTATGAACATGCATCTGATGAACAAGGAGATTGGTTTTCTGCTGAAGCAGAATTAGGGCAGGGTGAAGTTGTCGCAGGCATGGTTTACCAACTCAACCCTCCCTTCGTAGAAAAAATGACGGTAGGTTCTGACTACTACGCTGGACAGGTGATGGTACCGTATATGTTGTATCACGCACTCCAAATAGAAAAAGGAAGAAAGCTCAGAGATAATCCAAAGATTAAATTTTACCCGACTGCTCTTGATTCTCATTTATCAGAAGAGGCAACAAAAGGATTTTTCGGCATAAACAGTTAACTCGCGATTAATACACCGTCTCCAGATAACAACTCTCGCAATACACTTTCGCGGAGCTGTCAGGCGGATACGTCGTTTGAATATCTTTGCTGCATTTTGCACACTGACGATTCCATATTTTCTCCGGATTATGCGCGTTGAAACGATCTTTGTGACGTTCTGTCGGGTGCAGACGCGGCAATGGAATCGCATGCGCTTTGTAGAAATCCACCTCCTGCTTGATCATACGAAATACCCTGCCGGATCGCAGACAACGAATGGGTGAAGTAAGAATTTCCTGTGAAGTATCTTGAATACGATCCGGAAGCGCAGAAGCATCTGTACCATTTATGTCATCACTTTGCGGCTCGCGCCACGTCCATCCCCGAGTCTCAACCTCTGATCGACTCAAAGGAAAATAATCCTGAGCCATTGTTTCGTTGTATCCAAACGGCGACATATCAGTGGGAAACGGCTCCCCCCACTCACCTCGCTGTCGCATCTGCTCGATAATCTGTGGCACAAGTGTCATATATTCTTCTTCTGTATATTGCTTGTTCAAAATGCAAAACTTCGAGCGCTTCATCGACGCGCAACCAAACAAGTGCTCACTGTGATGACAGTTATCACTATAGAGCAGTTGTTTCGTGTACCAGCACCACATACTGAAACATGTCATGTAGGAATTATCGGGCGTGAGCCCTTCATAACAAAACTGACTGAAACCCGTGTGCAGTAAATCGTAGGAAAATTTCTGACCTTCTCCCCTGTCGCAGTAGCGGCAATGCTCCGCATCAAAAATCAGATAGCTGTCCTTCACGTCGTGACATCCAAAGAGGTAATCCCCTGTGCAATCTTCACAGTTCACTAGCTGCATGCCGCGCCGAGGTAGTGTTGTAATCACTGCTCGAAAACGTACTTTCATCTGTTCAATGGCTCTGTAAGAACCACGATCAAATGCTGCGAGCCGCGCCTTGTATTCCTCTTCAGACAGCGATTCGTTGAACCAATGAAAACGTTTTTGCCGTAACCCGAAACAGCCGACACAATCACTGCATCCCTTGAGATCGTAGCCAAAAATGCAATCGGTACAGCCTTCACAGTTCTGCAAATAGCGACAGTTGTAGAGTCGCCGCGAGTCCAGACATTCGTAACAGATCTCGCTCTCCGCCAAAAAGTAGCTATCGACAATGAACTTACAGCGCGTATTGGGGGCTGCACAGTAGTAAGAGTCTTCGATGAACCAAGAGCCACACACCATGTAGCAGTTTTTTCCGAATGAGAAATCATACGTGTATTCGCAGTTTTCACTGTTCACACCGTTGTCATTCATCATCGCAAGATGTGGAACTCGGTTGAGCAATTCCGCACACTGCTCGATGAATGATCGCGAGAGATCAAGAGGCACACCAAACTCACGCGGATCCCATTCTTCGCTCCACCAACACTTGTGACAATACACAGGAAAGGGAGCATCTGCGGGGTACACTGCCACAATCTTTCGATTGCAACGACTACATATGCGAGGATGAAGTGATCGTTCATTCCGCCACGCCGAACGACGCTGTTGGCGACACTGAGGACAAAGTGTAGGTGGCGGGATCAATTCTTTCTTCCCATGAAAAATAGGAGAGACCTTGTCGTAAAACTCCAAGTCTGCGGCTGTAATTTCAAACGAAGCCGAACACTGGCGACAATCTTGCTGCATGGGATAGAGTATAACAGATCACATGTCACAGATCGCCCTCATCACAGGCACCACCTCCGGCATCGGCGAGGCAACCGCTGAGGTGCTTGCGAAAAATGGCTATGACCTGATCATCAATGGGCGCAGGAAGGAGAAGCTCGATGCGCTCAAAAAGAAATTGGAAGATGCGTACAACGTAAAAATCCTCACACTCCCCTTCGACGTACGTGACAATGCTGCGGTGAAAGATGCAATTGAGAATTTGCCAACTGAATGGAGAGAGATCGATGTCCTTGTGAATAATGCGGGACTGGGACTTGGCTTGGGACCGATCAACGAAGGAATAGTGGAAGACTGGGACACGATGATCGATACAAATGTGAAGGGGCTGCTCTACGTGTCGCATGCCGTGATGCCACTCATGATTGCACGCAGGCAGGGGCGCATTGTGAATCTCGGCTCCATCGCAGGAAAAGACATCTACGCAGGTGGCAACGTGTATTGCATGACGAAACACGCCGTCGATGCCATCACGAAGTCGATGCGGATTGATCTACTTCCCCACAACATCCGTGTCACAGGCATTCATCCGGGAATGGTCGACACGGAGTTCCTGATTATTCGTTTTAAAGGTGACAGCAAAAAAGCTGCAGAAAGAATCGCAGGCTTCACACCGCTCTATGCCGTCGACGTTGCCGAAACCATCCTTTTCGCCCTTACACGCCCCGCTCATGTCACCATCAACGAACTGACGGTGATGCCGACGGCACAGGCGGATGCGAATAATATGGTGAGGAAATAGGAGCTAGGAAATAGCTTCTTGATTGGGAGTTTTTTCATATCAAAATATTTCCTTATAGAAGCTAGATCCTGAATCCTAGATCTTAATGTCACCTCGCCACAAAGGCGGTTGCCCCCAGCCACGCTAAATCAAACACTGCCTTCATCGTACGTGCATAGGTGGGGCTTTCGATAATCACACCAAGTAATTCATCTTCGTTGAGTGACACGATGCCAACGGAATTGCCAAAAATGAGGATTTCGTTTTCAAACAGGAATTGATTTTTGTTCACGAGGAGAATTTCAATCAGGTTGTGATCGTATTTTTTGGGGAGAAATGGATCGATGACGTGAACGCTCTCGAGTGTGTTTGGCGATAAGTACCGCGTTTTAATCCCCTTCTTTAGCTTGGTATGTGTGTAATGTTCAAAAAACTTTGGTGAGAATTCGATCACTTTTTGGAGGTTCGTGTAACCAAGAATCTCCCCTTTTGCGGTCAGTGATTCTTCAAAGATTTTCTCTACTCCTTCGCGCCCGTCATACGAACGCATTTTCGGTTTGAACGCGATCGCGGAGGCGAGGGAGTGGAGTTCTGGCAGTAAGCTCTTCGTAATATTCACTTTTTCCTCCGCAAGATGGAGGAGTTGCTCGGGGGGCTCGGGCGAGAAATATTTGATCCCGTTTTTAACGAACTGACTGAGCAGCCTTTTCTTCAGTAAATTCTCCAGCGTGTGATAGCAACTCACGCGATTCACCCCCGCCTTCTTCGCCACCGTCGACGCCGCACCTCCGTTGATTTCGAGGCACGCGACATAGACTTTTGCTTCTTCTGGGGAGAGGCCGATCTTAAGAAGTTCGGAAATCACCTCACTATCATACCACTGTTGTCGAACTTTTTCTACAGCAATTAGTATTCACTATTTGGCTCTACAGTAAGCAAAAAATCATATATCAACTGTGCCTGTTGGACGATTTTGACTATACATGAGAGACTAGTGAAGCTCCGCAAAGATTCTTATCTTAGCGTTTTAGCAATCCCACACACTTCTATGAATAAGCTTTGTACCGAATGTCAGCTGTCGTTTGAAATCACTGATGAAGATCAACGCTTCCTCGATCTCTTCCAAGTCCCAGCTCCACTCACGTGCCCCACTTGCCGCCTGCAGAGGCGACTCTGCGAACGAAACACGCGCAGCCTCTACTACAGAAAATGCGACCTTTCTGGGAAGCAAATCATCTCGCAGTATCATCAAAATCAACCGTTCCCCGTGTACGGAGTCGATGAATGGACGAGTGATCAGTGGGACGGACTGACCTACGGCAAAGACATCGATTTCAATCGCCCATTTTTTGCTCAGTTTCAGGAATTGCAACAGGTTGTCCCCCATCTCGCACTGTTTAACACACCGGGTACGATGGAGAACAGTGACTATAACAATGCTACTGGTTACCTGAAAAACTGCTATCTGCTAAGTGAAAGCGACTACTGTGAAGATTGTTATTACTCAAACCTCCTCAAAAAAACCAAAGACGTCGTCGACTGTTCCGTGTGTTACGACTGCGAACGTTGTTACGAATGCATCGATTGCATCAAATGTTACAGCCTGCTCCACAGCCAAGACTGTCAGAACTGCTCCGACAGCTTTGCACTGCTCAACTGTCACGGATGCAAAGATTGCATCGGATGTGTGAATCAGAGAAATAAGCAGTACATGATCTATAACGTCCAGTATTCAAAGGCTGAGTATGAACAGCACAAAAATTCCTTCGCACTCCACACAAAAAGCGGCATGAAAAAGTTGCTGGCAGACTGTGAGGGATTTTTTAAGACGCAGCCGTACCGCGCGCTCATCATCGAAAAATCGGAAGGTTCGAGCGGCGATCGTATTTACGATTGCAAAGGTGCCGTGCACTGTTTCGATGTCAAAGACCTCGAAGATTGTCGCTACTGTGAACGGCTTTCGATCAATTGTAAAACCTGTATGGATTTCAATTCATGGGGTGATAAATGCGAACTCATCTACCAGTGTTCCGCCTGTGGAGACCGCGCATATAACAGCAAATTCTGTTCGACATGTATTTCTGTCGCAAACTGTGAGTACTGTTTTGAGTGTACGAACTCACAAGATCTATTTGGCTGCATCGGACTCAAGAATAAAAAATTCTGCATCTTCAATAAGCAGTACAGCGAGGCTGAGTACAAAACACTTAAAGAAAATCTGATCGCGCACATGCGCACGACCGGCGAGTACGGAGAATATTTCCCGATGTCGCTCTGTGCCTTTGCCTATAACGAAACCTTCGCACCGGACTTATTCCCCATGACAAAGGCAGAAGTCGAAGCGAAAGGCTGGAAGTGGCACGAGGAAGAAGAGAATCAAAAGAAATACATGGGCGCAGAGGTCACGCTTCCGGAAACAGCTACAGAAGTGTCAGATGATATCTGTAAGCAGATTCTGCAATGTGAGGCGACGCAAAAGCCCTACAAAATCATCCCGCAGGAATTAAAGTTTTACCGCTCGATGAATATTCCACTGCCAAGCGTCTCCCCCGACCACCGCCACAAAACGCGCATCGCAAAAAGAAACCCGTACACACTCTACGATCGCACGTGTGGCAAATGTGGCAAAGAGACACAGACGACGTACTCGAAGGAGCGAGCCGAGACTGTGTATTGTGAGGAGTGCTACCTCTCTACCGTTTACTAATGATTCAGGATTGTAAGCAATGCTCGGCGCAGTTTGAGATCACAGATACTGACCTCACGTTTTACGAGAAAGTCTCGCCGATCTTCAACGGAAAGAAAGAATTGATTCCGGTGCCGACCCTCTGCCCCGATTGCCGCACGCAGAGGAGATTTACATGGCGCAATGAGCGACATTTGTATCACAGAAAATGTGATCTGTCGGGAAAAATGATGATCACGAATTTCTCCCCAGATAAGCCAAATAAAGTGTACGACCACCACGAATGGTGGAGTGATAAGTGGGATCCAAAAACATATGGGAAAGACTTTGATTTCAGTCGGCCTTTCTTTGATCAGTTTGCAGAGCTGCTTCAAAATGTTCCACAACTCAGTGTGTCTGTCTGGAATTCTCAAAACAGCGATTACTGTAATTACATCGGGAACGTGAAAGACAGTTATTTGATTTTTGGCTCTGTGTACTCGGAAAATTGCTGCTACGGATCACCGTACTATTCAAGAAATTGCATCGATACCCTCGTCGTCCGTGACTGCGAACGCTGCTACGAATGTGTGGATTGCCGGAAATTATATGAATGTCTGTACTGTCAGGACTGTCATAGCTCCAACAATTTGCTCTACTGCTACGACCTGCAAGGATGCAGCGACTGCATCGCATGTGTGGGACTAAGAAACAAGAAATTTTGCATTCAAAACAAGCAGTACAGCGAAGAAGATTTCAAGAAAATGCGCGCGGAGCTGAACCTCTGCAAAGCAGAAACGCATGAACTCCTTCGTTCAAATATCCATGTTATTCGTCTACAAGTCCCAAGCAGATTTATGCAAGGAAATAAAACCGAGAACGTCACAGGAAACTACATTTATGAGTCCCAAAATGTACAGGATTCGTACTACGCAGATAGGTCTCAAGACTGCAAATTCTGCGCGCAGGTAGTCGACCTCAAAGATTGTTACGATATGAATTTTACCGAAGAAAACGAACTCTGTTACGAATACCTCGGCGCATATCAAAACCGCAACGTTTCGTTTTCACTCTTCTGCAATCGTGTATCCGATTCATATTATTGCACCGCATGTCATTCGTCGAAAAATCTGTTCGGCTGCACAGGAATCCGCAATAGTGAATACTGCATTTTGAATAAGCAGTACACGAAAGAAGAATACGAAGCTCTAGTGCCACAGATCATTGAGCATATGCGAGCAACCAAAGAATATGGAGAATTCTTCCCCATCAACGCATCGCCATTTTGCTACAACGAAACAGTTGCAGATGAATTCTTCCCACTCAAGAAGGAAGAAGTGAATGGGAAAGGATGGAAGTGGTTCGACGAAGAAGATACGAAAGAAAGTTACCTCGGTCCCACTGTCGATACAGCGCAAGACATCAGCACAATCCCCGATACCATCACGAAACAAATTCTTCTCTGTGAAGTAACGGGCGCACCGTACAAAATCATCCCGCAGGAGCTAAAAATGTACCGAGAACTCCATCTTCCGATTCCCAAAAAATGCCCGAACCAACGTCACAGAGATCGCATCGCACTGCGCAATCCCCGCAAGCTGTTCGATCGCACATGTATGAAATGTGGCAAGGATATTCGCACGACATTTAGTCCTGATCGACCGGAGATCGTCTATTGTGAAGAATGTTACCTTTCTTCTGTTTATTGATGAATCAAGCCTGCAAACAATGCTCGGCAAACTTCGAAATCACTGATGATGATTTGGCTTTTTATGAAAAAGTTTCTCCAATCTTCAATGGAAAGAAAGAATTAATCCCGCCGCCAACCCTCTGTCCGCAGTGTCGTGTGCAAAAACGTTTTATCTTCAGAAATGAACGAAAGCTCTACCACCGAAAATGTGATCTGACCGGCAAACAATTGGTCTCGGTCTATTCCCCCGAAAAACCCTACATCGTCTACGAACCAACGGTGTGGTGGAGTGATGCATATGATCCGCTGGCGTATGGGAGAGATTTTGATTTCAGCCGGCCGTTCTTCGAGCAGTTTCATGAACTGAATCTCGCGGTGCCAAAGTCTGCGATCCAAAATGCCAACAGCGAAAACAGTGAATATACGAACTACTCTTCGGAAAATAAAAATTCCTACATGGCCGTCGGAAGTTTTGGACTGGAGGACTGTCTGTACTGCTATCGATCATCGCAATCGTCGGATTTGGTGGATTGCTACGAACTCACGAATAGTCAGCTGTGCTACGAATGTTCACAGTCTAAAAACGTCTACGGATGCGGCCATTGTCAACACTGTGAAAACTGCAATGACTGTTTTTATTGCGATAATTGCACAGGATGCAAAGACTGTTTCGGGTGCATCAATCTACGTAATGCACAGTTTCAGATCTACAATACGCAATACTCAGAAGCTGAGTACCGCACGAAAGTTACTGAGCTCAAACGCACTACAGCGAACACGACTGCCGACATTCGCTCACTTCATCTCTCGGTTCCTCATCGACCTTCCACACTCATCAACTGCGAAGAATGTACGGGTGATCAACAATTTGATTGTCGTCATTGCGAAGATTGCTACGTCCTGAAAAACGCAGAAGATGCGCGCTACTGCGCAGTCGCATTTGGCGTGAAGGATTCACACGATGCAAACTTCGCCGATAACATCGAACTGCACTACAACTCCACAAATTTACACAACAATTACCACGTCCTCTTCGGAGTCCTCAACTGGTACGACAAAGAAATAATCTACTGCATGAACACGTTTAATAGTAGGAACTGCTTTGGCTGCACGGGACTCAAAAAACAGGAATACTGTGTCCTGAATAAGCAGTACACGAAAGAGGAGTATGAAGAACTCGTGCCAAAAATTATTGAGCACATGCGGAGCACCGGCGAATGGAGTGAGTTTTTCCCCATGAGCATCAGCCCCTTTGCCTATAACGAAGCAGTGACACAGGAATATTTTCCAATGAGTCGAGAAGATGTACTTGGAAAAGGATGGACATGGCGCGAAGAAAGCGATCAGCGCAATCAGTATCTGGGACCGGACTACGTCATCCCCAATACGATCGAAGAAGTTTCCGACGACATTACGAAGCAAATTTTGCGCTGTGAAGTCACGGGAAATCCGTACAAGATCATTCCGCAGGAACTGAAGTTTTACAGGAAAATGAACATCGCGATTCCGAAGAAATGTCCGGACGAGCGCCACAAAGAACGCATGGCACTGCAAAATCCATGGCATCTATGGCAACGCGAATGTGCGAAGTGTCGGAAACCCATTGAAACGACGTACGCGCCGGATCGCCCCGAAATTGTGTATTGCGAAGAATGTTATCTCTCTACCGTTTACTAATGATTCAAAACTGCACGCAATGCTCAGCACAATTTGAGATCACCGACAATGATCTGAAATTCTACGATGATATCTCACCGATCTTTAACGGAAAGAAGGAAACCATTCCCCCACCAACCTTCTGCCCAGATTGTCGGCAACAAAGAAGAATGATGATGCGGAACTCCAGCAAGCTCTATCATCGCAAAAGTGATCTGAGCGGAAAACAGATTGTCTCGATCTACTCGGCGGATAAGCCCTACAAAGTCTACGATCAGGAGGAGTGGTGGAGTGATCAATGGGATCCGCTTGCCTACGGCCGAGACTTCGATTTTTCTAGGAACTTCACCGAGCAACTTTCTGAGTTGAGCTTGCTCGTTCCTCGCATTTCTCTGAACACAACGAATACAGAAAACAGTTACTACACGAACCACACGCTGAATGTGAAGAACAGCTATCTCCTCTTCGGTGGGGGGAACGACGAAGACTGTCTTTTCGGCAACTATGTATCGAATTCAAAAGACGCTGTCGATGCGTTGTCCCTCAACGAATGCGAGTGGTGTTACGAAGGCATTGCATCGCAGGACTGCAACCGTTGCATGTACTTCATGGACTGCAGGAACTGCACGGAATGTCTCTTTGTAGAGGAATGCCAGTCCTGTAACGACTGCATCCTGTGTTTCGGTCTCAATCGAAAGGAACACTGCTTCATGAATGAATACCTGGGCAAGGAAGGAATGGAGAAGAAGCGGAAGGAAATTGGTGAGCTGACTCCGCAGACGATCGCGGTGATGCGCAGAGAATTGGAAGCCCTGAAAGCACGCTCGATCCATCGTCAGTCACACATATTCGGAAGTGAGAATTGCACGGGTGACATGATCGCGAACAGCAAAGACTGTAAACATTGCTTTGATATCAGTGACTGCGAAAACTGCACATACGTCTCCTTCACACCGAGAGGTCATAATTCCCATGACGCCACTTTTACCTCACCCGAAGGCGTCGAATGGGACTACGAAGTCTGCTCCACTGTCGGTTGCCCGTCGTCGATGGCAACATTCATGGTGTGGTACGGCGACCGCATCTATTACTCCATGCATTGCCACCACTGCAAAGATTGTTTCGGATGCGTGGGGCTGAAACAGAAGCAGTACTGCATTCTGAATAAGCAGTACACGAAGGAGGAATACGAAGCACTCGTCCCAAAGATCATTGATCATATGCGTTCATGCAAGGAATGGGGTGAGTATTTACATCCGAGTCTTTCTGCATTTGGGTACAACGAAATGATTGCAGCGGAGTACTTTCCTATGACGAAAGAACAGGTCGAAGCGAGGGGATGGAAGTGGCACACCGATGAGCGAGAGCAGGAAAATTATATGGGCCCCGTCGTCGAACCACCCGCTACCATTAGCCAAACGACCGACTACATCTGCCAACAGATTCTTCGATGCGAAATCACAGGAAAGCCATTCAAAATCATCCCACAGGAACTAAAGTTTTACCGAGCGATGCAGATCCCGATTCCTCGAAAATGTCCTGAGCAGCGACACAAAGAACGCATGGAACATCGCAACCCTCGTAAACTCTGGAAACGGAATTGCTCGAAATGTGGGAAGGAGATGGAGACAACGTACAGTCCGGAAAGAACTGAAATTGTTTACTGTGAATCTTGCTACCTCGAAACTGTCTACTAATGAATAAAACCTGCCTCCAGTGTTCGGCACCCTTCGAAGTCACCGACAGTGACCTCGCCTTCTACGAAAAAGTCTCCCCCATCTTCAATGGAAAGAAGGAATTAATCCCACCACCAACCCTCTGTCCCGACTGTCGCAGACAACGCCGCCACACGCATCGCAATGAACGGAATCTGTATCACAGGAAATGTGATCTGACGGGGAAATCGATCATCTCCGCCTACGCTCCACAGAGAAATGTCGTCGTGTATAATCACCGCGACTGGTGGAGTGACAAATGGGATGCAAAAACGTATGGCAGGGATTTTGATTTCAGTCGTCCTTTTTTTGATCAGTTCGCAGAGCTCCTTCAAGTCGTTCCTCACATGAACGTCGCTGTAGGCAACGTTGAAAATTCGGATTACTGCCAACTACTCACCGATTGCAAAAACTGTTATCTCGTCTTCGAAAGCAGCCATGCCGAGGATTGTTTACACGGATTTTGGCTCCAGAAATGCACGGATTGCTGTGAACTCTCGTTCTCACACGAATGTGAGCTGTGTTACGAAGTAGATAATTGCTACCAGTGCAATCACCTGCTCTGGTCCCAAAACTGTACGAATTGTTCCGATAGCGCATTCCTCATCGACTGCATCGGCTGCAAAAATTGTCTGATGTGCGTGAACCAGAGGCAGAAAGAATACTGCATTCTCAACCAGCAATACTCAAAAGAAGAATTCGAGCAGAAGAAAGCAGAACTGAATCTCGGTTCGCGGAAAATGATCGATGCGCTGCAGGAACAATTCCACGCATTCTCTCTTACGCAACCAAAGAAATACATGACATCCGTTCAGGCAGAAAACTGTACGGGAAATTATGTGCAGGAGAGCCGAAATTGCACAGCCTGTTTCCATGCGCATCAGGCGGAGGATTGTAAGTACGGTGAACACGTCTGGCGCGGAGCCAAAGACGGCATGGACGTTGTGACCTTTGGTCGAAATGCAGAGCTAATGTACGAAACAACCAATACGAATATCAACGCCGCTCGCTGCGCCTTTGCGATCCAGTGCTGGTCATCGTTTGATGTGTACTACAGCTCGGTCTGTTGTTCCTCGAAAAATTGCTTTGGCTGTGTGAACATGCAAAAAGCCGAGTACTGCATTTTGAACAAGCAGTACACGAAAGAAGAATACGAGGAACTCGTGCCGAAAATTATCGAACACATGCGATCAACCGGAGAATATGGTGAGTTTTTCCCACCGTCCACCAGCCGCTTCAGCTACCACGAGAGCGTCGCTCAGGAATATTTCCCAATGACGAAAGAAGAAGTACTCGCACGCGGCTGGACATGGGATGACGAAGTGGATGCGAAGGACCAATATTTGGGCCCGATCTATGAAATTCCGGATGATATCCGTAGCGTCCCCGACGACATCACCAAACAAATCCTTCTCTGTTCTGTCACGGAAAAACCGTACAAAGTGATCCCACAGGAATTGAAATTCTATCGCGATCTCGGCATTCCGATTCCATTGAAATGTCCGGATCAGCGTCACCGCGAACGCATGGCACTGCGAAATCCGCTGCAGCTCTGGAATCGGGAGTGTGCGAAATGCCAAAAGCCCGTCGAAACTACGTACAGCCCCGAGCGATCCGAGATTGTGTACTGCGAGGAGTGCTATCTTAAATCGATTTACTGATCTGATGCTGGTATCTGCTTCAGCCAAGCAGCAGGCCGAACAGGAGGCCGACTGTCCGGAGGAGGTGCCTGTTTCGCAATGACATCAAAGAAGAAATGGAAGATCTGGCTCATTTGCTCCTGTTTGATTTTGAGTCCAACCTGAGAATCGCCATAACAGGCAAGGTACAGTGCAGTGCCTGCGAGGAAGACGTTAGTTGCACCGCGTGCTGCAGGAAATTCATCTGGGTCAAAATGCTGCGGATCGATCCGTCGGATGTATTCGGGAAGCAATGTTCCGGAGGCCTCCACAATTTCAATGCCGAGTTTTGCCTTCTTGGCGTCTTTGAAAAATTCACCCATGAATTTGGTGAGCGATACAGAACCCATCTGCTGCTCAAACGTGTTCGACGTCAGCATGCGAATCCGCAGAACTTTTTCCTTCTTCGCCTCGAAGAGAAGATCACGAAACAGACTCTTGATCCCCGCCTTGCCTTCGAACACCTGAATCACCGGCGCAAAGCCATCGTTGCGACCAAGCTTTTTCAGTTCGGTATCAATGTCCGGCACAGAGGCACTCAACTCATAGATGGACGCAGACTGTTCGTTCAAAAATGAGGCAATGCCCTCACTACCAGTCGTTCCGAAATACTGCACACCATCGCGAATGAACACTTTCACCAGCCCCTGCGAGGATAATTTTTTCAGATACTTGTACGTGACCACGCGATCCTCTCCGATCTTCCGCGCAAGGACAGACGCCGGCTGCATGCCGATCGTCACGAGCGCGATATACACGCGTGATTCCTTCTGGCTGAGCCCTAAACGTTGTAGGTAGTCATTGAGCATTTCGTGTTGTTCTAAAAAGAAGAACAATGTACAGAGATAGTATAGCAATATACCATTTGCTTGTACATTTTACTCTTTACTATGTTTCTTATGGAAAAACAGTGTACAGCATGTACGGCACTATTCACCGTGTCATCCGAGGATCGGGCATTCCTCGATCGACTGGCTCCGGTCATCGGAGGTACGCCAATAACGCTCCCCGACCCCACGCACTGTCCCGATTGCCGTCAGCAGCGACGACTCGCATTTCGTAATGACAGTAACTACTACAAAAACACCTGCTTTTCATGCAAGAAAAACATCATCTCCATCTATTCCCCCGACAAGCATCTTCCTGTCCTCTGTCACGACTGTTTCTGGTCCGACAATTGGGATCCGCTCGCCTACGGGAAAGCCGTTGATTTTTCCCGCCCGTTCTTCGAACAATATGCTGCTTTAAAAAAAGCAGTCCCCCGTCTCTCCATCTTTAATACGCAGAGTGAAAACAGCGACTACACCGTTCATGCGTCCAAAAACAAGAACTGCTACATGAGCTGTTCCACCATGCGATCGGAAAATGTATATTTCTCTGACTGGGCAATCGACAGTACGGACTGCGCGGACTTGGTGATGTGCAGCAATATGGAACTCTGTTACGCCTGCGATGAATCGCGTCGCTGTTTTGCCAGTTCATATCTCGAACTCTGTTCCAACGTATCCGAAAGCTACCTGTGTTTTGATTGCCATGCATCGCAAGAACTTGTCGGGTGTGTGTCCCTCAAGAACAAAACATGCATGATTCTGAATGAGCCTTCGGATAAGAAAACGGTGGAGGAAACCATCCACAGACTAAATACCGATCCTGCGTTTCGATTATCCTTCCAAGTACAATACGATGCGCTGAAACTGCGCATGCCAAAACGAGCAGCGTGGAACCTGAATACGGAAGACAGCACGGGTAACTATCTGCAAAATGCAAAAGGCGCCCACCACTGCTACAGTTCAATGGACTTGGAAGATTGCAGGTACGTCTATGATGCCATCGACATGAAAGACTGTATGGACACCACTCGCGGGTCGTTCGCAGAACATCTGTACGAATGCAAAGGATCCACGGATCTCTTTTTAAGCTGTTTCTCGAATCTTGGGTACCAGTGCGATAATCTGCTGTATTGCGACAACAGTAATAGCAGCAGTTATTGCTTCGGATGCTTTAGTGTGAAAAAAATGAAGTACTGTATTTTGAACAAGCAATACACGAAGGAGGAATACGAAACGCTCGTTCCAAAGATCATTGAGCACATGAAAACAACCGGAGAATGGGGCGAGTTTTTCCCCATCGCGATTTCATCTTTTGGCTACAACGAAACAAAGGCCTTTGAAAACTATCCTTTGAGTAAAGAGGAAATACTGCAACGTGGATGGCTGTGGTCAGACTTCGATCAACCTCCTGTCACAGACATCAAGCTTATTCAGGCAGAGAGTATCCCAAGCGACATCAACGATGTGCCTGATGATATTCTGAATTACATCATTGCATCGGAAGGATCCGGAAAACCTTTTCGCATTATTCCACAGGAACTCGCGTTCTATCGGAAACGCGGACTGCCAGTGCCACATCATCATCCGCAGGAGCGCCTGCGCAAACTCGCTCTGCTCGAAACCCCGCGCGCACTCTACTCGCGTACTTGTGCCAAATGCCAAAAACCGATCGAAACGACATACGCGCCCGATCGCCGGGAAACAGTTTTGTGTGAGGAGTGCTACCTCAAAGAGGTATACTGAGCGGCATGGATCTCACCTGCACCGACTGCGCACAGGGCTTTGAAGTCTCAGCTGATGAACAAACATTCATCCAAAAAATGCAGTTCCGGTTTGGCGATACTGTCATCCATCCAGCCGAGCCAACACAATGTCCCGATTGCCGCATGCTGATCCGTGTCTGCAATCGCAATGAAAATAATCTGTATCGAAACACATCTGCGAAGTCGCAGAAACCTATTATTTCGATCTACGCGAAGGAACCTTTGTGGGGTGATCCATACAAGGTCTACACACAGGAAGAATGGAATGCGGATTCATTTGATGCAACGGTGTACGCAAGGGAATTCAATTTCAGTCGTCCGTTCTTTGAGCAATTTTCAGAGCTTAGCAAAGCTGTCCCACACATGGCCGTCGTCACCGTCTCGAATGAAAACTGCGACTACACGACCGGCACCGGCTACTGCAAAAACTGCTACCTGATCAATTCATCGGAATACTGTGAAGATTGTTACTACGGAAAGCTCTACCAGAAATGCACTGACGTCATGGACAGCGCCTACATGTACGACTGCGAGCTCTGCTACGACTGTTTCAGCCTGCACGGTTGTACCCGCTGCACATCGGTGAGTTTCTCTAAAAACAGCCACGACTGCCTGTTTAGTTCCTATCTGCAGGGATGCAAGAACTGCTGCCTCTGCACCAACCTCACGCAGAAAGAATATTATTTTCAAAACAAACCTCTTTCGAAAGAAGAATATGAAAAGAGAGTGAACGAAATTCGCGGATCTCATTCGATGTTTCAGGCGATGAAAAATGAGATGCGTGCGATGCTGCAACAGAAAATCTGGAAGTACGGCAACATCATTAACTCGCAGGATTGCACCGGCGACTACATCGAAAATTCCCGGAACTGCCGCGATTGCTACGACACAAACGAAAGCGAGGACTGCCGCTACGTTCAGGTCGGCGTGAATGTGAAAGATCTGCAGCACTGTTCGAACATGTATCTGAAACCCGAGCTCTGTTACGAAACTCTCGGCACCATCGAAGCCTATAACTGCGCCTACTGCCTGTACGTCTTTCATTCCCAAAACATGCTCTACAGCGAGCACTGCTACACCTGCCATGACTGTTTCGGATGCAGCGGACTTCGTCGGAAGCAATTCTGCATCTTCAATAAGCAGTACACAAAAGAGGAATACGAAGTGCTCGTTCCGAAGATTATTGAACATATGAAAACAGATCAAAGAAGCGAAGCCCTGAACCCGAGCCCAGAGGCGAGTGGTTCATGGGGGAGATTTTTCCCGCCACACTTGAGTGCATTCGGCTACAACGAATCCGTTGCTCAGGAATATGCACCACTCATGAAAGAAGAGGCTGTGAAGCGAGGATTTTTGTGGAGAGATCTGAAAGACGATGCGCCACAAGTATCGAAAACTCTTCAGGCAAGTGACCTCCCCGACTCGATCGATGATTGCGCCGATGCCATCACAGACCAAGCGGTATCATGTACAAAAACTGGAAGACCGTTTCGTATTCTCAAGAAAGAATTGGAATTTTATAAGGCACAGGGCATCCCACTCCCCCGTTTACATCCTGCAGTTCGCTACGAAGAACGCATGCGCGTCCGAAATCCACGGAAACTGTGGAATCGGGAATGTGCAAAATGCCAAAAACCGATTGAGACGACGTTCGCACCGGAGAGAGCGGAGGTGGTTCTGTGTGAAGAGTGTTATTTGAAAGAAGTGTATTGAGCCTTCGCAGCCTGTCCCCAGCACAGTTCAAACATGATCGTCCGATAAAAATGTGCGATGTCACGGTTTTCGATGATCGTGCAGGTGAGGTGGCGCTCGGTATAGGACATGAGTGCCAGACAATCATTCCAGGAAAAAATTCCCGACTGCCACACATATTTCTTGGGAAGCGTGCGTACCTGTACCCGATATTCCTTGGCTCTTGCCGCGACCTTGTCTGCAAATGCGCATGGTGGAAAAAGGAAGCGTGTGTGAATGCCGCGATCTGCTCTTTTTTGAAAATAATCGAGGAGATATTTTTCACCGACAAGTTCAGAAAAGAGCGGTACATAGGAAAAAACGAGTAGCTCCCCGCGAGCGGAGAGCGTTTCCTCGAGCATTTTTTTGAAACCGTCTGCGCCTTCATAGAGTTTGACCGACGGGGTTGATTGGTCGGTGGATTGGAGTGAAATGAGAAGTTTGAGCATGTGTTCCATTCCCCCACGCACACGCGACAATTCCTGTTCTTTCTTTGCGAGCAGGCGAAGTAAACTCATCGGTTCTTCGGCAACAATCAGTCGCCTCTTTCCTTTCCTCGACTCAAACAATAATCCTTTTTCGATCAGTTGTTCTACCGCACTATGCACCGTCACGCGATTCATCTTCATCGTCCGCGAGAGTTCCTGTACAGACACGGGTCCAAGCTGCAGACACTGCATGTAGATCCGAGACTCGCGAGCATTCGCTCCAAAGAACTGAAGATGCTCCTGAATTCTGCCGGTATCGGTGCGTGTAAGCATAAATGTCGAATGATATTCGACACATTAGAGTGTAGTGGATATTTTATCTATGAGAAAGCAAAAATTCCGTTTTACATTTAAGTCTAAATCACGAAATTGTATAGATACTTTGACGAAATAGAGCCTGTGCCGCACACTGGCACCAGCATCAAACACCTCACCACCCAAAAATTATATGGACTTCCTCCAGGAATTTCAACGGCTTCTTTTGAGTAAACCTCGGTACAACCTGATTCAAAATGGTGCCGAAAATTGCGACTACGCAGAGGCAGTACGCTCAAAAAATTGCTACTACTGCTTCGGCATCTTCTATTCGGAAGACGTGTACTACGCACGCTATTCGAGGAAATGTACCAGCTGCAGCGGACTCACATTTTGTCTCAGCTGCGAGTGGTGCACGGAATGCGTCGACTGCGCGCACTGCTACATGGCGGATTACTGCCAAGACTGCGCGAACTGTCGTGACTGCCAGTTCTGCAAAGACTGCTTTGGGTGCGCCAACTGCTTTGGGTGTGTGGGTCTGTATCAAAAGCAATATCGCATCTTCAACGAACAGCTCACAAAAGAAGAATATGAACAGCGCATGCAGTCGATTGATTTGAACAGCGCTGCACAGCGCCAGGCAGTAAAGGATCGGATGGAAGAACTTCGCAAAACAGCACCAAACCTCGGCGTATATCTCTTTAGCTGCGAAGATTGCATCGGCAATCACCTCTCAGAATGTAAAAATTGTTACCGATGCCACGATTCCTTTGCACTGGAAGATTGTCTCTACTGCATCGAAACAAACGGCCACAAAAATAGCTGCGACCTGACTCACTGCTTCGAATGTGAATGGTCCTATCAATGTGTGCACTGTCCCAACAGTTATAACTGCAATTTTTGCTTCCACTGTTCATACTGCGGCGATAGTGAATTTTGTGCGTTCAGCAAAAATGTGAAGAACTGTTACGGCTGTGTGTATCTAGAGAACAAGGAATATCACATATTGAACAAACCATATTCACCCGATGACTATCACAAGGAAGTGAAACGCATCCGCAGCGAGCTACAACAGTCCGGCAATTATAACCTGCTCCCCTATTTCTGCTCCCCGTATGAGCAGTATCGCATCACCCACGAAACCGACAGCGCTATCCAAGCTTTGCCTCCTATTTCTTCCCTCGCTGAACTATGAGTACCGTCCAAAATCCCATCAAACTGATCTGCACGAACGCAGAGTGCGGAAAAGAATTCATCGTGATTCCGCAGGAAGCGACGTTCTACGAACAGAAAAAACTGCCACTCCCCGATCACTGCCCATCCTGCCGCCACAAGCAACGTATGGCTCTCCGCAGTGAACGTCAGCTCTACAAACGCACCTGCGACAAGTGTAAAAACAACATGGTCTCCGTCTACCCTCAGGAAGCACCATACCTTGTGTACTGCACGAACTGTTTTTGGGAGAATATTGAATAATCACCTCTTCCTCGTCACCGTCGCACTCTTCCACAGCCCTTCAAATAACGCTTTGAACGTATCCGCAAAGTTCTGATTTTCTATTTTGATAATGGTCAGTTCGTCGTCATACGCAAAGAGCGCAATCGTGTCACCAAAGATCACCATCTCGGACAGGAATTGCATGTGCTTCGGAAGCAAGCGGATTTCGTAGTTGTCATCCTGTGGAATTTCTTTGAGGTAACGCCTCGCACCTTCGTTATCGACGAAGAGTTCTCTTCCCTGCAGTTTTTGTTCACCAAACAGCATCGGCACGACGTTCTGCTTAAATGCCTTGAACATCACTTCCGCATTGAAAAATGCACAGAAGCCTTTTTGGAGCAGCACATCGCGATAGACCTGTTTCGTTCCCTCGAGCCCTCGTAATGTCGTCACACGAGGCTGATCAATGATTGCGGATGTGAGAGATGCCAACTGAGGCAACGCACCCTCGAGTAGGGTCTCCGTTTCTTTCCATTCCTGCACTCTGTCCTTCGCAAAGTTCACAATGCGATGCGGGGGCTCTGCGATAAATTGAATCACCTTGCCACTCTCAATATGCGACACGAGCCCTTTCTTCTCGAGGCTCTGGAGCACGAGATACGTGTGACTGCGCGATTGCTTCGACGCAGCAGCAATCGACGTGACCCGACCCGACTTCATTGCAAGCAATGCCAAGTAGACTTCCACTTCTTTTTCCTCGAGCCCTGCACGCTTGAGAAGCGGCCGAATCGCATTATTTGCCTGAGTAGATGATTCTCTTTTCATTTGTCTATAATAATAGACAAAATTGTATTTATTGTAAAGAGAGTCATTTTTTTGTTTATGGAATGGGAATAGACAGAATATATAAAATTGTTCATAATGATGGACAATCTATGCTCACAGTCTTTCAGGAATTCGGCACTCGAAATGCTCAGCGAACAGATGGTGCGTGGTGTGAGACTATTGCTACTAATATGGGAAAAAGCCGCAATCCTATTCATCGCATGGATGAAGTATTATTGACTCGATTATTTCGTGAAACAAACGAAGTAGAAGCTCGATTACGCCCAAAACCCAGCGATGGAACTACTGATCAACTTGAGCGCTTCAGAAAGATAATACATCAGTGTGACACCACTCGAGGAAACCTTGCTACTGCATTGGATCAATTACTTGCATGGATCGATTCACAAGGAGGACTTTCTTCTCTTGATACAACACTTCCACCACCTGAAGAGATGCTAACCATCCTTGCTACTTGTAAAAACTGTCGAACGGCAGCTCAAGCCGCACTTACAGAGCTTCGGACAACTTTTGGTGAGGATTAATTCAAGTCACTACTTCTGTTACACTCTTCATTATGACTCATCAAACCTGCAGACAATGCCAATCAAGCTTCGATATCACCGAAGACGACCTCTCCTTCCTCGAAAAAGTGTCGCCTGTGATTGCCGGAAAAAAGGAATTGATTCCCCCGCCGACGCTGTGTCCGGATTGTCGGTTGCAGAGACGGATGGCGTGTGTGAATCAGCTGGCGCTCTATGAAAGAAAATGCGACATGACCGGTACGAACGTTGTGTCGAACATCAAGCCCGAGGCACCGTACAAGGTCTATAGGCAACAGGATTGGCACAGCGACAAATGGGACGCGCTGAGTTACGGACGTGATTTTGATTTCAGTCGATCATTTTTTGAGCAGTGGAACGAACTCTGTCTTGCCGTGCCGCGGCCGAGTCTTTTTACCGGATTTGAGTTCGATGAAAATTCCGCGTATACGAATCACTCGGGAAAAAATAAAGACTGTTACTTCATTTTCGACTCCGATGAAAACAGAGAATGTTACTACAGTTACAGTGTGAACGGATGCACGAACTGCACGGATTGTTTCCGCGTCCGAAAGAGCGAACTCTGCTACGAATGTATCGATTGTATTCGCTGCTACGACTCATCTTTTCTGCAAGACTGCGACAACTGTACGGAATCGATGTTCCTGAAAAACTGCACTGGCTGCAGCCACTGCATCATGTGCAGCAATCTGAAAAATAAAGAATATCACGTAGAAAATAAGCCCGTCAGCAAACAGGAATTTGAATCGTTCAAAGCAATTCTTGGTTCCAAGCAGATGACAAAAAATGCCCAAGATCGGTTCGCACAACTTGCTGCCGAGTTTCCCCAGAAATTCATGCACGGAACAAATAATGAAGACGTGCTCGGCGACTATCTCATCAATTGTAAAAACGCATTCATGTGTTTCGACAGCGAAGATTTGTGGGATTGCAGATACGTCTATCAGGCATTCATGCCGCTGAAATCGTGCATGGATATTCAGGAATGCGGTGACGGAGAACTGCTCTATGAATGTTCCGTTCTTGGCTACAGCGCAAACGCATCGCAGTTTTGCCATCATGTCCTCGCGACGATCAGCGAGCTCACCTACTGCTCACTCTGCCCGCATAGTAAAAACTGTTTCGGGTGCATAGGACTCCAACGAAAACAGTACTGCATTTTCAATAAACAGTACTCGCAGGAGGAATATGAAAAGCTCGTCCCGAAGATCATTGAGCACATGCGATCGACCGGAGAATATGGCGAATTCTTCCCAGTAACCATCTCGACCTATGCCTATAACGAATCGCTTGCACAGGATTACTATCCACTCACGAAGGTAGAAGTGCTCGCACGCGGTTGGGAGTGGAAAGACAAAGATCCTCGCGACTATCGTCCGCAGACATACCAGATTCCGGATGCGATTACCGATACGACCGATACTGCAGTAGGCGAAGTGCTCGCCTGCCAAACATGTGGCAAAAACTATCGGATTATTTCGAAGGAATTAGCTTTCTATCGAATGATGTACCCCGCAGCAAGCTGACGGGGTATCTACGTAGTTATCACGAGAACAAAGTTGGTTGTTCGTAGAGTGATTGTCGATGAAGTTTGTGGTACTGATTCCCTTGATTCTGAACATATCGTTTGATGGATTCCTCATTTCCATG
>CALREJ010000013.1 GCA_943355155.1 Candidatus Peribacteria bacterium
GAACATAACTTCATCGTGTGGCAGTGGCTACACTGGTACAACTACGTCAAAACCCACTCAGGACTGGGAATGGACAGGCGAACCCCTGCTATCGTAGTCTATGAATGCCTTACCAAGGAGAGTGTTACCTTAATGCTGCAACCGAACAAAATTTGCAATTTTCTTGCAATGTGAAATAAAGCTATTACAATCGGCGGCATGAATTCACTAACCCGAGAACCATCAGCAAGATACGACACACAACTTTCAGGGAATGGAGTCGTGATCTATCGAGATTGCAATGGCAGCTGTGAAGAAGTATTTAGTTATAATTTTCCTTCCGCGAGAGCAGATGAGTATCATGCTTCCATGGAAAATTTATTGGCAATGGGTAATGTGGATTCTTTGATGCCTTGCCACGTAAGGACGCATCTTTCAAGACTGGCAAAATAATCTTATGTCGCAAAAGATTTAAGCAACGCTCACGTCGCCGCACAAATATACGTCTTGGATGGCATTCAAAATCGCAATCCCTTCCTCTTTGCTCTTTTGAAACGCTTTGCGCCCCGAGATCAGTCCAGCTCCTCCTGCCCGCTTATTGATCACTGCTGTCATCACCGCCTGTTGCATGTCGTTTTCACCGCTGGCGCCGCCGGAATTGATGAGACCAATCCGTCCCATGTAGCAGTTTGCGACTTGGTAGCGGGTGAGGTCGATGGGGTTTTCGGTCGTGAGTTTTTCGTAGACGCGCTTGTCTGTTTTGCCGTAGCTACTTTCCTGTCCGAGCGCCAAGTATCCGCCGTTACATTCGGGGAGTTTTTGTTTGATGATGTCGGCTTCGATCGTGACGCCGAGGTGATTTGCTTGTCCTGTGAGGTCTGCTGCCAAGTGATAGTCTTTATCTTTTTTGAACGCATTGTTTCGCAGATAACACCAAAGCACCGTAAACATCCCAAGCCTATGCGCCTCCGCGAAGGCCTTCGAGACCTCCACAATTTGTCGACCACTTTCGCTTGATCCAAAGTAGATCGTTGCACCGACTCCAAGTGCTCCCATGTCCTTCGCCTGTTGCACATCGGCAAACATCACCTGATTTGCGACGTTCGGGTAGGTGAGTAATTCGTTGTGGTTCAATTTCACAATAAAAGGGATCGTCCCTGCGTATTTCTTTGAGATGATACCCATGCCGCCCAAGGTCGAAGCAAACGCATTGCAGCCGCCTTCGATCGCTAATTTCACAATGTTCTCGGGGTCGAAGTACTCCGGGTTCTTCGCAAAGCTCGCACCGGCCGCATGTTCGATCCCCTGATCCACCGGAAGAATGCTCAGGTAGCCAGTTCCCCCCAGTCGTCCGTGGTTATACATATCAAGCAGATTTTTCAGCACCTTCGTTGGCCGATCGCTCATCTCAAATACCTCCTGCACCTTTGCCACACTCGGTAAATGCAGAGTGGATTTCGGGAAGGTCGTAGATGTGTGCGTGAGGAGACTTTTCTGTTCTCCGAGAAGTGTTTCGATGTCTTGATAGGTAAGCATGGGCGTGTGGGGAAAGATCGCAGGCAAGGCTAGCACGATCGATCAGCAACGCAAAAAATAAACTACGTTATGCACGTCGTGTCATCCTGAGTGTTTTTGCCGCAGCAAAAATGTATCGAAGGACGACTGGTGTGCTTCGGGCTGAGGTTTTTAAAATAAATACCAAATCAGTTTTCCAATGATGAAAGAGGTACTTTCTTTTTAGAAGCCGCGCTTCCGACCAATTGGTCGGAGCGGGTAAACGCGGCTCACTCCTTCGCTTTGGACTTCGAACAGCGGTGCCCGGGAAGGTCTTTTGCCTTCCCCCTCCAGCGACAATTCGGACACTTGGTCATCGTCTTCCCCTCGAGAGTCTTGGTCGCAACTTTTTGCATGATCGGTTCCGCGTGGTTAGGCTCGCTGTGCAGCGGAAGTTCGAGGCATCGTTGCCTCGTAAAACAATCTTCTCTTTGCACAGAAAGCACCTCTTTCATCACTGTGTTTTCAAAGATCACGTACCGTTACATCGTTACAAATTTTTCAGGATATTACTCGGATTCTGGAGGGAGGGAAGGGGAATTATTGATTCTTAAAGATCAGATGTCCGACGGCATTATTGACAGATTTACGCACTTCGCCCCATGTTTCATAATTGTCTCTCATGACAGTTTCATCACTGAGCAGAACGATAACTTGATGGATTATGCCACCGATTGTTCTGATGACCTGAACAACATCGTCATACTGTCTTTCCTCATTTCCGTATTCGCCATTGATCACATAGAAACACAAGCCACGCCAACGCTCCATCCGGCCATTTACCATTGCGCGGTTCTCTTTTTCCGGAGCACAGACGATCACTGTGACCGCTTCAGGGGAGCCGATTTTTTCCAGGGTAGCTGACATAAAAATGTTTTAAGTTATAAAAAACGCCCCAGTCTTTCGAGGGGCGCTAGGAGTTAGAGATAGTTCTCACATCACTCCATGCCCCGTCTATCGACGAGCCAAATGGATACGACGCGAGTAAATGTGAATGTCATCGCGCCGATGGTATCAATTCCATTTCGGCTGTCAATTTTTTACGCTTGATTCAAAGAGCGAATGATTGAATACGTACTATAAAATATTATTATAAACATGTCAATAGATTGGGGAATGGCTTCAAATAGATGAAAATGGCGTGTCATGCGAAAAAATAAAAAAACGTGTCACCCTGAGGAGGAGTCACGCCGCAGCGGGACGACGTCTCGAAGGGTCACACGTTCCATAAGGAGTTATTTTTTGCTGTGCTTCGAGACGCGCTCTGGCGCTCCTCAGCATGACACAGGTTTATTATTGAAAACATTGTTGTTCCAATCCCATCCTCCTTCTATGCTTCAGACATGATTAAAAATGATCACACACTCCACCTCTACAACTCTCTTACCAAAGGTGAAGTTCCATTTGTCCTTCGACAGGCTCAGGATGACACAGCTCAGGATAAGGTCGTCACCATGTACACCTGTGGTCCCACCGTCTACGGTCGCCCGCATATTGGAAATTATTCGAGTTTTCTGATGGCGGATTTACTGCGGCGATGGTTGGAGGTTGGTGGATATACGGTCAAGCACGTAAAGAACATTACGGACGTGGGACATCTGCTTCATGACGCAGACACGGGTGATGACAAGATCGAGAAACAAGCACGCGAAGAACGGGTCGATCCTCTCGCGATCGCGAAGAAGTATGAGGCGATGTATCTGGAGGATGAAAAGGCTCTGAATATGCTCCCTATGGAGCCAAAAAACCGCCCTCATGCGACCGAGTACATCAAAGAAATGATTGAGATCATCAATCAATTACTTCAGAAGGGGAATGCGTACGAGACCGATGATGGCATCTATTTTTCTGTGGAAACATTTCCGAAGTACGGAGAACTTTCCGGTAACACTCTCGATAACTTAAACGCCGGCGCGCGCATTGCAGTGGATGAAACGAAAAAACATCCTGCGGATTTCGCGCTCTGGAAAAAGTGCGTTTGGAATAATAATCATCACGTGCTGCGGTGGTCGTTTGAAAGCGGTGAGAGAAGCAGCTCGGTGGGGGATGATCCACTCTCCGGTTTCCCCGGTTGGCACATCGAGTGTAGTGCGATGAGTTCGGCATTGCTTGGACACATTATCGACATTCACACGGGTGGAGAAGATAACATCTTCCCCCATCACGAATGTGAAATCGCGCAGAGTGAGTGTGGCAGCGGCGTGCATCCGTTCGTGCGTGTGTGGCTGCACAAGCGTCGTATCGAAATTCAAAAGGAGGGCACCCTTCGACAAACTCAGGGTGACATCACTGCGGTGATGTCAAAGTCTCTTGGCAATGTGTTAACTGTTCCAGACATAATCGAAGCAGGATTCAGCGCATTGGATCTTCGCTACTACTTGCTGTCGGTGCACTATCGCACAAGGCTGAAATTTACGTGGAAGGGGATGGAGGATAGCAGGAAGGCGCGGAGGAAGATTGTGGAGTGGATTTCTGAGATGGGGGAAACAGGTGAAACAAGGGAAACAAAAGAAAAACAAGACACACAGCAGCACCCGCCTGTCCTGAGCTCAGTCGAAGGGTTCCCGGGTGCGGCGTTCGAGGAAAAATTTGCTGCTGCCATGAATGCAGATCTCAATACTCCCGCCGCTCTCGCTGCGATTTTCGATGCGATGACACACTCAAGAAATCATCCACAGGAATCATGTGCGAATTTTATTGAAATGATTCGTCACACCTTCGGTTGTTTCGACGCTGAAGAAGAAAAAATTCCGGATGAAATCGAACAATTAAAAATTGCGCGTGACAGCGCACGCGCATCGAAAAATTTTGCGGAGAGTGATCGCCTGCGAGGTGAAATTGAGGGTAGGGGATTTACGGTGAAAGATACGAAGGAGGGGCAGATGATAAGAAAAAAATAGTAAAAATGTGTCATGGTGAGCCGCGACGAATCCATGGCACCTCCATAAACAATGTCATGCTGAGGAGCGCAAGAGCGCGTCTCGAAGCACGCCCATTCGAGCGTCCTCAGGGTGACACATTTTTTAATTTTCATTTGTAGAGACGACCCGGTGGGGCGTCTCGTGGAGGCGTATTCAACCGATGAACGGAGACGTGCGCTCCGCACGTCTCTACGGAAATGGAATATTTTTCTACCCCTCTCCCTTACCCTCTCTCCTTGGAGAGGGGATACGAAATTCCCCATGTACAAAATACTTGACATATCGTGATTTTATGATTAGTCTGAATGTACCCTTTGCAGTCGATTGGATTGGCTGCAGCGTGAGGGTACGTCCGTGACCCAGTCCAAGGAGGTACTGTATGTTGGTTCTTTCTCGTAAGTCCGGAGAGCGGATCTTGATTGGCGACGACATCAAGATCACTGTCATCCGAATCGGACCGAACTCGGTTCGAATCGGAATCGACGCTCCCGGCACGCTGAACATTGTCCGAGAAGAGCTTACGCTCGACTCGGGAAAAGTGGTCCGTGATGGACCACAACAGGAGCCAACCCCGTGACGTCGTGCCAGTGCACTCCCGCAGTGCACTGGCGAGACCCGACCCCCTCACGGGGGCCGGGTTTTTTATGTCAAACAGTTCTCCACACCCCCTCTGGAAAACTCCGTGCTTGTATACCTTTCTAGCCGCGAATGTTGGTGATTGTTGACGGTGATGTCTGCTTCGCATGACTTTTGTGTGGATTAACTTGCGGGAATTTCAAAGCGAAAAGGGGACTTGTATGAAATAGTGTACATGCTGAAAACGTGAAAAAATGCCTGCTCATTCCATTTTCAGTATGTTTTAATTGTGCAATTACAGCATTCTCTTGTTTGTCCTTCGACTACGCTCAGGATGACAGAGGGAAATGCGCTCCTCATCGAATCCATCAAATCATCATAATTTGCTATCTATTGATCAATTCTCACACTTTACCTTTGTGTTTCACCTAAAAATGTCAAGCTGACTTGTCTGATGACAATTTTTGTTCACAAATTTTGCACTTAAAATACCATTTCTGACATAAGAACAAAAAATTTCAACAACACTTTTTCACGAAATAACGACAACTTTTTTTCTGATTGGCTTGGGAATTCTTTTTTGAAACGTCAAATTGGTGTGAATATTGTGTGAGAAATGCCGAAGTATTTTTTGACGATTGCGTAACACGCTCCGTTCCTGCGCGTTTGTAGGGATGCACGAGATCACTCTCTGGCTTGCGCTAGTGTGAGCATTCTCGGTAGCATCTGCGAGATCCACTAAACATTTGTTGGTGGGATCTATGCTCGGTCATTCACATTTCGGCACCTTGTCACGCTTCACGCGTTCAAGTTCTCACACTTTTCCCTACTTCCTTATATAGGGAGTTTCAGAGACTAGTCGTGCTCCTCGTACATTTCTCTTTCTATGCTGCGGTTTCCGCGGCGTCGCATCGATGATGTCCTCTCTTTATTCTTAAGGAGGTGAGCGCCTGCAACTTTTATGTAGGCTCGCTCTCACTCACCACGATGCAGAAGACGTTTTTTAGAAAGAACGTACGACTCACATTGATTCAACTTTTTGACTTCGGTCAAAACCCACATTGTTCTATTTCATTTTTTTCTCTCATCTCCTATGGACATTTCTCGTTTTAAGAAATTGTTCGCCGGAGTCTCTGCAGTCGCAATCACCCTCACGCAAGTGGGAACAGTGTTTGCTGCTTACAGCGACGTTCCGAACGGAGTTTGGTTTGAAGACGGAGTTCAGGCGTTTACGGACGCAGGATACCTCGACGCTTCCCAGACTCGTTTCCGCGGTAACGACAATGCAAACCGCGCAGAATTTACGAAGCTCGTTGTTGAGCTCAACGGTGGAATCCTTTCTACCCCACCAGCTGTTCCTAGCTTTGACGACGTCAAGGCAGGTGCTTGGTACTACGGGTACATGGAGGAAGCTGGAAAAGAGGGTTGGGTAAAGGGTGACAACAACTGCTACGGCAGTCATCCTTGTTACGCACGCCCAAGCGCAAACATTAACCGCGCTGAGGCTGCAGCTCTCATCGTCCGCGCCTTTGGCTTGGACGCAACAGGTGACGCACCATCCTTCGTGGACGTTCCTGCAGGTCAGTGGTTCACAAGCTCTGTGCAAACAGCAGCTGATCACTGTGTCCTTCAGGGTGACGATTCAACAGGCCGCGCTCGCCCATCCGACAACATGAACCGCGCAGAAATGGTTGTGATGCTTCACCGCGTCGACCAGAACCTGACGTTCGGTGTCGATTGTGGAAAGACAATGTCCACATCTCCTGCTATCAAGAGCGTCGCATCTGTTTCGAGTTCAACAATTGAAGTTGACTTCAACACACCTCTCGACAGCTCAGCAATGGTTGCTGCCAGTCACTACTCAGTGTCCGGCGATGCAAACATCACTGTGTCGAGCGTGAAGATGGTCGACAGCTCCACCGTCTCTTTGACGTTGGGCGGTTCCACTTCCGCAAACGGCCGTTACACACTGTCCGTTCAGGACATGATGACAGCCGCCGGTAAGACGTTCTCGGACACCATGGACTTCACGGGTTTCAGCCCGCTCGTCATGGGTAACGGAACACTCGAAGTATCCCTCGCTTCCACAAACCCAGTTGGAGATTCTGTTCCAAAGGGTGCAAACGGAGTCGTGATGGCTGCTCTCGACCTTACTGCGTCTTGTGATGATTCCATCACAGTGACAAACCTCACTGCAATCCACGAAGGATTCGGTGATCAGGCAGATATTGATCGTTTGTACGCTACGATCGACGGTGCTCGCGTCAGCCGCGGCCGCACAATCGACTCGCAGAACCAGACATCGGACATTCGGTTCATTATGCCGCTTGTCATTGATGCTTGTAAGACAAAGACAGTCGATATCGTCGCAGACTTCAACTCCACAGCAACAATCTCCGGAGAGCACAATATCTCCGTAGAACTTCCAACCGACCTGAAGAGCAATGCTAAGAAGGTACAGGGTAACTTCCCTCTTCGCGGCAACACCTTCAAAGTCGCTGCTGTGACAAGCGGAAAAGTGACGATCACGTATCGCACTGTTTCCCCAAGTCAGATCACTGTTGGTGACACAAAGGCTGTTCTCGGACGTTTCGAAGTAAAGACTGACTCCGTTGAGGATCAGACTATTTACTCCGTCACTCTCGAAAACAACGGTTCCACAAAGGATGGCGACATCACAAACCTGATGGTCCGCCGCTCCGATGGAACAGTCATCAGCAACACCGTTGCTTCGATGGTCGGTGACCACGCAACGCTCGTCTTCGATCCTCCATTGACAGTCCTTCAGAGTGACCAGATCACTCTCGAAGTTGTCGGTGATATCGTTGGTGGTGCTGCAAACACAGTCATCCTCCACTTCGAGGAGAGCTCCGATCTGTTCGCAGTCGGTTCCCTCTACGGTTACGGAGTCAACGGCCAGTTGTACGGTTCCCAGATCTCTATTCCTAATGAGACAGGTCTGAGCACAGTTACAATCAAGGCTGGTGAATTCACAATCGAAATCGATGGTCCAGTTCAACAGAAATTTACGAAGACTCAGAACAATGCAAACCTCGCTAACATCATTTTGACGACAGCAGGCGACGCTATTGACGTTCGCAATATCTTCATTGCGATTCAGGGTCAGACAGGAACAAGCGCCGGTTTGAGTGCCAACACATTGGCTAGCGATGACATCAGAGACATCATTGAAAATGTCACGCTCCGCAACGCAAAGACAGGACAATCCATCACGGGTGTCCGTCTGACAACGAGCGGCACAGACTACGCTACCGGTACAGCAAGCAACGCAACGTACCAGATCTACCGCTTCGATGACTTCACGGTTCAGGGCTCCGATACATGGCAGCTCAACGTGGACTTCACGGATAACGGTACAGCCGCTCACCCGCTGAACGGTGACAAGTTCCGTGTACACGCTTGTACACAGCCAACGACAAGCACAACCGGTACAGTCACAGGTTGTACATTCGGTGGTCTCATCACCTCTTCCACGGCCTACAATATGGAGGTCAAGGGTCTGACAACAGGAGACGATGTCTCCGATGTCCGCCCAGGAGGAACGGTGTCCGGAAACTTCCACCGCATTGCCACTCCGTCTCTCACAGTGGGAGTCCGCGGAATTGGCACAAGCGATACAGCTGTGAAGAACAGCAAGAACATCACACTTCTCCGCTTCGAAGCTCGCGCTGGTGAGGCAGAAGATGTATTGCTCACAAAGGCTATCTTCCGTGCACAGTCCGGTTCTCTCTTGAACGGTCAGAACTACGCTCTGTGGGTCGACACAGACAACGACAGCGTTGTCGATACGATCCTCCAGAAGGGTGTGGCTGCTCAGAGTAGCCAGGTCAGCTTCAACCAGCTTGCTGGTGGCGGCTACGTGATTCCTGCTGAAGTCACGGTGAACTTCGAAGTTCACTCTGATATCTCGGCTTCTCTCACGAGCAACGTGCTGACACTCGCCTTCGATACAGGTTCGTCTGTGACGTACCTCGAGGCAGAACAAGTGAGAAACGGTTCCAGCTTGTCCGGTATCAAGACCGTCGACAGTGCAGGAACAGTCAGCGATGACACCAGCTGCACAAGCAACTGTGACATCACTGTCACTGTTGTGAACTCCAAGACATGGTCCCTTGTTAGCCAAGGAGACTTGTTTGTCAGCAGAGATCAACAGCCACGTTCCCGCCAACTTCTTGGTGGTGCACTTGGTGAAGAAATTCTCCGCTTGAAACTGCGTGCTCAGAACGAAGACATCGATATCACTGCTCTCCAGTTCAACTCTTCCGGATCCATTGCAACATCCGTCAAGTCTCTGCAGCTCTACAAGCTCGGCTCGACGACTGCATTTGCCACCGCAGTTCTCTGCGCAGGCAACACAGATCCTTTGAAGACGAACAACGGAAACGGAGGCGCAGCTATCATTGCCTTCTGTGCAGACATGCAAAATCAGCAATTGGTGGTGAAGGATGGTCAGAACCAGCTCATCACAGTACGCCCTCTTATGAAGAATGATGACGAAGGCGCAACATCTGCTGAGAAGATCCAGATTTGGCTCACGAAGCAAGCAGTATCCGACGACGCCACAGGTTCCGGTGCAGTGCGCGCACGCGGTTTGCAATCCAGCAATAACCTCATTGCAAATACCGACAGCAACGCTACGGCTAACGGTGAAGTCTTCATCGGTACAGATGCAGCTTCTGCAACAAACTCGGATATCATCGGTCCGGTCAACCAGGTTGTGCTTTCGAAGATCACATCGATCACGAACGCTAACCCAGATGCAGACAACACCAACGTTCCGAGCGGTGTGTCTCAATTCGGTTGGTTCCGCTTCACGGCAGCTACGAACAACAACGATAAGAACGGCACGAACATGGCGACTCTTTCCGGAGTGACCTTCAACGTCAACGCCACGAACGTGAACCTCGATGCAACCGCGTTCAAGTTCTATAACTCCGCTGATCAATCCAACCCAAGCAAGGTTTCTTGCAGCACGTTCACAACAGGAGGTAACTCCATTGTGGGTGTCGCCTCAGGATCCTTCCTTGTTCAGTGTAAGAGCCTGAAGGGCAGCGTAACGGATACACGTATTACGTCCGGAGCAAGCGTCACCTTCATCCTTGAAGGAAACGTTACAAACTCCAAGGTCGGTACGTCCACATCCGGTTTGCAAGCAGCGATCCAGCAGTTCTCTTCATTGACTGCTACATCGTTCGCCGTCAGTGCGTCTACAGATTCCCACATCGATTGGCTTGATGAGGACACGTCACGTCCTTCCTTCAAGTGGATTGAATATGGTGAGTCGACAGTCAAGTCCACGAGCTACAAGAGCTAATAGGAAATTCGTTTAGCTCTCTCGCACGTGCGATTGATCCAATTAGCCCCTCCGAAAGGAGGGGCTTTTTGGTTTATGCGATAACTGCAGAAGCAAGAGAAACAAACGAAGCAAAGGAAACAAAAGAGTGCCGTCATTCCCTTGTTTCCTTTGTATCGCTTCACTCCCTTGTTTCTTTATCCCAAGATCTTCCTTTTCACTTTTAGCATCGTTCGCATCATTGGTTTCAAAATAATCTCCTGCTCCGGCGGATAGGTGATCACCGTACCGCCGAATTTAGATTTAAATTCGCTGATGCCAGACCATGGATGATCCGCCGAGGCTCCGGTCGGCGCGATGCCAAGGAGGTCATACTGTGTGCATCCTTGTTCTTTGCAGTAGTTCATCGCCTCCCATTGAAGTAAGTACGGTGCCATCAGATTTCGCTGTGTGTGATCTGATGCGCCATAATAATAGAATCCCATTCCGTTCCACGTGACACCAATCAACCCGGCGATTGGTTTTTTGTCGTGCAGTGCCATCAACATAAAACTGTTATCGAGATGTTCTACAAATCGCACATAGTGAGATTTTGCATGAATGCCAAACCCGTCACGGTTTCCCGTCCCCTTCAGGAGTGTGTACATCGCATTCATGTCAGTAGAATGCTCCACAGTCACACCATTTTTTGTTGCAACTTTGATATTGTAACGCCCCTTTTGATGCATCTGCGCGAGGATCTCCTCCTCTGATTTCGTGAGATCGATGATGCGAGTGGCAGGGGATTGTTCGCAGCGCTCAGAATCTCTTGTAGAGGCTTGAAGTTCTTCAAGTGAAGAAGTGTCTAATGGAGAACAATAAATCGCCATACATTTGTCTTTTTTTGCGTCATGAATCACCTGTGCAAGAAGGCGATCTGTCTGCTGTCCGATTGGTCCTCGTGGAATATCCCATGTGGAAAATCCGCCGGTGGTTTTGTCTATAACAACCAATGCAGAAGCCAAAATCGCAGAGTGAGTGGTGTCATGCTGAGCCCTTCGGCTTCGCTCAGGACAGGCTCCGTCGAAGCATCCGTAGATCCTTACCTCCCGCCCCAACGCCTCCTGATACTTTTTCCACTCAAGCGACTGCCACAGATTTCCCTGTGGATGTGTTTTGATCCACTCGTCGTACATCTGTAGATCGGCTGCCGATGTCAGAATACGAATCTCGGGTTTTTCCTTCATACTTTATACTTTACCCTTTATACTGATTTCATGCCTCACACACTCCCCACACTTCCTTACAGTTACGACGCGCTCGAGCCGCATATCGATGCGAAGACGATGGAAATCCATCATTCCAAGCATCATCTAACGTACGTGACAAAATTAAACGAGGCCCTCGATAAGCATCCAAAACTTCATGAAAAATCTGTGGAGGAGTTAGTTGCCGATCTGGATATGGTGCCCGAGGATATCCGCATGGCTGTGCGAAATCATGGTGGGGGACACCTGAATCACTCTTTTTTCTGGGAGATTTTGACTCCTGATTCCAGCAAAAAACCATCCGGGGAACTTGGCAAAGCAATCGACGCAACATTTGGTGGATTTGAAGGTTTCAAAGAAAAATTCGCCGCAGCTGCAGCCGCTCGCTTTGGTTCTGGATGGGCGTGGCTGGTGCTCGATGGAAAAGATCTCGCGATCGTGAGTACCGCAAACCAAGATAATCCCATCACAGAAGGCAAAACGCCGATTCTGGGATTGGACGTTTGGGAGCATGCGTATTATTTAAAATATCAAAACAAGCGTCCCGATTACATCACGGCGTTTTGGAACGTGGTGAATTGGGGGGAAGTGGAGAAGAGGTTTGCGGAGACGAAGTAGTCATTACACATGAACCGCCGCACCCGGGAACGGGTGCTGCTATGTGTGTAGAATATATTCTTTAGGATGCGATTTATTTCATGCATCGTCTATCACCCCAGTAGCACCCGTTCCCGGGTGCGGCATCGCAGAGAAAATGCCCGCTTCAGAAATTTCACTGTCAAAACTACTTGACCTTGGCTTCTTGATCTGTAAAATTCCCCCGTCAACAGCTGGTTTCGATTGAGTATTGAGCGCTGCCCGACGTCGCCCTATTACTATTGTAATGGTGATGGGCTATGCCGAGGCAGGCTGTTTCTTTTGTTCCTCTTTTCCTCTCTTCTCCTATGGCGAAAAAGCCCGCGAAAAAAGTTGTTAAAAAAGTTACGAAGAAAGCTCCAGTAAAGAAGGTGGTGAAAAAAGTATCCAAGCCAGCTCCTAAAAAAGTGGAGCCAAAGGCTGCTCCTAAGAAGGCGGTGAAGGTTATCAAACAAGCTCCGAAAGAGAGCGCAAAGGATGCGCCCGTCACACGTGCAACGAAGACTGGTGATATTTTGAAAAAAACTCCCGGGACGAAGGCGATGTATCAGATGGATGTCGACTCTGCGATCTTGCCGAAAATTATTCCGCACCTCGAAGCGCCGAACGATCGCGTTCCAAACTCGATCAAAGATTTGCCAGAGGACATTGCCGCGAAGCGCGTGACCGAAGGAAGAGTGTTCATTGTGAACGACGAAGGGGTGTCGCACGTGCCATCACTCATCGAAATGCAGCTTGAAAGTTACAAGTGGTTTTTGACAGAAGGACTCAAGGAACTTCTTCAAGAGATCACGCCGATCACAGACTTCTCCGGTAAAAAAATGGAACTCAGAATCCTCGGACACACGTTCGATGCCCCAAAGTATGACCCCGATACCTGCCGCCGCAGAAACCTCACGTTCGAGGCTGCGATGAAAGGACATGTCCAGCTGATCAACAAAGAGACAGGGGAAATCAAAGAACAAGATGTGTTCCTCGGTTCGATTCCGCTCATGACCGATAGCGGTACTTTTATTGTTGGAGGAATCGAGCGCGTCGTGGTGCATCAACTCGTTCGCTCACCGGGAGTGTTTTTCTCGACGATGCCGGAATTCCCGAAATATCACGCTGCGAAGATCATCCCAAAGCGCGGTGTGTGGCTGGAAATTGAGACAGATCGCAGAGGAGTGATCACGTGTAAAATTGATCGCAAGCGAAAAATCCCTGTGACGCAATTGCTCCGCGTCTTTGGCTACACAACCGAAGCGCAGATGATGGATGTCTTCAAAGATCTCATCACGGAAGAGCACGATTTCATTCTCAACACACTTGAAAAAGATACGGCAACAACGCTCGAAGATGCGTATCAATCGATCTACCGCCGCATTCGCCCGGGGGACTACGCAACGCCCGAGAACGCGAAGCAGCTGATTGATGGACTCTTCTTTGATTTCAAGAAATATGACATGGGCTCGATCGCCCGCTACAAACTGAACCGCAGATTCAATGTGAATACTCCGAGTGATGAAGCGCATCGCGTGTTCCAAGTGAAAGACTTCATTGAAATTTTGCGTGAAATGATCCGCTTGAATAATGGTATCGGCACGCCGGATGATATCGATCACCTGAGTAACCGCCGCGTTCGCTCCGTTGGAGAATTGGTTCAGAACAAGTACCGCGTCGGACTCGTGCGCACAGAGCGCATTGTGAAAGATCGTATGACGGTGATGGATCTTGAAACTGTGACTCCAACTCAGCTTATCAACTGTCGTCCGGTGACGGCTGCGATGAGAGAATTTTTCGCATCATCACAGCTCAGTCAGTTCATGGATCAGACAAACCCACTCAGTGAACTTGCACACAAGCGTCGTCTCTCCGCGATGGGTCCCGGTGGACTCTCCCGTGAGCGCGCATCGTTCGACGTTCGCGACGTGCACCCGAGTCACTACGGACGTATCTGTCCGATTGCGACTCCGGAAGGTCCGAACATCGGACTTGTCGTCCACTTGGCAGGATTCGCACGCGTCAACGCGTACGGATTCCTCGAAACGCCGTACCGCGAAGTGAAGCACACCGTGCCGCTCGATATCGATGCACTCACCGGCCGCATCATTGATGAAAATATCAAAGATGGACGGAAAATAGTTGTGAAAGAAGGTGACCTCATCGACACAAAAGATCTCGCACGTCAGGTCATCAGCCTTCTCAAAAAAGAAGACCGAGACGAAGTGCCTGTGCGCGCATTCGCGACGGGAAAAGTGATGTTCATGGACGCGGAACAGGAGCGAAGACTGGTGATCGCTCAGGCGCAGGAAACGGGAACACTCAGCGAAAAAGGAGAATTCCTTGAATCCCGCGTGTCATCACGCAAAGGAAGCGAACCAACACTCTCACACGTCCGTGACGTCACACACATCGACGTGTCCCCAAAGCAGATTCTTTCTATCTCAACTGCACTCATTCCGTTCCTCGAACACGACGACAACACACGTGCCTCCATGGGAACGAACATGCAACGCCAAGCTGTCCCACTCGTAAAACCACATGCTCCGCTCGTCGGAACGGGACTCGAGGGACTCGCTGCGCGCGCTTCCGGACACTCACTCATTGCTGCAGATGACGGAGAAATTACGTACGTCGACGCGAATGAAATTTCTGTTGTCTATAAGTCCGGTCGCAAGGAAAAATATGTACTCCAGACATTCCTCCGCGGAAATCAGGGAACATGTTTCCACATGCGTCCGCAGGTTCAGCGCGGTGAAAATGTGAAGAAAGGTCAGACACTTGCAAACGGATCGGCCGTGGAGGGAGGCGAACTCGCACTCGGTCAAAACCTGCTTGTCGCGTATATGTCGTGGCAGGGATACAACTTCGAAGACGCGATCATCATCAGCGATCGTATCGTGGAGCAAGGCGCGTTCGATTCGATCCACATTGAAAGTTACATCACGGATGTCCGCGAAACGAAGCTCGGAGCCGAGACCGTCACGCGCGATATTCCAAACGTCGGAGAAGCGAAACTGAAAGATCTCGACGTCGACGGTATCGTCCGTATCGGTGCAACGGTACACGAAGGAGATATCCTCGTCGGAAAGATCACGCCAAAGGGTGAGACAGAACTGACGCCTGAAGAAAGGCTTCTGCAAGCGATCTTCGGAGACAAAGCAAAAGACGTGAAAGACTCGTCTCTCCGCCTCCCAGGAGGTGCCGGAGGAAAGGTCGTCGACGTGCATATTTTCGATCGCTCTGCCGGAGATGAACTCTCCACGGGTGTCATGAAACAGATCGAAGTGTTCGTGGCTCAAACTCGTAAGACACAAGTCGGAGATAAGATGGCCGGTCGCCACGGAAACAAAGGTGTCATCTCAAGAATTGTCGCAAAAGAAGATATGCCATTCATGGCAGACGGAACGCCCGTAGATATTATCCTCAACCCACTCGGTGTGACATCCCGTATGAACATCGGACAGATCCTCGAAACACACCTTGGTTGGGCCTGTCAGATCCTCGGTATCAAAATCGCAACCCCTGCTCTCGACGGAATTTCCCCGGATCAGATCACAAAATTCCTTATCGCATCCGGACTGCCCGAAGACGGAAAAGTGCAGCTCTTCGATGGACGCACAGGAGACCGCTTCGCGCACCGCACGACGGTCGGAATGGTGTACATGTTGAAACTCCTCCACTTGGTCGAAGACAAAATCCACGCTCGCTCTGTCGGTCCGTACTCCCTCGTGACGCAGCAACCACTCGGTGGAAAAGCGCAGCACGGAGGACAAAGATTCGGAGAAATGGAAGTGTGGGCACTCGAGGCATACGGCGCCGCGTACACATTGCAAGAAATGCTCACCATCAAGTCCGATGACGTGATCGGTCGCAGCAAAGCCTACGAAGCGATCGTGAAGGGTGAAGTGATCCAGCGCCCAAGTATCCCCGAATCCTTCAACGTTCTTGTGAAGGAACTCCAAGCACTTGGCCTCAAAGTCGAACTCCTGAAATTCAAAGACGAAGTGCCACCGGAAGAGCGCGTGATTGCTGTGGAACCTGCTGAAGTCGAGACGGTAGAACTACTCTCCCGCGTCGAAGCAGAAGACGAGATCGAAGGAACAGTTCCAGTATCTGATAAAATCAGCGAACTCAGCGACGAAATCGCGACTGCAGAAAAGGAGAGCGACGAAGAAGTGATCAAAGGAATGGAAGGGGAGGAGGTTGATGCTTCCGGCGAAACTGCAAAAGCGGAAATGAAAGATGCAGTGAGTGATGAGGCGATGGAGGATGCGTGAGGATCGTAGAAAATGTTTTTGTAGGGGCGCCACGGTGTGGCGCCCTTTTGGTGTCATAGAAAAATGAATCTTTCAAGAAATCGAAAATCTTGATGTACGAATTTCGATCAATTCAGTATCCAAAGAGTTTGTACATTCCGGCGACAAGTGCCTCAAGAATCGGATTTTCAGTCATATAGCCGAGAAGGAGAATAACTGCAATTCCGAGATAAGAAACCAAGATAAAAATCGTTTTTTTGGTGCCAAAATCTTTTATTAAAATTTTGTAGTCTATGAAGAAGGCGATGGTGAGGACAACGGGAAAAACAAGTAAGGCAAGATAGCCGTATACCCAACCAAGAAAACCAGCGACGAAGAATCCCACAAACATGGCACCAATGAGGATTATTAATGACAGAAAAATTTGCATAGTTATCTGGAGAGGCTCTTTGAGTATAGATGGAAGTGTGTCTAAGGCGAATGAGATGTTTTTGTAGGGGGCGTTCTGCCCCCATACAGAACGTCTTTTGTCTTTATCCAAAGAGAAAAAGTAGACATCGATACAATAAAGTAAAAGCGGGGGTTCCCTGAAGAGTTTACGGTGGGGTGCTGTATTTCTTCCCCCATTTTTTTATGTTCAATGTAAACCGTGTCACGTTGCTCGGGCATGTCACACATGACCCCGAAGCAAAAGCTACCAAGACGGGCGTTGCCCTCACGACCATTGGTTTCGCCACCAATCATCGAGCGAAAGATGCGAAGGGCGCATACGTCGACGAGCCCGAGTACCATCGTCTCGTGTGCTTTGGGCAACTTGCCGAAGTCTCTGCAAAAAGCGTCAAAAAAGGTGAGCCGCTCTACGTCGAGGGGCGTATCCACACCAGTCATTTCAAGAACAAAGAAGGCAAGGAAACAAACACGACGGAAATTATTGTTGATAAGTTGATATTGCTTAAGTCAAAGCGAGAGATGAAGAGTGAGGAGGGGGCGTGATGTTTTCGCAATATTCGTTGTAGGGGCGCCATGGGATGGCGCCCTTATCGAAAGGAATTCTCCATTCATTGGTAAATTTCCAAGTATTACCTATTAGATTTAGTATCCAAATTACCTAGCAAAAGACGAACTTTAGTCTCAAATTCTCGCACGTCACCTCCGACTTGCCCGAGTGCAGAAAATTGCATCAATAATCCATAGCCGTCGTCATTAGGTTGAGGACTTGCTTTAGGATCCCTTTCTCTTGTTCTTTGATACGATTCAAAGCGATCAAAAGTATTTTGTCTCATAAACTTACATCGAATATCTGCGAAACCCGCAGGCACGCATTCTCTCTTTAGATCTACTCCATTGTCAAGAATTCCCGTCTTTCCATCCCCAACTTTCCCTTCCCCAAAAATCATCCCTGTTTCTTCTTGACCTGCCCTTTTTCCTCGATACAATCCCTCTACTCTATGTCGCTTCGCGATTACCCGTAGGATCAGCTGTGAAATAAGTTTCTGATTCTGCGGGTGTGCGTGAGCCACCCGCTTTTTGTTTCTGCGAAAAGCAGAAATGACCCTGCGCTTTATGGAAGGGGGTACCTTCCTTTAGCACAGATATGTAGGCGGATGGGACTCCTTCACCTCGGTCATTTGAAAACACAGGCCGATACGTCGAATGCATGACCATGCATTCGATACAAACTAGAAAAGATGATTCATTAAAAATATATGACCTGTCATGTGCACGGCGTGAGCATTTCCTGCTCGCTTTACCCTGAGAGCAATCGAAGGGCCGTGATACGTGAACAGTACAAGAAGAATGTTACTCAACGCATCACACGGATGCCTCGACTCTGCATTCCGATGAAGGACGTAGTCAGCTGCGATAAGCTTCGGTCAGCCGCTAGACAGGCGCTAACAGCCGGAGATTTCCGAATGGGGAAACCCCTCTTGGGTTATGCCAAGAGACCTCAGATTTATCTGAGGAGGTCACACTGTGAACTGAAACATCTCAGTAACAGTGGAAAAGAAATCAATTTAGAGATTCCCTGAGTAGTGGCGAGCGAAAAGGGAACAGCCCAAACCGCGTACTTGTACGCGGGGTTGTAGGACCTTCAATATCGACTATCTTCTTATAGACGAACGTGCCTGGAACGGCCGGCCATAGAGGGTGAGAGCCCCGTAGGCGAAATAGGAAGATTACGTAGGAGGATTCCTGAGTAAGGTCGGACACGTGAAATCCGGCCCGAATCCGGGTGGACCACCACCCAAGGCTAAACAGATGCAGAGATCAATAGCGGATAGTACCGTGAGGGAAAGGTGAAAAGCACCCCGAAAGGGGGATGAAATAGTACCTGAAATGTGATGCGTACAAACAAGTTGGAGCCGTCGTAAGACGGTCACAGCGTGCCTTTTGCATAATGAGCCAACGAGTTAGTTGTCAGTGGCGTGGCTAAGACATTAATAGTCGGAGCCGAAGCGAAAGCGAGTCCGAATAGGGCGTTTATCGTCGCTGGCACTAGACCCGAAACCGGGTGAGCTATCCATGAGCAGGATGAAGGGCACCGAAAGGTGTCTGGAGGTCCGAACCAGTGGTAGTCGCAAGTACTTTGGATGACTTGTGGATAGGAGTGAAAAGCTAATCGAACCCGGAGATAGCTGGTTCTCTTCGATATGCCTTTAGGGGCAGCCTCGTCGTACACGTCAGGGGGTAGAGCTACTGTTTGGATGCGGGGGTCTTCTCGACCTACCAAATCCAGCCAAACTCCGAATACCTGACTTTTGGCGACGGGAGTGAGACTGCGACAGCGAACTGCCGTAGTCGTGAGGGAAATAACCCAGATCATTTGCTAAGGTCCCCAAGTTATCGTTCAGTGGAAAAGGAAGTGTAAGTGCTTCAACAACCAGGAGGTTGGCTTAGAAGCAGCCATCCTTTAAAGAAAGCGTAACAGCTCACTGGTCGATGCACCTATGCGCCGAAAATGTAACGGGGCAAAACGATACACCGAAGCAGTGAATGTACATTTATTATTGATGTACGTGGTAGAAGAGCGTTCCCAGCAGCAGTGAAGCCAAACGCGCGAGCGATGGTGGAGCGCTGGGAAGTGAGAATGTTGGCATGAGTAACTACTAGATAAGCGAAAAACTTATCCGCCGAATCCCCAAGGTTTCCCACGCAACGGTCATCGGCGTGGGGTTAGTCGGTCCTAAGGCCAGGCTGAAAAGCGTAACCGATGGACATCAGGTTAATATTCCTGAACTTGTTTCAAATCGTTCCAGGGTGGTGATTGATAATCTTTTGAGCCTCTGGTCCGTACCACTGTGTTCTTTTGGAAGTCACGAGTACGCAAGTTACGAGTTACGAGAACAACACTCGAAACTTATAACTCATAACTCGAAACTTTTAAGAGACCAGAGTGGTATGGATCATGTTCTGGAGAAAGGATATCACTAACCTAGGTGCGGCGTGACGGAGCGGGAAGATCAGAGCGTCTGTATTGACTGGACGTGGAAGACACAAGGCATTGAGAGCCGGAGGCAAATCCCCGGTTTGAGTCGAGTGTTTATCCCAATGAGCCCTCGCAAGAGGGTTGAGTCTGTCCCTTTCTGCTTCCAAGAAAACCGTCGCAACCGAGAGTTGAAGCAAACCGTACCGTAAACCAACACCGGTGGGGTGGTCGAGTAGACCAAGGCGAACGGGTCATCTTGCGTTAAGGAACTCGGCAATAAAGCGTCCGTAACTTCGGGATAAGGACTGCCCTGTGCCCGTAAGGGTGCGGGGCCGCAGCAAAAGAGCTCAGGCGACTGCTTACCAAAAGCACAGGTCCCTGCAAAGCCGCAAGGCCATGTATAGGGGCTGATGCCTGCCCAGTGTCAGAAGGTCACGGAAGGGGGTTTACGCCCTCAACCTAAGCCCTGATGAACGGCGGCCGTAACTATAACGGTTGCAAATTACCTTAATTGTTATATAATAACAATTTCAGTGGCCGTTACAAAATTTGGCTATTTGCTGGAACATCTGAGTATCTGACGGTACTTGTGTTATAGGTGTACAAGTGTACACTCTAGGCATGAGTGAAAATCCGATCAGTGCAGACAATCAGCAGGAAAGGTTTCGAAAAATAGTGTTCGATGAACATTTTAAATGGTACCTGACAGGCTTCGTCGATGGTGAAGGCAGTTTTTGTCTCTCCATCAAAAAACATCCCACAGCAAAATTCGGCTGGCAGATTGATCCTTCATTCTATCTGTACCAGCATGAACAACACCTGTGGATACTCGAAGCGGTCAAAGATTTTTTCTCCGCTGGATCGATTCATAGAAAATCGAATCCCGGAACGGTTTTTACCTATGCTTTGCATGGCATCGGTCATGCACGGACAAAAGTGATCCCGTTTTTCCAGCACTATCCTCTGCGTGTAAAAAGCAGAACGTTCAGTCTCTTCGTGGAGGCGTTGGAACTTATGTCACAGAAGGTTCATCACACACGCGAAGGCTTCGAACGAGTAGTGCGCCTTGCCCATCAATTAAATACGATGGGAAAAGGAAGGAAATGGAGTCTAGAAACTATTTTCGAAAAATCCTCAGAGACTACACGCCAAACCCATGCACAGCGCATGGAGATGATATAGTCCGAACTTCCTAGCGATAGGAAGAGTGTGATAGAAATATCACACCGTCCTGTTAAAATTTAACAGGATAGCAACAAAATTGCCTAAGGTAGCGAAATTCCTTGTCGGGTGGTCGATAATCACTTGCCCGAATGATCTGTAAAGATCAGCACTGAGGAAAATCGTACAAACAGTCCACTTTTAGACAGAGTGTGTCCTCCTTGTGAGGACGAGCTATTCAAGAATTGCTGTTAGCTGAGTTTAGAAATTTAAGTGTCTCGTGAGCGCGCAAGCGTTTCATGAGATGTTCAGTTCGTTGAGACTCACCTACTCTGAGATATTTTCGAAGAGTGAGCGTGAGATACCACTGTGAAAACAGTGTAAAACATGGCCATATGCTGGAACATCCGAGTATCCCCTATGCCGCAAGGTACGGGGTGCGGACAATCAGCAGGAAAGGCTCATCTTCGGATGAGAATCCTCAGAGACTTTACGCCATACATCCTTGAAAGAGCGATGATGATAAAGTCCGATCCTCATGGCGACATGAGGCGTGCGAAATCGCGCACTCTAAAACAACCGTGACTCTATGAGTCGGTCCGTGCGCTCCGCTTAGCGGAGTTGCTGCCTAACCATCAGCAGGAAATTCACTTGAAGTTCCGACCCGCACGAATGGTATAACGATCTGAGCACTGTCTCAACGCAAGGCCCGGTGAAATTTCATTGACGGTGCAAATGCCGTCTTGATCACGGAAGGACGAAAAGACCCTATGAAGCTTTACTATACGCTGGCATTGTATTATTAGTCTGCGTGCGCAGGATAGGTGGGACCCTTTGAAGCATGGACTTTGGTCTGTGTGGAGGGGCCGTTGAGATACCACCCTCGCGTTCTGATGATACTCACCCTGTCTCTGAAACAGAGCAGGGGACCGTGCTTGCTGGGTAGTTTAACTGGGGCGGTTGCCTCCTAAAGTGTAACGGAGGCGCGCAATGGTTCACTAGTTCCGGATGGAAATCGGAATCGTCGTGTAATCGCACAAGTGAGCCTAACTGTGAGGCAGACATGCCGAGCAGAGACGAAAGTCGGCGATAGTGATCCGGCAACCTGAGCATTATTTATAGTGCTCTTCCCACGTGGGTGGGTTGTCGCTCAACGGATAAAAGTTACTCTAGGGATAACAGGCTGATCAGTTCCAAGCGCCCACAGCGACGAACTGGTTTGGCACCTCGATGTCGGCTCATCACATCCTGGGGGTGGAGAAGCTCCCAAGGGTCCGGCTGTTCGCCGGTTAAAGTGGTACGCGAGCTGGGTTCAGAACGTCGTGAGACAGTTTGGCCTCTATCCTCCGTGGTCCCGTGGAAATTTGAAGGAAGCTGCTCCTAGTACGAGAGGACCGGAGCGGACGAACCTCTGGTGTACCTGTTGTCGTGTCAACGGCATTGCAGGGTAGCTACGTTCGGAAGGGATAACCGCTGAAGGCATCTAAGCGGGAAGCCCCTCCTAAGATTGTATTTCCCCATAAGCCCGCAGCAAGACTAGCTGCTAGATCGGTCACAGGTGTGCGCGCAGCAATGCGTTTAGCCGAGTGATACGAACGGGCAATCGAACATTCTTCAATTTTACTGTACTCTCAACTGTTGGTACTCTTTTGAATACCTGCACTGACGTACTTGAAATACTGTGCTGTTCATGTGTCATATCAGCGGGCAGGAATTGCCCATGTGTGTGACGGTGAGTGATCTTTTCTTTAGTTTCGTATCGGCTGATTGTTCTGTCCTGGTGTCTCGAGCGGAGGGGTCACACCTGATCCCATACCGAACTCAGCAGTTAAGTCCTCCAGCGCCGATGATAGTAGTCCTTTTGGGCCGCCAAAGTAGGCCGATGCCAGGACAGAGCAATCAACCAATAAAAATTTCAAGCCAATTAAAAGCGTGTCATGGTGAGGACGCACGAACCACGACACCTCCATTTCGTCATGGTGATATGTAGAAAGATGTCATCATGGGGGATTTTTCTTGTGTTTAAAAATAGAAAAACCGTGTCATGGTGAGCCGCGACGAATCCATGACTCCATAAGGAGCGTGTCGCCCGTTCGTCTGGGCTCAGGGTGACACGCTTTTTGATTCCATTTCATCATGTCTGCATATTCAAATGCGGGCATTTTTGCGTGTCCTTCGTTTTGCGGATTTGACAGATTATTTTTTGTATTTAAAATACATATCATGGGTACGAATGAGACAGAGACGCCGGCTTGGGAACTTTCACAACGGACTCCAAAAGAAGAGTTACAGGAATACTCAAGAAGACTTGGCGAAGTAAGTACTAATATAGTAAATGACAGGGATGAACTTGGCAGTGCTGCTATGGGCATCGCTTTACAGGCTCAGGATCCTACTCTTGGAGCCGAAATTCGCGCTTTTGGTACATCAATTTATGAAATGGTTAGGCCTGCTGAGATAAGTGACGCACAACAAAAACTACAAGGATATGTAGATCAATTATTGCAAGATCTGGAAACTTCCCAGTAACAAAGCATGGCACAACTGCATCAGTCCGCATACTCCCGCGGGCATTTTTGCGATCTTCGCAATTCACCTCACACACCCTTCTTCATCGTCTTTTTAACGCCAACTTCCTTCAGCGTCTTCCCCTTCTTCCCGGGAACCGAAAACACCTGCACAGCACGGAGGTGCAACTTTTCACCCTTGAGCAGGAAATTATTGAACTGCCACGTGTCGTCTCCTGTTGCAGCCTTGCCTGTTGGCGTCCATTTGATCGGTTCACTGAGAATAGTGCCGAGGTACGGCTTTGCGATGTCGAGGATTTCTTCGAATGGGAGTTGATCGGGGACGAGCACTCCTTCATTTGGATTTTTCATCATCCAGTGAAGTGCGGACAAAATCGATGCGGCGACTTGGAGTGTTGTTGCGTTTTGGTGGGGGACGAGTTTGCGGGTTTCATCGATGCTCAGGACAGATCCTGTCCACCACGATTCATAATCATGACCCATCAGCAGTACACCGAGTTCATCAACGCCATGTGGGAGAATATCATCGTCCATAATTCTCCACATTTCTTGTAACTGATACCCTCGGTCGCGCATGTCTGCGAGGCAGGCCCATGCTTCTTTGCAGGGGCAATAGGCATAGTGAACCGTCGGGCGGTAGACAGCAGCGTTTTTATCCCACACGGTCAGATAATCCGAAATCGTAAAGGATTCTCCATGGCGTACGACCATGCCGGTGATTTCGCGACTTGGGACCCGAGATCTCACGTAGGTATCAATACCGAAACTGTCGAGACAGATCTGATTCTGTGGTCCATGGGAATGGTCACGGGCGTTCTCGGGCAGAGTTTTTTCGTGTGTGCCCCAGCCCATTTCAGCGGGAGCGATTCCTTCCTCGCGAAACCCTTCGACGCTCCACGTGTTTGCAAAGACATTCGGGTTATGTTTGATTTTACTCATTTGCGTATCGATCTCACTAACATGAATAACTCGGACTCCGAGTGTGTGTGCGAGGCGATTGAATGTGTGTGTGTCTAACTCTCTCTCGATGCTGCTGCGACGCGGGTCGTCGGGTTTGTCCTTCAGAAATTTCGTCGCAATATCCACCAGTGCTTTTTTCGTGAAATGTGACACGAGTCCGGGGTTTGCGCCGTGCTCAATAATCGCCGTTGGGCCCTTCGTAGCCCATGAACCGATCATTTTGCGAATCGCCATGTGGCGCGGGTAGAGCGTTCGTTCCTGAGGCGTTTTCTTGTCTGCGTCGGTATATGGGTCCCAGACTTCCACAGACGTATTGATGTAACGCACGTCGTGGTCGTGGCACCATTGGAGTATCTCGCAGCAGTCGATGTTCCATGCGAGGTCGAGGAGAATGTCTCCTTCGGAAAGGTACGTGCCAAGCTGCTCACCCATTTTTTCCTGTGTGATTTTTTCCTGCACGAAATTTACTCCTGCGTCGAGTGCGCTCTGAATACTGTGACGCATATCGATCATGTCGATCACCGTGATTTTTTCACGGGGCATGTCGATGTGTTTCAGGAGAACAGGGATCGTGCACTGCGCGACACCGCCGCATCCGATGACCACAAGCCGGCCGGAAAAAGAAATTTTTTGCATGTGCGGAAGTGTACGGAAATTTGACGCAATGCAAAGGGGATTTTTGGGAATTTTTTCAGAGGGGGAAAATACCGCTCGCACCAAAAGTCATATCATTTTCTGACAAACATTTTTCTAGGAAAACGCTACACTGCTTTCATGCTCGAACGCCTCCAAAAAATTCTCTCCGCGAGGGGTGTCGCCTCACGCCGGAAGGCCGAGGAATATATCATCGCCGGCCTTGTGAAGGTAAACGGAAAAGTGGCGACACTCGGCCAAAAAGCAGATCCCGAAGTCGACCGTGTCGAGGTCGATGGCACCGTGATGGAAGAGCGTGCGGAGATGCTGTATTACCTGATGAATAAACCGGTGGGAGTGGAGACGAGTAATGTTGCTCGTAGCTCGTTGGCCAGTAGCTCGTTAGAAAAAAAACAAGCAACCAGCCAACCAGCCAACCAGCCAACGACCAACGACCCCACCGTCCGCGACCTCCTCCCTCCAAATCTCCGCGGAAAAATCTCCCCCGTCGGACGGCTCGACAAAGACAGTGGGGGACTATTACTCCTCACGAACGACGGCGTGCTTGCGTATCGACTCACTCACCCGAAGTTCGATCATGAAAAAGAATATGAGGTGACGGTGGCAGATACGATCCGCGAAGGAGCGCTCGATAAAATGAGGCATGGTCTCATGATCGACGGTAGTAAAACGAAGCCCGCGGACATCACACGCCTCGATCCGCATCGCTTCCTTATCACACTCACCGAAGGAAGAAATCGCCAGATCCGCCGCATGACGCAAAAAGTTGGCTCGACTGTGGTGACTTTGACGCGCGTGCGGATCATGACGCTGCGCGATGAAAAAATTCAACCGGGGCAGATTCGCCCGCTCACTACTTCCGAAAAATCTGCACTCTTGAAGGCGGTGGGGATTTAAAAGTGTGTCATGGTGAAGTGTGGGGCAATTTTCATAAAAAACGTGTCACCCTGAGCTGTGTCATCCTGAGTGTTTTTGCCGCAGCAAAAATGTATCGAAGGACGAACGGGCGTGCTTCGAGACGCACTGCAGTGCTCCTCAGCATGACATTGTTCATGGAGGTGTCATGGATTCGTCGCGGCTCACCATGACACATTTTTCAGGTACGTTCTGCCCCCTAGCAGAACGCCCACGCACCTTTTATAGAAGCCAAAAAGTCATCTTTCCAAAAAGTGATCTTTTTTTGGTAGCTTTTGCCTTACTCCGTCATCGGCGATAATGGGCTCACCCCTACCCTTCTTCCTTTTATGACTGCCCGCCCCATGTTCCTCATCGGCCTCCTCTCATTCCTCCTTCCTTTTAGTACCCATGCCCTCATGATGAAGGTGCCGAAAGTCACGCGCGCCGACACCTACAAAATGAAGCTCGAAGCATCGACTGCGAAAAAGAAAAGCAGTAGCAGCAGCAGTAATGGTGCTCTTCAGACTGTTCGTTCCGCAGTGATGGGTATCAGCTTTAAAGTTCCTTCGGAGTGGAGCAAGATAACCTTTTCCGATGACGCAGCATATGCAGAGCGTTTAAGGGATGC
>CALREJ010000014.1 GCA_943355155.1 Candidatus Peribacteria bacterium
GGGGGGGGGGGGGGTGGCGGGGTCAGCGGTCGATAGGATTGGCGGCGGAGCGTTTCTTTGGTTCTTTCTTGTCGCCGTTGACAAGAAAGAACAGGTCAAAGGGATTTTTTGTTACCCCTCTCCCTAACCCTCTCCCTCGGGGAGAGGGAAATAATTATCAATCCTCAATTTTCTCAAGCTGCAGTGTGTACCACGCAATCGCTTCCTGCACACCTTCTGTAAAATCAACTTTCGGTTTCCATCCAAGGGATCGCATGGAGGAACTATCGAGACTGTACATCCAGTCATGCCCAGGACGATCAGCAACAAACGTAATGAGATCGTGTGGCTTTTTCAGGACGTCGAGCACGGTCTTTGCCACCCGAATATTTTCCTGTTCATTCGAAGCAGAGATGAGGTAGATTTTTCCGTCCTCCCCTTTACTACACACAAGTTCTACTGCATCGGTGTGATCTGTGACATACAGCCAATCGCGCTTTTGTTTTCCCTGTCCGTAGACAGGAATTTTTTGATTGAGCATCGCACGTGTGATGACGACAGGAAGAAATTTACTTCGGTCTTGGTGAGGTCCGTAGTTATTCGTGCACCGCGTAATACGAACGCGAATGTTAAATGTCCGCACTGCCGCAAGGAGCAGCAAATCAGCCGATGCTTTTGTAGCGGCGTAGGGCGAACTTGGGCGCAGAGTGGAATCGAGTGTGAAGGGTGCTTCACCATCGCGTAAATCGCCATACACCTCATCGGTAGAAATATGCACGAGGAGGATCTTCGGATGTTTCTTGCAGAGTTCGATCAAAGATTGGACGCCGAGCACGTTGCTGTGGAGGAATGGCACAGCATTTTGAATACTCCGATCCACATGTGTCTCCGCTGCAAAGTTTACTATGGTATCGATCTTGTATTTTTCGACAATCGCTTCGAGGAGCGGCAAATTCGCAATGTCTCCTTCTGCAAAAGTGATCTTCTCCATGACAGGATCGAGCAGCGCCTTATCAGCCGCATACGTCAGCGCATCAATCACAACGATCGTATCGCTTGGACGACTACGTACATGGCGAAGAACAAAGTGTGAGCCAATGAAGCCGGCGCCACCGGTAATGAGGAGGTTCATAGACCAAGGATACCGATCCTTCTTCAAGGCTACAAACGAGGAACGAGGATCTAGCTGCTAGCTTCTAAGCGGAATTATTAAAAATTTCCAGTCAAGAAGCTTGAAAGCTAGTTCCTAGCTCCTAAACGTTATAAGCTAAGCCCAATGAAAGGCATCCTCATCTGCGGCGGCACCGGCTCTCGTCTTCGTCCCCTCACGGAGATCACGAACAAAAGCCTTTTGCCTGTCTACGATAAACCGCTGATTCAGTATCCACTGCAGACATTGATAGATGCTGGAATTAGAAATATTGCAGTGATCACGGGACCGGAACATATCGATCAGATCACGAGTTTTTTAGGATCAGGAGAGCGATTTGGTGTGACGTTTGCGTACAAAGTGCAGGACAAACCCGCAGGCATTGCGCAGGCACTCGGTCTCGCCGAGGAATTTGTGGATGGTGAAGACGTCTGTGCGATCCTCGGAGACAATATTTTCTTCGATGATGTTTCGCCGATCATCAAAGCCTTCAAGGGTGGTGGACATGTATTCTTGAAAGAAGTAACAGACCCCGAACGTTTTGGCGTCGCGGAGATGGATGGCGACCGCGTTGTGTCGATCGAAGAAAAACCAACGAATCCCAAGAGCAATCTCGCAGCCACAGGATGCTATGTCTACGACAACCATTGTTTTGAAATCATTAAAAAGATGAAGCCCTCCGCACGTGGAGAATTGGAGATCACCGATGTCAGTCGCGGGTATCTTGAAAACGGAAATCTGAAAGCGACCATTTTGCAGAAGGATTGGATCGACGCAGGGACATTTGAGAGTTTGTTTGAAGCAGCGAGGTTGGTGCGGGGAACATATATTCCCTCTCCAAGGGGAGAGGGTTAGGGAGAGGGTTAGGGAGAGGGGTAGAAAAAATTCCTTCCCCTTGTTCTTTCTTGTCAACGGCAACAAGAAAGAACCAAAGAAATGCTCCGCCGCCAATCCCATCGACCGCTGACCCCTCCACCCCCCGTGGCGGCAGCACCTGCCTTTTTAAAAAAATTTACATCTCCCGATACACCTCCGCGTACTCCTTCGCGATAATCCCCCAATCATACTGAGCCGCATGTTTTTCTGCAGCGTGGGAGAGTGTTTTACAAAGCGCATGATCTTTCAGAAGTGACCTGAGTGCGTGTGCCGCAGCATCCACATCATTCGATGGAACGAGGATTCCTGTTTCACCATCTTTCACGACATCCGGAATGCCGCCGACATTCGTCGCAACCACAGCACACCCTGCAGCCCCAGCCTCCAGGAAAACATTTCCGAGCGCCTCACTCCGAGAAAGCCCGCAAAAAATGCTCGCGGTTGCGTAGGCTCTGTGCACCGAAAGTGGCGGCAGATAGCCTCGAAATACAATCCGTTGCTCTGCGACAAGTGCTTCCTGCCGATCTTCCAAGGAAGACCGAAGTGATCCATCCCCAATGATATGCAGATGCACTTTTGGAAATTCCGCCGCGACGATTGCGAATGCATCGAGGAGTGTAGCCACACCTTTCATCGGCTCAAGTCTGCCAACATACAAAATACGTCCCGCGACACGCTCCTCTTTTGCAACCGCTTCGCGGATTTCTTTCAGGTGCACACCATTTGGAATGAGTGTCACGTCTGTGCGCCCAAACTTCTCTGCACGTTTCACAAGAACAGAACTGATCGCAGTGATGCGATCTGCGGATCGATGCATGAGAGGAAGAAGAAGGGACGTGTTTGTGCTCTGACAGGTGAGGATCCTATGTGCACGAGGAATAGTAAATCTGCAGAGCACCATCGCAAGTCCCGCGAAGGATTCGAGCACTGCATGGACAATATCAGGGCGAAGTTTTCGCACAGTGAACGGCGCAAGGAATGGGAAAAGCCACTTATCAAACGACGACCCTAACCCCACGCGAATCACGGGGATCGAACCAAGTTTTCCATGCGCAGGAAGACTTTTCTGCATGCGCGCCGTCACGATGGTGAAATCAAAATCTTTCGCAAGCAGCAAAGGCACTTCCTCGGCACATGCCTCCGCACCGCTACGAAGTGGAGTGAGGAATGCCGAGAGGATGACGATGCGTGGACGCAAATTAAAAATGGAAAATGTATAATTAAAAATTCAGGAATTCTTATCGATGAGCTCAGCAAAAAGATCAGCATATTTTTTCCCCACCACCCCCCAACTAAACATTTGTTCGATCCGTTCGCGCACAGCTTTTCCCATATCTCGTCTCTTCGCAGGATCATTCATTAAACGTCGAAGATGTGCCTTCAGCGCCTCGCGATCCCCCGCGGGAAAAAGTAATCCCGAGACACCATTTTGAATCAAAAATGCATTGCCCCCAACGTCCGTTGCAACGCACGCACATCCACTCGCCATCGCTTCCATCAGTGCATTGCTGAGCCCTTCACTGTAACTGGGGAGCACAAAAATATCAGAGTTCGCAAGAATATCGGGGATATCATCGCGTAACCCTGTGAAGTGCACATCGTCACCAAATTCCTCCACAAGTTCATGCCCGTCTCGATACCAACCGACAACCTGCACGGTAAGTTTTGGGAAATCTTTTTTAAGCGGTACAGCAGCCGCAACGAAGTCATCGACGCCTTTCACGGATTCGAGGCGGCCGATGTAGGTGATGACGCAGCTTCCGGCCTCTGGCCTCTGGCCACCGGCTGGTGGCTGGTGGCTGGCGGCTCCACCGTATGGTGCAACATCGATCCCCGTCGGAATCACCTGCGACTTCTTCTCGATTCCAAGTCGCTTGAGAATGGCCTCCGGTTGCGGATGAAAAAAGACGATGCGATCGGCAGATTTCAAAACCAACCACCCCATCGTCCACGCACCGATCCGCATGATGATGCCTGGGATCACGCCACGAGGAAACCACGTGATGCCAACGAGTGCGTCTGTGAGGAGGAGAACTTTTATGCCACGTAGTCGCAGAAGAATCGTCGAAAACGAACTCCAAAAAAGAACTTTGTTGCAGATCACAAGATCGGGTTTCATGTCTCGAATGACCCGACGAACATATCCTGCGAATCCAAAACTGATGCCGAAGTTGAGTGGATCCTTCAGGAAAAAATCTTTCCGGAAATGAATCGTCAGCGTGTCTGATACTTTTTCGATACGTGTACTCGACCCCATGCACACCACAACGATGTTGTAGCCGAGCCTCTGCCACAGCTCCGCCAGTTTATACGAACTCACCATCCAGCGATGCTCTTCTTTCCAGTAGGGGCTGATCAAAAGAATGGTCTTCATCTATAGGATCATACCAGAATAAAGAAAATAAACGTGTCATCCTGAGCCGTGTCATCCTGAGTGTTTTTGCCGGAGCAAAAATGTATCGAAGGACGAACGGGCGCGCCTCAGCATGACATTATTTATAAGAGGTGTCGTGGATTCGTCGCGGCTCACCATGACACTTTTTGACAGTCACTCTTTGTTTTCCTCGCCATCCCTGTTCGTTTTCTTCTTTTTATTCCTTTTCTTCTTTTTTCTCCTTCGTCACCCCCGCCTCCCGCAAAGCAAGCGCCCGAATCATCCTCGTCTGCCTCTGCTCCAGTTCTTCCAGACGAATCACGATGTAAAACACCATGAAAAAGAGGATACCGAGTGATGTGACAACCACCGCATTTTCCTGACTTTTGATGCCGGTTGCGAGCGTGAGGTAACCGAGTAATTTTGGAAACAATGCAACAGCCGCAATCGTCCCCCAAAAAATCGTCCAGAGTCCCGCCTCCCAGATTGTTTTCTTTTGACGGAGGACAAGATTCCACGCATACGCCATCGCGATGAGTGCGAGGAGTGGAACGACGATTTGGTAGGGAGTGATGGTCACGGGATGGGAGTATGAAGTGTGATGAGTATAAGGTATGAAGTATAAAGTATGAAGATAGAGAAAACGTATTCGTTGTTATACTTTATACTGAATGCGTCGTTATACTTCATACTTCGCAATAACGTCATCTCAAAAAAGACCTCAAAAGGATCTTGAAAGCTGTACGAACGCCATTTGCAAACGACTGTCCTTTCGCGAGGGTGTACTCCGAATACATCACCTTCGTCGGAATCTCTTTGATGCGCCAGCGATGCTGCGCGGCTTCGCGAACGATCTCGGTGCAAAATTCAAATCCACTCATACGCAGGTTCAGCTGCTTGAGTGCAGTGGGTCCAAATGCTTTGAACCCGCACTGACTGTCACTCACCCACAGTCCTGTTGCGACGAATGACACGATGTTCCCGATGCCATTGAAGACACGACGAATGAAAGGAATACGATTTCTGGTGCCAAAACGATTGGCGAACACGATGTCCGCACGATCTTCCTTCAATGGTTTTAAGAGAAGCGGAATGTCTTCCGGTGAGTGCTGTTCGTCGGCATCGATGGTGATCAGGATCGACGCCCCGAGTCTGCGTGCCGCCTCGACACCGGTCATTGTCGCCGCACCCGCTCCGCAGTTACTCATATGACGTACAACCAGTGCCCCTGTTTTCAAAGCAACATCTCCGGTGTCATCGGACGAACCATCGTCCACAACAATCACGCGGTCGACATATTTTTTGACCGCATTGACCGTGGAGGCGATGCGGGTAGCTTCGTTGTAAGCTGGAATGACAGCGATGATCATGGACTAAGGATAGAGGATCTAGGAGCTAGGAAGCTAGCTTCTCAATAGAATTATTAAAAAATGTTCCGTATAAAAGCTAAAAAGCTAGTATCCTAGTTCCTAAACTAGTGAATCAACGCAAACGCAATCCCTCCGCTTGTATCACTGATAATAATCTGAATCCCCGTATTCGGCGTATTCAGGAAATCCACAAACTGCTGCACTTTTTTATGAAGTGTTCCATTGGGGTCACGTTCGATCGTCTGCGTGTTTGTGTCAAACACAATACTGTTGAACCCCAGTGCTTTCATACGCTTCACGGTGAGAGCTGCATCACGTTCCGCATAGAGGCAGGTGAACATGTCCAGCTGATGATCGCCAATCGGAATCACTTCCAAATTTTTCGGAATAAAGTACGGAATAAACGTACCGACTCGATAAAGATACGGTGTCTCCGGATGCTCTTTGATCCGTTGCAGCACCGTGTCCCGGATAAATCCGTAATGCGGAATCGTGCGCTCTTCCATTGCCTTTCCGGATACCACTCCGTAGGAATAAGAGTATAGATTCGACTGCTGCTCGTACTGCCAGAAGCGATTGCAGAATGTAAGAACAAGAGACAGACCAAGGACAATCGACGCAGTAATTTTGGTCGCACGGTCAGGAGCTTTTGTCACGAGCGCTTCAAGCGTAATTGCAAGACCAAGGAACATGCCGATGCCATACCACGGCACACCGTTTGCAAGAAACATCCATTCAACAATCATGAACACTGTTGCACAGAACAGCCACCGTAACCACCTTCCCTGTTTTTTCCAAAAATAGGGAAGGAGAAGAAGTAAGGGGAACAGGAGTAATGCGGGCATGGTCGTGACGTAGTACCCCGCACTATCAGCGTTCATCACCGTGCGCCACGGGAGCCCCAAGTAATGTGACCACCCTTTGCCATAGCCCCAATAACGATCAAGCTCTTCGGACTTTGATGTGCCGCTCTTGCAGGCAGCCGCCTCGGGGTCAATACGCAATTCCTCAGGTAAACTTCGGACATTCAACCCCGCTGTTTTGTCTCCTTTGATATACGCAAATGTCGGTTTGATTGTGTTGGGCACAGCCATCTGAAGATGCAGAAGCGAGGTACCACTGAGGATATTATTGCGAACAATCCAAGGAGCAATGCTGAGTGCAAAACATCCGATAAAAATACCCCCTGCAATCAAAACGCGCTGTACATGTTTGGGCTTCAGATACAGTGCTACTCCGGTGAAGATGAGTCCGCACACAGAGAAAAACAGAAATAAATCTGTCTTGGAAAATGCAGTTGCATCCCCGAAAATGCGCAAGGAAAGATCTGCCACATTGAGAGCCTTTTGAATGAGGGCGACTGAACCAAAAAGAGCAACACCAATAAACCCAATTGGGTGAAGAGTGATTCCAGCAAGCAAGGCAATGAGTGCCATTGTCACCATGATCGTCGTCGCTTTGAACGCAAACGCAAACCCCGCAAAAATTCCGGCAATGGCAATCCACTGATACGAGACTCTTTGTTCCTGATGTTCAGCGTTATCAGACACGGGGAAAAAGGCAATAAAAAGAGCGAAAAACGACAACGCGCCCATCGTGAAAACCGCATTGTCCACTTTCATATCCGCAAACGAAAAATGCCCGATGAGCGGTAATGTGTAGAAAAGAAGTGCGGCAAGGAATCCGGATTTTTTTCCAAAGAAACTCGATGCCATTACATACACGCTGCAAACCGCGAGAAGACCGGCCATCCAGTTGATGAGCATCGATGTCGTTGCGCCCACATAACTTTCGTATCCAAAGAGGAGGAACCCGAGCGACGTCATGTATTCCCATTGAAAAGCAGGCATGCGCGGAATCGCGCGTCCATAACTCACGAGCAAACGAGGGTCATTCATATACACCCCGAGATCATCCCACCCGATTGGAAACGGACGAACAACCGTGAGAAAGTTAAAGACAAGGTAACTCAGCAGTAACCATCCGAGAATCAGTGCACCCGCGTACCACGGACCTTCATAGTCCCATCGATGCGTCATGATGCGTTTCGCCCAGTACTGCACATGCGGATACACGGCAATCGGCACAATAACCATCGCAGCCAAACCGACCTTCTGTGTGTAGATTCCCATCACAGCAAGACTCCACAAAAGAACAATCAGTGCGCACGCCCCGAGTCCTGCGCTGAACAGTGCTTCCATACGCAGACTCTGAGGTGACACACGGAAAAGTCTGAGGAAAAATCGCCCAAGACTCACGAGCACCAGAAGCAAATACGAAAGCAACAACACCTCAGAAAGCACGCGCGTCACAAACGACATCTGCATACAACTCTGGCGCATACTGGAAACTTCCCCTCCTTGATCGGCACTGCGGATTTGTATCAGACAACCACGTTCTTTCAGTGCTGTGTAATCATCAGCCAGTGCTTTCAGGGTATCCGCACTCGCATTGGTATAGACATCGGTCGTCGGATAAAAAAGAACGCGATTCGGCTGTGTCGGATCTCCCCCATTACTCAATACCGTGAAGAGTAGCCACAAAAATCCTGCGAAGCACAGCCACAATTTCCATGGTGTAAGCGTGAAACGAATATTCCAGTGACCACTGCGAAAAAATTCCGATCCAAGAAGGACACAGAAAAGAACGACGCTCCACACGAAATACCACAGAAAAGGCTCTGCGCGAACGAGGACATGTTTGAGCACAGGAAATAAGGAAAACCACCCCACACACAGCCCCGCCGCACTCGGACAGGCGTTCGTCACCATCGTTCGATCAGCATCGGAAAGCAACACCAATTGATGCACGGGCACGCTCACATACAGAAAAAACGTATACAATCCCCAGAGGATAATCGTGCTGAGAAGAGAAATTCTAAGGATGTTGTGCAGGCGTTCAGTCATAAGAAGTATCTTAGAAGCCGCAGTGTAGCGGAAAAAGTCTGGGAGGTCACCGCTCTTTGAGATTCTCCGCTATACTCCAGTGTCCATGAGTCTCGATTCTGCGTCCATTCGCCGGCAATTCCCTCTGCTGCAGCAAAAAATTGATGATCACCCGATGATGTATCTCGATGCATCTGCGACCAGTCAAAAACCCCAGATTGTTTTGGATGCGATGAATGATTTTTACACGACATCAAACGCAAACGTGCATCGTGGCATGCATGTGCTCTCGGAGCGCGCAACAACCGAATATGAAAAAGCACGTGAATCCGTCCGCAGATTTTTGAATGCATCATCGACCGATGAAATCATCTTCACAAAAAGTTCGACCGAGTCGATCAATCTTGTAGCAAGGTGTTATGGCGAACATTTTTTGAAAGAAGGTGATGCCGTGCTCGTCTCCATCCTCGAACATCACAGCAACATCGTGCCTTGGCTGCAATTAAAAGAAAAAAAAGGAATCGACGTGCGCTGGATCGAGGTTGATCAACAAGGTCAGATCCGCATGGATTCTTTCGAATCACAACTCGCAGAAAAAAAAGTGAAGATGGTCGCGATCACGGGCCTCAGCAATGTCCTCGGAACATTGCCGCCTCTCAAAGAAATGATCGCAAGCGCACACAAAGCAGGAGCTCTCGTCATCGTTGACGCGGCGCAACTCGCAGCTCACGCGCAGATTGATGTACAAGATCTCGACTGCGATTTTTTGGCCTTCAGCGGACACAAAATCTACGGCCCCACGGGCATCGGTGTGCTCTATGGGAAGAAAGATTTGCTCGGTGCAATGCCCCCATTTTTAGGAGGAGGGATGATGATTAAAGAGGTCACCCGCGGGCATTTTGTCGCAACTGATCTTCCCGCCAAGTTTGAGGCGGGCACGCCTCCCATCGCGGAAGCGGTTGGCCTTCGTACGGCAATCGAATGGCAAAAAACATTTTCGTGGAAAGATAGACAAGATCATGAACGTGAAATGCTGGCACTTGCACTCTCTGAACTGAAAAAAATCGAAGGTCTGCATATTCTCGGACCCAAAAATCCAGATCAGATCCTTGGCTGCATCAGTTTTGTCGTAGATGGCGTTCATCCGCACGACCTCACCGATATTCTTGGATCACAAGGCATCTGCCTCCGCGCCGGCCACCACTGCGCGCAGCCACTCCACGACACCCTCGGCATCCCCGCCTCCACTCGTCTCAGTATCAGCCTCCACACAACAAAAGATGACATCCTCATCCTCACTCCTGCAATTACAAAAGCCATAAAAATTCTGAAAAAATAATTCCCCTCTCATTCTCAATTTTCAATTTTATATCCCTTCCATAGCTGTCATCCTGAGCTTGTCGAAGGACTCAATTCCGTCCTCATGGACCTCTACGCCGAAAACATCCTCGATCACTATAAACATCCGCGCATGCAGGGTGAACTTCCCGATGTAACCGTGCAACACGAAGAAAAAAATATCAGCTGCGGTGATACGATCACGGTCACGATGAAAGTGGAAAATGGAACAATCAGCAATCTACGTTGGACAGGTACCGGCTGCGCCATCAGCCAAGCCGCGATGTCGATGATCGCGGAAGAGCTCGAAGGTAAAAAAACGGAAGCAATCGATGCGCTCACGACGGATGATATCCGTGCACTCCTCCACGTTCCCATTGGCAATCGTCGCGTGAAATGCGCCCTCCTCTGCCTCCATACGCTGAAAAATGCGCTACACACTCTACGAAACGAACAGATGCAAAGCTGGACGGATACGGTTGGAAATGAGTCCAATGCAAGTTAGGATGATCGCCCAAGCCGCCGTAGCTCAGCTGGTAGAGCAACACAATGGTAATGTGTAGGTCGCGGGTTCAATTCCCGCCGGTGGCTCCATTCACATCCAACCCACTACCCCAAAAAACCCCGCAAGCACCCACCCGATGATCGTATAGATCCATGTGGAGAGAAAGGAATTTGGAAGAATCACAAGCGCAAGAAGAATGAAAGGACTGATGCGGGAAAATTCTTCGTACCGCTGCTCAAACTGATATGGAATAAAAGCACGGAGGATATTGCTGCCATCGAGGGGGGCAAGAGGAATCAGGTTGAACGCCATCAGCGCGAGATTTACGAAAATAGAGCTTTGGAGAATCTGAAGAAGCACCGCGAGACCGATGTTGGAATTATCCGGATGCTGCAACAGCCCTTCTGCAGAAAGCGAATTTCCGTGCGTAACGAAAAAGAGGATGAGGAAGGCGATGAATGCGAGAATCAGATTGCTGACTGGCCCCGCAAGCGCGACAAGTGACAGATCGCGTTTCGGCTTTCTAAAATAACTACTGTTCACCGGCACAGGCTTTGCCCATCCAAACCCAACTGTGAGAAACAAAATCGCCCCGACAAGATCGAGATGCGCGATGGGATTCAAGGTTAACCGACCATTCTCCCGCGCTGTAGGGTCACCGAGTCGATGGGCCACAAAGGCATGTGCGCATTCGTGAAACGACACGGCAATAAGGATCGCGATGATGTAGGTGGGGTTGAGAAAGGGGGAAAGTGCAGTCATCATCGGTAGAATAGCGATCTTTTTACATTTGACCATTCTCGGAACTATCGCTACAGTCTCGCAACTCATGGCAAGAACATGCGTCAAAACCGGCAAACGAACATCTTTCGGAAACACCCGAAGCCATTCGCTGCGCTCAACACGCCGCTCCTGGAAGGCAAATATCCAAAAAAAGCGCGTGATGGACCCTGTGACAGGTGAATACAAGACGATGAAAGTGTCTGCTGCGTATTTGAGGACACTGGCAAAGAGAATGCAGGCAGGGAAGAAGGCATGATTAGGACTTAGGAGTTAGGAACTAGGACTTAGGTTTTTTTGTATTTCCCTCTCCCCGGGGGAGGGGGTTAGGGAGAGGGGTAAGAAAATTTCCTTATCCAATCACATCCCTCCTCCCTTCCTTAATCTCCGCCCGATGATGTTTTTCTGTGAGCATCTTCTCCTTCGCCTTGCGTGAGCGACGCGCTTTTTGTTTACGAATCTTGAACATCTTTTTTTGGATCTTCGACTGCGCGCCTTTCTGCCTCGCTTCCAGTTTAAGAACAAGAAGTTTCCATGCAGACAACCGATTTTTACTTTGCTCTCGGTGCCGCTGCACTTTGACTTCGATACCCGTGGGAATATGTTTCAAGTACACCGTACTCGAGGTCTTGTTCATCTTCTGTCCGCCTTTTCCGGTACCACGAGTAAATTGCTCGATGACGTCCTCTGGTTGAATATGTAACTGGGTCGCGAGTGCGAGGAGTTCGAGGGAGAGAACAACGGGGAAGGACATGAATGAATCATACTCCTCAAACATTCGACGGTCATAAAGCTACGATTTGCTGCTCAGCACTCAGCAGAAACCGCTGCACATTTCCCCCACAATATTTCTCCACAAGCTTCTGCAATTTCGCGAGAGCTGCTTCAAGTTCTGTTTCCATCGTGGGAGGAATCGATTCGATCACAAGCACCGCATTTTTTGTTTTCTCCGTGAGGCACGTCCTTGCTGCTTCGCGCCAGTTGAAGCGGCGGCAGATGACACCGATATCGTCGCAGTAGATCACTTCACCGGCAACTGGTGGATCATTCTCTGTTTCACCGAGGGCAGTAAATGTTTCTGTTCCATCTGAAAACGTAAGTTGGATGTCGCCACTGGACTGATCGATGTCTTCTCCGCCAATCGGCAAAAGATGCTTAAGCGAAATAACATTGTAGAGATCAACAAGCGGATTGATCGACGGAAGCTCTCCGCCTTTCGCCACTCTCTTTGCAAGGGCTTGGATCGACGGAGGAAATTTATTCGGATTACTTCCGAAACTCCGATGAACCTCCTGCCACGCTGCGATCACAGAATGATCTTTGAGAGTGTCTGGATTTGAGATTTGGCTTCGCAGATTCGTTTCTGCAGATCTGAGGAGAGAAGTAATCTCCGGATGTGACTCTGCATTCGATACATTTTTGCAAACCAGAATACCGATGCGAAGATCGGGGTATTTTGTGAAAATAGCAGGATGAACAAACATATTTTGCATGATACATGCAGTATATCACGCTCTTTTACGGTGGAGACGCGCTATTAAATTATTGTAATAATGCCATTTTTGAGGTATAATATTCTGATTTTCAGAAACATATGAACATACACAATTTCAGTACTTCACTGAACCTATTGGCACATATACCCGATACTATAAAAATGCGCGCGACGGAAATCGCGCAGACACTGACTCCGAAAGAACGTGAAACACTGATAAAAGAATTACAGACGGCGAACACGGATCTTGCAACGGTACAAGAGGAACAGGAAAAAGTACTGCAGGAATCGGATACTTTTATGAAACAGGCCGAAAAAAACTTCCATCGCATCGATCGGAAGGAAATGGAGGATTCCGAAAGGCATGTGGAAAATAAGGCAGCAGAAAACGCACTCAAAAATACATAAAAATCTATGAAAAATAGAGCCCTAAAATCGAATGGCGAATCAAGATTGATCTGGTTTGAGCAACAAAGACCTCGACAAGAAATCGCAGGTAACACTCCGGAAGGGGCAAACGTAAACACTATCGAAGAACGAATTGCGACACTGCGCACTCGAATGGAAGATTTTTACTCGACGTATGGAAGGAGAAGGGACTGGTCAAAATTTAGCGATGAGTACAATAGACTTGCTGTAACGTACCGGGGAACTGAAACGGAGAAGCAAAGAATTTTGCAGGGGCTGGCAAATACAATGGAAAAATACGAGAAAATATTTTCAGGAAAGGTGGCACCCATGTCTCAACCTGACCTCCGAACGACATCTCCTGTATTGAGCAATACTGATCGATCGCAGGAACAATCAAAATGGAATTCCGTACCGGAAGATGGTTTTCGCCATAGGTGGACAACGATCGCATTTGGTAAAGAACATTTTTGGTACTGGAAAAGGGACAGTAAAATGTACAGCTGGAATGAGAAAAATGACTCAATCCAGATGTATGACGGGCAGAGATGGACACTGATCAGAAAGGCAAAAACACAAACGAATGGTGCGGACGTCACTCAGAGCAAAAGAAATGCGGAGACAGGATTGCAAGAAAAAAATGGAGATGAAATAAAACAGATGCACACGTCAGCCGCTAATGTGCAAGCAAAAAATACAGAGATACGCTCACGTCAGCCTCAGCAAACCGTCACGGCAGAATCAAGAATACAACAAACAACAGCAAGGCCTGAAAATACCTACACAGAACGAATACAAGGTGTACAAAGCCAAAAAGAAGCAACTCAAGAAGTACTACCATCCGGACCCATCAATAGTAAAAAGAAGTTGGATGAAATTATTGATACATTTAGTAGAGAAAAAATCACGAATAATACAAGTAGGGACGAGCGTGTAATTGGTGATTTTACAGAAATTCGTGATGGGCTGATTCGCTTCAGAGAGGTCGCACGTACTCTCTCGCCCGAAGAACAAGAAGCACTGAAGAAAGTATCTTTGGTTATTGTGCCGATGGGCACGCAGTCTATGAGCGATTATTCATGGCTCGAGCTGGATGTCACAGAAACAAATGATGCAATGAAAAAAATACTGCAAAGAGAGCTTGCAGAAAACGTCTTCGCATTACAGATCCAAAAAAAACTACCCCGCGATTTAGTCGATCAAATCTATAGTCGTCGGTTAAAAAAAAGCACAAATAGAGAGGAAGTTGCGGAAAAACTTTGCAACGTCTTATTGAAACTTCCGCAAGATGTTCAGGCAAAACTTCGTGAAAAAAGAATATGGATTTATCTGGAAGACGGCGACAGCCACCATTCCGGAAATTTAAACATTGCCCATATTAATATTCGCGAATCAGAAGAACACATTCGTGATTTTTTTCTGCAAAAGAAAAAGGACGAACCACCGGAAAATAAAAAGAATGATGCAGTGAATAAAGCAGAGCAAAAATTAATAGAGAATCAAGGGAAACCATTGGTAGATAAGAAAATCATAAACGGAATATCTGTTGATAGCGACACAGTGAAAGATTTTGCGGAGATAAAGCTTGGCCTCTCTCGATTCGAGACTGCAGTCACTAAACTCTCGCCCGATGAACAGTTGGCACTCAGAAAATTAGGTCTGTGTATTCTGGAAAAGGGCCGAGGTTCCTTTCATAGTTTTACCCACCTTTTTATTGATGTCACCATACAGCCGGAAGAAAAACTTCTTCAGGTGATTCGATCGGAGCTTAAAGATGAAGTCTTTACATTGCAGCTGCAACGACTGTTGCCTAACACGATAAAAAATAACGTGAAAGTGGAAAATATAGAAAAGAAAATACCTCCGGAAGCAATCGCTCAAAAGTTAACATCTGTCTTCAGCAGACTGGACCCGGACGTACAAAAGGAAGTAAGTAAACTGACCTTATATCTGATCGACGGAAAACTGGAACACAGGCGCGGAGTATCAAATTATGCAACGATCAATATATCGCTGAGCGAAGAATCGCTGCGACAGTTCTTTGATGAGCGATTCAGTGATAAGCCACGAGATAACGTGTACATGCGCATACGTACCGGTGTGCGCGAAGAGGTAACGATCGACCCAACGAAAATTGGAGTATGGATCGAGCGTCAGAAAAAATTTAAGGAAAGTATGACCGACGCAGGTAGTAAGCCGCGAGAATATCAATTATTCCCTCCGGAAGTCAGACGTGGCTTACTCGATGCGGAAAAAAATCCATTGAAAGATATTCAGGTGACAGGCACCGGTGAGAAGGGCGCAAAAAACAGCGTCTCCATCACCGTAGGCCAAAATGAACCGAAAGAACAATGGGGCCTCATGAGTGATCACTACGTAGACAAGGTGAAAGGCTGCGCAGAGAACGTCTACCTATTTGACAAGCAAAATCCGGACATTGGCTTACTGTTGCCATGGGATGCACTCTTTAAAAGCAACGGAGATCTGGATCCTGTGCGTCTACGGCGGTACATGGACTTGGCAAAACAGTACGATAAAAGCGAAAAAGATGATCCTGCAGAAGTGGGCTCCTTCGAGCTGGCGGAAAAAGGTTCGACAGTCGGCTGTCTCACACTCATGGACGGTCAGGATAAAAAAATGGTTGTGAACAGAATGCGGGAATCAGTAGAAAAATTCCCGTCACTTCTGAAAAATAGATACGATGTCACCTCTGCAGGACTCGTGGATGTGAAAGACGGTGTGAATCCCGTTGCGGCTGCACGAGAACAAATACGTATTTTGGTGGAAGAGAAAAAAGTATCCAGTGTGTACATCAACCTGCTCGCTCATGGCGATAATACAGCAGCATATTATGACGGTGGAAAATTACGGGCGACCGATCTTCTCGATGTGTTCAAAGAATTCCCACACATTAAATTCACGGTGAATACAATGAGTTGCTACGGAGCAGGGCTGGAGGAAGCTATGGATGATTTTACAGATCCCGAGGGACAACCTGGCCGTATCACTATTTTCCTTGCAGGCAAACGTCACACGACCAATGTCGCAAACGGTATCACGGACACATCGGGAGATGAGGCCTACGCGAACATCTACGAAGCAGCGATGGTAACACTCCTTGCGGATCCAAAAAATGCCACAAAGTCTTATGGGGCTTTGCATTTACAAGCAGACGCTATCGCACGAACATTCTCACTCAGAAACCCCGGTGTATGGCGCAGTTGGGGTAAGGCAAAATCACGTCAGACTGCGCAGATGTCATGGCAGGCTGATGCAGCAAATGTGGCATAAATGGCGAAGTCACGTCGCACACAAAAAGAACCCGTGGTTTGCCATGAGCAAGCAAAGCGCGTCGAATGGCGGAGAGGGAGGGATTCGAACCCTCGGTCCCCTTTCAGGGACACACGCTTTCCAAGCGTGCGCACTAGGCCACTATGCGACCTCTCCGTATGTAATGATGATTGAAAGAATCGATTGGATTGGTCGTGCTTGCACTAGGCATGCAATCTGCGACCTCTCCAAACATGGACGCATAGTATAAGGATTGTGTGGCTATGCTCAATCAAAAAGAAAGCCACCCTGAATTCACCAGCAAATACTTGACATATTTTCCCATTGCATTCAAAATACACTCATATGGAAAAACAACCACACGAGCTTTCTGACAAAGAATTACAGGATGCAATGGTGAAAATTGCAGCGAACAATATTGGATCTGCACCCATCATTGGTTTTTTGCGTGATTTACCAATGCTTCGTGGGCTGTTTGGAAATCAAGAGAAATATAAAGCATTGCATGCCGAAGCAGAGAGGAGGGGGATCATCCACTCGCACTCAACGTCAAATATATAAAGAAAAGGCACCGAAAGGTGCCTTCAGTATTTCAAAGAAAAATTCTCACTTCTTCACCTCACACTGACACGGACAACCGCCAGCCAGTTTTTTCAGAAGGAAAAGGTTGAGTGCGAGGGCGATAAGAGCGAAGGAATCGACGGCTGTTCCAAACGTTGCGCCCGTGGATGGGAAGTGCGCCATATATACACCAATCACAGAAGCGATGGTGGAAAGAATTGCGAGCACGCCGAGGACGATCGCGAGACCCGTGCACACTTGGCACATGCCATCAGATTTTTTCTTGGATTTGGTGAACATAAAAGTAGGAAGGGGAAGAGAAGTGAATGGTACAGGGGGAGAGGAACGAAAAAGATTGACAGACAACGTGTCGTGGTTCGTCCATGCTCACCATGACACGCCCTCGTCTCTAATGTATCCTGCCTCTCATGAAGATCTCCCTCAACTGGCTATCGGATTTTGTCACGTGGATTGAAACAGATCCGCACGCGATTGCAGATCGCCTGACACTTGGCACGGCGGAAGTCGAGGAAGTGGAGGAGCAGGGAAAGTTTTTGAAGCACTGCTGCGTCGGTGAAATCCTCACACTGGAGAAGCACCCGAACGCGGACAAACTAAGTGTGTGTACGGTGAAGACGGATAAAGGAACGAAGACAGTCGTGTGCGGGGGAACAAATCTCTCGCAAGGAATGCTGATCGCATTCGCGCATGTTGGCGCAACAGTGAAACACGGAACAGAGACAGTGACACTCACAAAAGTAAAAATCCGCGGCATCGAAAGCGAAGGGATGATCTGCGCTGCAGAAGAACTGGATCTGATGGATCTGTGCCCTCATGAAAAAGGAGATGGTGAGCGACCGGTAATTAATCTTTCCAGATTCACGCAACTAGCAACTAGCCAACAAGCCAACAAGCAACAATCTACGTTCGAAGCTGGCACACCACTCAAGGAATTATTTAATCTCACCGACACCATCCTCCACATCAACAACACCGCCATCACCATGCGCCCCGATCTTTTTTCGCATGTGGGATTCGCCCGTGAATGTGTCGCGATTGGACTTGCGAAATGGAAAAAGGAACCTGTATGGAAGATGCCGAAATTCCCATCGACGAAAGGGAAGGTCCACATGAAGAGTGATTGCCCTGAGCTCACTCCCCGCTACCTCGGCTGTGAAATTGCGATTGATGGACTCGGGGAAACACCAGACTGGATGAAGAAAAAACTCGAAGCGGTCGGATGGAGATGTGTGAACCTGCCTGTGGATATCACGAACTACATCACGAGTGAGATTGGTGTCCCTTTACACAGTTTCGATGCCGACGATATCCGCGGCACCGTGCATGTGCGACTCTCCAAGAAAGATGAGGTGATCAGAACGCTCGATGATGTTGAAAGAAAATTGCCCGATGGCGCGTTGATTTTGAATGACGACGAAGGAATTTTTGATCTTCTTGGAATCATGGGAGGGCTCCGGTCGAGCACGAAGGAATCCACAAAACATATTTACCTCCACGCCGCCTCGCTCGACCCAGCAAGCATCCGCCGCGCAATCCTCGGCACGAACCACCGCACGGACGCTGCAACAATCTACGAAAAAGGAGTCCCGCCGATCACGACCGAGCAAGGCTTCATCCGCGCCTTAGAACTCTTCTTAGAACTCCTCCCGAACGCAAAACTTGTATCGAGTCTGGAGTCCTACGGCGACAACGGAAAAGCTCCGACGATTGAACTCACAACCGAACAAATCTGTATGTCTCTCGGCATCGATATCCCCGAAAAAATAATCGTGAAGATCTTGGAAGATCTGGGTTTTAAAGTAAAAAAAGCCGGAAGCCGGAAGCCGGAAGCTAGTGTCTTGTCTGTCACCGCTCCCCTCCACCGCCTGCGAGACATTCGCGGCTCCCACGACATCATCGAAGAAGTCGGCCGCATCTACGGGTACGACAAACTCGAGGGTGTGATGCCCACTGCAGAATTACGAATCCCAGAGCGAGACAATCGTCTGCATACCATGCGCGATACACTTAAATCCCAAAACTATTTCGAGATCGTTCCGCTGTCGTTTGTCAGTGAGCACGTCATGAAAAAAGTGATGATGCCGGTAACGCACGCGATCGAAATCGAAAATCCTCTCGGGGAAGAAACAGCACTGCTCCAAACAAGCACGCTTCCTCATCTCCTCGTCCACGCAGAAAAAAATATTCGACTTGTTGAGGAAACTCTTAAAACATTTCACTGGAGCCATGTGTTTACCAAGGGAAAACCCGAGCGCGTAGAATTCTCCTCACTCATCGCAAGTCGCACCGACACAGACCTGCTGCACGATCCATTTTTGGAGGCAAAAGAAAACATCATGCTTGCCGCAAAACATGCGGGGTATGAAATCGATGTCAAAGAAATGAAAGACATTCCCGCCTACGCACACCCCGGCCGCACAGCCGAGCTCACGTATGAAGGAAAAGTGATCGGCACCGTGTTTGAAATTCATCCGACTATCCGCGCAACGTTCGATCTCCCCGCTCGCGCCGCAGCCGCCACGCTCGACATCTCTACCCTCTTCGCACTCTCCGCAAAACACGCATCCGCAAAACCTCTGCCTCTTTTCCCCGCCGTTTCCTACGACATCACCATCCCCCGCACACATTCGTCGCATGTGGCAGATCTGCTCGCGAAAGCAAAGAGTGAAAGTACTCTCCTCGAAAGCATTGTGATTCACGATTTGTATCAAAAGAAAAATGAAGATGCCTATCAGCTCACTCTCCGCCTCACATACCGCTCACAGGAACGCACACTGACGGAAGACGAAGTGAAGAAAGAGCATGAGAAAGTTTTGCATATGATGGGAGCCTGATGTCTGCATGACACTTCAGATCACTTGCTTAAATTTTATATTTTTGCTATAATATAAACATGGAAAAACAGAAAATAGACTTCGAACGTCGGACTTTAGCAATTCTTGATGGGCATCCATCTGGTCTTTCACCAGACCTTCTCAAGAAGATGCTGGGCGATCAAGGAGTTGACATAAATGATGCAGAGCTCGATCGAGTGCTCCAAAGTCCAAGTGTTCGTAGGACTCTCAAAGAGGGGGGTACAATTTATTCAATCGCACCGGAGAAACAAGCTGAGGTTACTGCGTGTATCGCTGATATCAAAGAAGAAGTGGAAAATGCACTCGCTGACGCGGGCTTGAATTTTTTTGGAATAGAAAAATCTGAGTAAGAAAATATCTAAATTGCTTCTTCCAACATTTGACAGGGAAAACGGATGACTTACAATGCACCTACTTTGTTGAAGCAATTCATCATTATCAGCTCCATTATTATCTCGCGCTCGGCGCGAAGGTGAGCTGGTAAAAACTTTTCTCCCTTCCCTCTCGAGCGCCAGATGCTTGGGGGGTTTTTGTATTTCTTTCCTATCTTTTCATGCAAAACGCAACTCAGGAACAATCAGTATCACTAGCTCTGAACTCAGAGCAGCGCGCGGAGCAGGATATCCGTGCCGTGCTTACACAAGGAATGATTCTGAATGGACGCGATGCCTCGGAGGAATTTCGGGTCGATCCCTTGCTTGCTCAACATGTTGCCAATATGCACGTGTTACTTGGGATGAACGCGCCAAAAGCAGAAATCGAGCAACTACGTGAACAGTTGCGCAGTAGTTTGTTTATGCAAAAAAGATTGATCACACTCGATGTATGTGATCCGAAAGCTGCTGCTCTCCATATCAACAGTCTTGCACATGAAATTGCATACAACCGACTGAAAAAATATGTGATGTCATTGGGAACGTGATAGTTACGACGTCACGAAGCTCACACTCTTTTTCCGACAGTAAGCAACGGATCTCTGCGCTACAAAGATTCTCTGATACGCTGCTTCCATGACCATCGTCACCAAAACCGGCGACAAAGGAGAGACAGGGCTTTTTGGTGGGAGCCGAGTGAGCAAAGCCGATGCACGAATGCATGCGATCGGGACGGTGGATGAATTGAATGCGATGATTGGGATGGCGATTGCGGAGGGAAATCTTTCAAATGGCATTCATGCAGAGCTCACGCGCATCCAGCACGAACTCTTCGCAATTGGCGCAGACCTCGCTTCTATCAAAAATGATCAAAGTAAGATCCATCCAAGTATGACAACGGCACTGGAACACTGGATTACAGAATTGGAATCCTCACTTCCCGCTCAACAATGGTTTATTTTGCCGGGAGGAGGCAAAGCTGCCGCATTTTTGCACCTTGCCCGCACAGTCTGCAGGCGCGCAGAACGCTGGATTGTGGCCGCGTCAAAGGAAAATACGATCAATCCCGAAGTGATCCGCTACATAAACCGCCTGAGTGATTGTTTATTCCTTTTAGCTAGAGCCGCAAACAAGGATGAAGGAATCGAGGATGTGCGCGTGAAATACGAATAAATGGCTTATGAATAATGAATACTCCTCTTTCTCGAATAGACGAATTAGCGAGTAAAGGAGTCCCCCGCACGAACAAAGTGGCTTCTACTTGACGTAGCTAGCTCGCTATCGTAGTCTCCCCCGCACAATGCTTGGAAAGTTACGTTGGCGTCGGCGTCTGCGAAGACATGGATTTCTATCCCGGATGAAGACCGCGGATGGACGAAAAGTGCTGTCTCGCCGCAGAAGTGCAGGAAGAAAGCGTTTGACGGTGCAGAAGAAGGCGAAGTGATGATGATGTTGCTGGTTGGCTTGTTGGCGAGTTGGCTGGCTTTTTTGAACACGTAGCTTTTTCAGAAGTATGAACCATTTTAAAAGGAAAACGAGTAACCAGCCAACAAGCCAACTCCGCCAACCCGCCAACAACCATCCACCTGTCCCTAACTGCAGCATTGATCTATTATTCCCCTCACATGCTCCGCTACCTCCACACCCTCTCGGCAATCCTGTTTTACGTCTTGGGTGCGAGTTTCTTTGTGGCATATCTCCTTCATGTAAATGATATCTTAGCGACTGCATCTTTGCGGTGGCTCGAAACCGGCGATCTCCCCCTCCTCTGTGTCGGACTAATGTATGGAGGACTGAGCGTTTATAAAAGTCTCACGAGTGACAAAAAAGAATCTCTCGGCCTCGGCCTCTACATCGGTCTCCCCCTCCTCGTAATATTTCTTGTATTTCTGTTTCTGAAGTTCGCTGTACACTCATAACGAGCCAACCAGCCAACTCAGCCAACAAGCAACAATTCCTCTTATGTACTCCCTCTCCACCCTCCCCTCCGGCCTCCGCGTCCTCACCGCCCCCGTCGAGGGCACACAATCTGTCACCGTGATGGTCTTTGCCGGCGCGGGATCGAGGTATGAAATCCAGAGCGAGCGTGGCATCAGCCATTTTCTCGAGCACATGTTCTTCAAGGGCGGCAAAAAATATAAGACGACGCAGGAAGTGAGTGCGGCAATCGATGGTGTGGGCGGCGATTTCAATGCATTCACGGGCAAAGAATATGCAGGTTACTACGTGAAGGTATCGGCCGAGGAAACACGCCTCGCCTGCGATGTTCTCAGCGACATGCTCCTCCACGCCTATTTTCCACCGGAGGAGATCGACAAGGAACGCGGTGTGATCATGGAAGAAGAGCGCATGTACCAAGACACCCCCATGTACCGCGCAGGGTGGGATTTTGAAGAACTGCTCTTTGGAGATCATCCACTTGGTTGGGACACGATTGGAACCGAAGAAGTGATTCGCTCTGTAACGCAGGCAGATTTCCAGAAACACAAAGATGATCTGTATGGCCCGCATAATTGTGTGCTCGCGTTCTCGGGAAAGATTACCGAGGCCGAAGCAATGAAACTCGCGACAGAATATTTTGGAGCACTCAGCGGCGGCAAAGATCGTAAATTTCAGAAGCTTGAAAAATATGGCGATAAAAAGATGCTGCTCCGTAAGAAAAACACCGAACAAGCACACCTCGTCTTCGGTGTGCCAGCAGTCTCCTCCCTCGATGCAAACCACTTCGTCCACAAAATGCTCGCGGTGATCCTCGGCGGCAACATGAGCAGCCGCATGTTTTTGAAGATCCGCGAAGCCCGCGGACTCTGTTACTACATCTCAACCGAAACAGACAGCTATCTCGATGCAGGTGCCCTCACAACCCGCGCAGGAGTCGATCAATCAAGACTCGATGAAGCCCTGAAAGCGATCAAACATGAATACCTGCTCTGTGCAGAAAAAGGCGTAGAACAAGACGAACTCATCCGCGCCAAAGCATTCATGAAAGGAAAAATCACGCTCTCGCTGGAGGACAGCGAAGAACTCGCACACTTCTACGGCAAGCAACTCCTCCTCTACCCCCACGTCCGCGACATCCCCGACTACTTCAAGGCTATCGATAACGTTACCAAAGACCAAGTCGACGCACTGGCAAAGAAATTACTGCGGCCAGAGGAATTGCGACTGGTGGTGATCGGGAAAGATGCGGAGGAGGGGAAGTTTGAGGAGTTGATGAAGGGGTAATCACTCTTACATTGACTTCTGCTGAAGAAGCTTCCACCATGCCTCTCAATACCTTCTTTATTTATCAAGAGAGAAAATTCTGACGAACGGCTGGCACAAGAATTCGAGAGAAATATTGCAGTTTGCTTGCCTGTAATTGGAGAAGCTACAGTTTTAAGTTATATCGCTTTCATGAGAAAACTGCTTGATGAGATTCCAGAGAGTAGCACATTTCAAATGGCAGTTCTTACATCAGAAAAAGAGCGTGTAGGAAGATTATTAGTCGAAAAGGAGAAAGAAAAAATCAGACGTGCTTCATTACAGGCAACAGAATTACATGAAACAGAACCTGCCCCTGTTCAGAATCGGGGTGCAGCTTTACTGCAATTCTTGAAAAATTTTTTAGGCCAACAATCTCCAAGTCCCGACAGAGCAAACTCGATGAACTGACGAAAGCGTAAAGATTACATTCTCAATTCGTCACCCCCATCTGCTTCAACGCCGCCAACGCCGTCCGATTCTGCGGATTGATGTGGAGGATCGCATGGAACTGGTCGATGGCGCCTTGGCGGTCGGCTTTTTTGTTATAGAGAAGCAATGCGAGGTTGATCCGCGCAGAAATGGACGTAGGATCAAACGAAATTGTTTTTTGATAGGCATCAATCGCTTCGTCGACTTTTCCGAGTGAGTCGTAGGCAACGGCGAGGTTATACTCTGCGCTTGGATTGTACGGATTGATCGCGAGGGCTTTTTGATATTGCTCAATCGCGGCGGTGAAATTATTTTGCGCGGCGAAGAGTGCGCCGAAATTTACGTAGACATCGATGTACGTGGGGTCGAGTTCAATCGCACGACGATACTCCTTTTCTGCAGCGGTAAAATCTCCTTGATCCGCATAAATAATCCCCATCCCAAAATGCGCATGGGGGCTGTAGTCATTGAGTGCGAGTGCTTTTTGGTACACATCAATTGCTTGGGGATAGTCTTTGAGTTTTCTGTAAGCAGCACCAAGATTGCTGTATGTTTTTGCGTGCGGGCGGATCACGAGCGATTGCTTATATTCATCGATCGCAGCAGTAAGATCACCATCCAAGCGATACATATTCCCAAGATTATTGTGCGCGACGTGAGAGGAGTCGGGGTAGAGACGAATCACATTCAGAAAAAGTGAACGCGTGTCCGTCCAGACAAGGGATTGTTTGTATGCAAGGGCTGAAAGAATGAGAATAATAATGCAGGCGCTGGCGATCGAGAGATTTTTATGATGATGAAAAAAGAAATGAGCAATCGCTCCAATGACAAGAATAATCCCGATCGATGGAATATATGCATATCGATCAGAGGCAAAATAAATATCCATATCGCCCCCCTTCGTGAAGTTAAGAAGAGTGGGACCAACGGTGATGATGTAGAAAATGATTCCCACTGTCACAGCACGCATACGATTGCGCACAACGAATGCAACAACGATCAACATCAGCACGACGATCGTTGGAATGTAAAAATCCGGCGATGTGAGGGTAATGTCCTCCTGGTACGGATACAGAAGGGAAAGTCTTGTGGGCCAGAAAAATTGATGCAGATAAAACGACAGACTTTTCATGCCCATCAGAATTTTCAACCACAGTGATGTCGCAAGAATCAATCGTTCTTTTCCGAGAGCACCGATCAAACCAAACACAATCGACAGTGCGAAATAGGGAATTTTCTCAACAAACATTTTTCGATTGATCGGACGATGCATCAACCAATCAATGAGCAATAGGACAACCGGCAATGTGACGACCATGATTTTGGAGAGGAGGCCTAGGAGGAACAAAAGAAGGCTGAGGCAATAGAAAGAATACCGATTTTTGTTGGCTCGTTTCTCGTTGCTCGTTGCTCGTGGATCATGCCAATACAGGTAGGCGATGATTGATCCCAAAAAGAAAAACGTAGATAGCACATCCTTCCGCGCACTCGCCCACTCCACCGCTTCCGTGTGGAGTGGATGCACAAGAAAAATAAGTCCGCAAAAAATTGCGAGCGCACGTTGGCGAAAAATAAGAAAAAATAACCATGCGACAAATAATGCATTGAGTGTATGAAGAACCAAATTATCAAAATGATATTGAAAGGGCTGAATGCCACCGATCAGATAATCGATTTGATACGTGAAGAAGGTGAGCGGGATGTAGAGCTCCGGATCAAAATGCGTGAAGATCCACTTGAGCGACGAAAAGTTGATCGCACGAATCGCAGGATTTTCATAGATCAACATTCCGTCGTCCCACCGCACGAATGGGTTATGCAACGACCATCCGTAGATGAGGAAAGCAATGCCGAAGAATCCCGCTGCAATGAGGAGAAGGGATTTGGCGGATGGCAAACGGGGGAGGTCGAACATAGGGGGAGTGTAGCAGTTTGAGAGAGGAATTTTATTGATTGCCTCACCCCGACCCTCTCCTTCCCGCCCGCACGCCACGTCGTTC